>DATMHK010000352.1:0-10105 GCA_035554995.1 Gemmatimonadaceae bacterium
GCGGCGGTCCCGGTGGCGGCGGTGGACGCGGTCGCGGCGGCCCCGGTGGCGGCGGCGGACGTGGCCGCGGCGGCCCGGGCGGCGGTCCTGGCGGCGGGGGGGGCGGCGGCGATCGCGGTGAGCGCGGCGGTCGTGGTGGCCGCGACGGCGGCCGTGGCGGCGACGACCGTGGCCGCGGTGAAGGCAGCGAGCTCCTCGAGAACGTCATCGCGATCAATCGCGTCGCGAAGGTCGTGAAGGGCGGACGCCGCTTCTCGTTCAACGCACTCGTGGCCGTCGGTGACGGTCAGGGCAAGGTCGGCTTCGCGTCCGGCAAGGCGAACGAAGTCTCGGAGGCCGTCCGTAAGGCGGTCGACGCGGCGCGTCGCAACATGGTGCAGATCCCGCTCACGGGCAGCACGATTCCGCACGAAATCGTTGGACAGCACGGTGCGGGCAAAGTTCTCATGAAGCCGGCAGCGCCCGGCGCCGGCGTGATTGCCGGCGGCGCGGTCCGCGCCATCATGGAATGCGCCGGCATCTCGGACATTCTCACGAAGAGCCTGGGCTCGACGAATCCGCACAACATGGTGCGGGCGGCGATGGACGGGCTTCAGCAGCTCACGACGGTCGAGCAGGTCGCGCGCGAGCGCGGTGTCGAGGCGTCGAGTCTGCCATATCGGTCACGCGCCAAGTCGCGCGAAGCGCGCGAGACGGTGGTGGCGCCGGCCGGCGCTGTTGCCGTGGCCGGGGAGACGGCATAAATGGCACGCACATTCGTTTGGCACCCGACACGCGGTCCGGCCAAGACACCGGCGCAGAACCTTCCGGAGTCTGGGAGCGTACGCATCAAGCAGGTTCGGAGTGGCATCGGTCACGCCTCGCGCATGCGCGCCACGCTCGAGGCGATCGGTCTCAAGCACCACCAGGACGTGGTAGTCAAGCAGATCACGCCCGGGCTGCGCGGACAGCTAAAGCAGGTGCGGCACCTCGTCGAGGTGACGCCGGTCGAGGAAGGGGGGGGTAAGTAAATGGCTCGCCAAACAGCAGCCGCTAAACCGAAGGAAACGGTCGAGAAGGTCGGGCTGCACAACCTGACGCCAGCGCCTGGTTCGACCAAGAACCGCAAGCGGTTGGGTCGCGGTCCGGGGTCGGGTACGGGCAAGACGTCCGGCAAAGGACACAAGGGTATCAAAGCGCGCGCGGGCCATCACGGTCCGGGCGGCGGCAAGCCGCACTTCGAAGGCGGCCAGATGCCGATCACTCGCCGCTTGCCCAAACGCGGCTTCACGAATCCATTTAAGGTGACGTCGCAGATCGTCCGGCTCGACGACCTCGCGAAGCTCGGTGCGTCGGAAGTGACGCGCGAGTCACTCGCCGAGGCCGGGTTGATTCGCGGCAGCAGCGCGAAGGTGAAGGTATTGGCGAACGGCGCAATCACGCAGGCGGTCACCGTGCGCGGCTTGCAGGTCAGCGCCGGCGCTCGCGAGAAGATCGTCGCGGCCGGTGGCCGCGTCGAGGAGTAAAGCGAGGCTTCCATGGCCCAGAACAACGCGGCAACGGCGGTTCAGAACCTGTTCCGAACGCCGGAGCTGAAAGACAAGATCCTCTTCACGCTGCTTTGCCTGCTGGTGTATCGCATCGGCGCGCACGTGACGGCACCGGGCGTCAACCCGATCGCCATCCAGGATTTCATCAACAGCCAGAAGAACGGGGGAGGCCTGCTCGGCCTCTATAACCTGTTCACCGGCGGTCAGCTCTCGCGCGCCACCGTGTTCGCGCTCGGGATCATGCCGTACATCTCGGCCAGCATCTTCCAGCAGATCGCGCAGGCCGTGGTGCCGCAGGTCGACAAGATGTCGAAGGACGAAGAGGGCCGGAAACGCCTCAACCAGTGGTCGCGGTACGCGACCGTGGCGCTCGCGGCTGTTCAGGCGTGGGGCTTCGCGATCTTCTCGGAAGGGATCACGGGCGCGGTAGCGAACCCCGGGTTCAGCTTCCGCATCCTGATGACGTTCTTCCTCACCGTCGGCGCCATCTTCGTGATGTGGCTGGGTGAGCAGATCACGGAGCGCGGCATCGGTAACGGCGCCAGCTTGATGATCTTCTTCTCGATCGTCGAGCGGATCTGGCCGAGCATCTTCACGGCGTTCGGTTACGTCAGTACGGGCGTCATCGGCGCGTTCTCGCTCTTGGTGCTCGTCGTGCTGATGGTGGCGGTGGTCGCGGCCGTCGTCGCCGTGACGATGGCGGCGCGTCGGGTGCTGATCCAGATCCCGCAGCGCACGATGGCGCGCGGCCGGATGCGCGAGGCGTCGCGGAGCTTCATCCCGCTGCGCATCAACTCGTCGGGCGTCATGCCGATCGTGTTCGCGCAGTCGGTGATCGTCGTGCCGGGCGCGATTGCGCAGTTCATGGGCAACGCGCGTCTACGCGACTTCGCCGACTACCTCGCCCCGGGCACCACGCTCTACTATGTGCTCCAGGCGATCCTCATCCTGTTCTTCACCTACTTCTACACGTCGATCATCTTCAACCCGATCGACCTGGCGGAGAACCTGAAGAAGCAGGGCGGCTTCATCCCGGGCGTGAAACCCGGCGCGAAGACAGCCGAGTACATCGACGACGTCGTCTCGAAGATCACGCTCCCGGGCGCGCTCTTCCTGACGGTCGTCGCGCTGCTGCCGATCTTCATCATGACGTCGATGAATGTGCCGTTCAACTTCGGGGGCACGTCACTGTTGATCGTGGTCGGTGTGGCGCTGGATACGATTCAGCAAATGAATCAGCATCTGCTGCTCCGGAAGTACGATGGGTTCATGAAGAAGGGACGCGTGCGGTTCCGGGGGCGGCAGGGGGCACCAGGGGGCTTCTGAGTTCGCGTTCGTTGTTGTGGTACGAGGGTCCGGCCTGAGCGCGCCGGACCCTTTTTCCGTTCTGGCCACTCTGACGGGACGGGCTTTGAACTACTCAACGCAGAGGCGCGGAGAACGCAGAGGCGCAGAGGGCCACTACAGGCCGTTCACAATCCGTTTGATGCCGTCGCGCATGAAAGGAACATAGTAGTTGAGTAATAGGCCGAGGCGATGACCTGACAGTTTGAGATGGGTGAGCAGCTGGGCCTCATGAACTGGGTGGATCGCAGCGAGAGTTTTGTTCTCGACGACTACGGCCTCTTCGATCAGCATGTCGAGTCGATACGCCTGCTCCAAGCGGATTCCCTTGTAGACGACCGGCAGCGGGATCTGCGTCCGGACGGAAAGGCCTCGTTCGCGAAGCTCGTAGGCCAAACAAACCTCATAGGCGCTTTCCAGCAGACCCGGTCCCAGCACGCCATGCACGTTGACCGCCGAGTCCACTATCTCACCGCTGACCTGATTCAGCCGCCTTCCATCAATTCGTTTCATTCTGCGCCTCTGCGTTCTCTGCGCCTCTGCGTCAAGTAGTTCAACGAGCGTCCCGATAGAGTGCCCGACTGCCGGCAAACACCATCATCCTCACATTCCCACCCCCACCAGATTCCTCGTAGATTTCCCCCCACGATGATCCTCGTCCTCTTCGGCAAACCCGGCGCAGGAAAGGGCACCCAAGCCCCTCTCCTCGCCAAAGAGCTTGACGTGCCCACGCTCGCAACCGGGGATGTCCTCCGAGCCGCGAAACGCGCCGGCACGAAGCTCGGCCTCGAGGCGAAAGGCTATATGGATCGTGGCGAGCTCGTACCGGATTCCGTCATCCTCGGCATCCTCGGCGAGGAGCTCGCCCAGCCACAGTACCAGAAAGGTGTTATCCTCGACGGCGCCGTGCGCACTGTACCGCAGGCCGAAGGGCTCGAGCGAATGCTCACCACGCTCGGAAAGAAGCTCGACGCCGTCCTGGCATTCGACATCGACAACGAAGAGATCGTCCGCCGATTGAGCGACCGAACCGTGTGTGAGAACTGCCAGACGCCGTACACGGGCCGCAACGTCGGCGACGTTTGCGAGAAGTGCGGCGGCGCCTTGGTGCGTCGCAAAGACGACGACCCGGAAGCGATCCGCACCCGGCTCCGCGTCTACGACGACGAGACGGCTCCCGTGCTCGACTGGTACCGCGACAACGGCGACAAACTCGCCATCGTGAACGCCGTCGGGGCAGTGAACGACATCACGACGCGGGCGCTGAAGGCGCTGCGCGGGTAGGCGGAAGCGTGATCCAGCTCAAGTCGGCGCGCGAGATCGATCTCATGGCGCAGGGTGGACAGATTCTCGCCCGCACCGTCGAGATGCTGCGCGGCGCGGTGCATCCCGGCATGTCGACGCTCGATCTCGACAAGCTGGCCGAGGATTTCATCCGCGGCCATGAGGGAGCGACTCCCGCGTTCAAGGGCCTGTACGGATTTCCGGGCAGCATCTGCTCGTCGCTCAACAACGAGATCGTCCACGGGATACCGTCGGCGCGGCGGGTCCTCAAGGAAGGGGATGTCATCTCGATCGACGTCGGCGTCGGCTACAAAGGGTATTTCACCGACAGCGCGACAACGGTTCCGGTGGGGCAGGTCAGCTATGAAGCGACACGCCTCCTCGACGTGACTCAACGCGCGCTCGATGCCGGTATCGCGGCGGCGGTCATCGGCAATCACATCGGCGACATCGGTGCCGCGGTGCAGGCGGTGGTGGAAGCCGCGGGCCTCAGTGTCGTCCGCGACTTGGTCGGTCACGGCATCGGCGTCGAGTTCCACGAGGAGCCGCAGGTCCCGAACTACGGAAAACCCAAGCGCCGTGAGAAGCTCGTGCCGGGACTGACGATCGCCATCGAACCGATGGTGAACATCGGCGGGCCGGCGACGAAGACGCTCTCCGATCGCTGGACGATTGTGACGCTCGACGGGTCGTTGTCGGCGCATTTCGAGCACACCGTGGCCATCACCGAGAATGGGACGCGCGTGCTCACACGCCTCGACGACGTGGCGCCCGCGGCCGCGGCCTGATGTCGGGGCTTCTCCGTTCCTGGTCGGCGGGCAAACTATTCGCCTCGTGGATCGGCTACTGGATCCTGCTGATCGCGATCGGCCTCGGGCCCGCGATCGGTCCCATTTGGCGCGCGACACACGCCGAGCCCGACAAGGGCAGTCTCAACATGAGCCTTGGCTCGGACGGCTTTTCGTTCAACGTATTGAAGGACGGAGCGACGCTGTTCTCACGCTCGATCCACCTTCTTCCGCTCGCCCTGCTCGTCGCCGGTCCGCCGTTGTTGATTTGGGTGCTCTGGTTCGCGACTCGTTCGAAGCGAAGCGCTCCAGATGCCGCGATAGGGCGGTGAACCGGTACGGCAAGTGACAGTGAACGACGAGCACCAACCCCATTGGCGCCGGCTCGAGCGACTGTACCAGGGCGCTCCGGTCAACGAGTACTTCCAGCCGACGATCGCGGTGCGCGACGGCGAGGCGGATATCGTCATCGACGTCCGGCCTGATTTCTTCCATGCGGCCAACGCCATCCACGGCGTGGTCTACTTCAAGCTGATCGACGACGCAGCTTTTTTCGCCGTGGCGTCGCGGGTGCCGGATGTCTTCGTGCTGACGGCGCAGCTCACCGTCAACTTCAACAAACCGGTGGTGGCCGGCCGGCTCACCGCGTTCGGAAAGGTGACGGGCGTCGAAGGACGGCGCTTCTTCGCCGAGGCGTCGATCGTGGACGGCGACGGCATCGTGGTGGGGACAGGAACAGGGGTCTTCGTGCGAAGCAAGATTCCCCTGTCGACCATCAGCGGGTACAGCGAAGCCGGCTAAGCGGCTCAAATGGTGATTGGGTCAGACTCGATTCTTCTTCTGGAGTCTGACCCCATCGTCGCCTTGGGCGCGTTCCTTCTCGAGAAACGTCACGAGGGCCCGGCCGGCGGTAAGGATGTGATCGCGCATGAGGTGGGCGGCTTTGGCCGCGTCACGCTTCTTCGCGGCGACGGCGATCGCGCGGTGCTCGTGACGGGCGCGGCTCTCGCCGTGCGTGAGCCAGAGCTGCATGCGCGAATACCGGTCGCTCTGATGATGGAGCTTGCTCACGATGCTCATCGTGAGCTCGCGGTCCGCCGGCGCGTAGAGCGTCGAGTGGAATTTCCAATTGAGCGCGCCCCAAACCCCGACCTGTCCGGCGTGGAGCGCTGCCTCGTAGGCGTCGAGGATCTCGGCGGCGCGCGCGTCGTCCTCGGCGGTCAAGTTGGGGACGGCGCGGCGAATGAGATCGGACTCGACATCGGCGCGGAGCTCGTAGAGCTCCGCGATCTGCTTGAGCGAGAGCGTCGAGACGACCGCCCCGCGATGTGGGTTGAAGGTGACGAGCCCCTCGGCCTCGAGTTGGCGGAGCGCTTCACGGACCGGAATCCGGCTGACGCCGAGCTCGGCGCCGATCGCGTCCTGGCGGAGCGGGCTTCCCTCGGCGTAGTGGCCGCGCAGGATGCGTTCGCGGATCGCGTCGGCTGTCATGCCGGTGAGCGTCTGGCGGCGGAGCGGGAGCAGGACGAGATCTGAGTGGCGAGCCTCGTCCTTGGAAGGCTGCGCTGGCGTTCGGGTTCGGCGAGGCATCGGTGTAGGGGTTTGGGACCCGACGGCGGGCTTGTGAGACGGCGCGCGGAAGATATTGTATGCGAACTACTCCGATCAATCGCTGATCGTTCCCCGGCCGGAGATGTGGAGCGAAGTGGCGTCGTCGAAGTGACCGTTCACCCGGATGGCGGGGTTAGAAACGGGATACAATATGTAGTACGCACCCATCCTCGGGGAAGTTGTATCGGCCCGGTAACTGGGTGGTTGCATACTGGATAAAGTCGGCGCATACTCTCGGCACCGAAGCCCGGTCGAGGGGCAACATGCTCGGTCGAACGCGTCGCACTGCCATTCTGATCGCGCTGTTCATCGGCCTTCCTCCGGGCTCGATGAGCGCGCAAATGGACACGAGCAAATCGCGTCCGGATTCCGCGCGCCCGGCACTCGCGGCGCGACCGCGCGAACGCCCCACGATGGTCGCCTGCCCGTGGCCCGTTGCCAACGCCGACACACTTGCCGCTGATCCGAAAGCCCCGTCGTCCCCTCCGACGGGCGTGATCGATCCGCCGCGCCCGCGCATTCCCGACTGCGCGCCGCCGAACTGGAAAGCGCCGGCATCGCTGAAAGCGTTCGTCCCGCCCGCGTTGCCGAAGGATCGACCGAAGCCGCTCGTCGACGACTACCTCCGCTACGTCGTGACGGCGCCGCCGCGCGAGATCGTCGACCGCTTCAAGCTCGATACCGGTTTTTACAAGAAATTCGCCGACGCAAACGGGTATCCGGTTCTCGCGTCGGCCAAGGTCCCTGACGCGGCCGTCGCCATCGTCCGCGATCAGGTGAACTACATGCTTGGCAACCGTCCGGACGTCCGCGACACGATGATCGCGCATGGCGGCCGCGTCGTGGTGATGTCGGAAACCGAATACACGGTGGACGTCCCCGAACAGCGAGGCTGGACGGTCCCGAAGTATCTGGATCCTCGGCTGACGCCGCAGGAGCGCGCCAGATACTACGAGGCCGGCGGCATGGGCTCGATGACGGCCGGCGGCTACTGGAATCCTCGAGCGCGCGGCATGGGCGGCACGCTTACCACCTGCGCCGAGGAAAACGTTCTCGGATACTATAGAACGCGCTACTGGGGCACGAACATCTGCGTGCACGAATTCTCGCACGCCATCATGGGGGCGGGGATCGGCAATGCCGATCCGAAGTGGTTCCAGGCGATCGTCGACTCGTACAAGAACGCGAAAGCCTCGTGCCTGCGCACCGCGAACGGCTATTCGGGGAACACGTTCAACGAGTACTGGGCCGGCGGTGTGGAGTGGTACGTCGGCAACGGCGGCCGCGAACGTGCCGGGCTCAAGGCGGAGGATCCGACGCTGTACGAGCTGGTGAGCCGACTCATTCCGGAATCCAAGATCGTGCCGGTCACGGCGAACGTCGCGCACCAGACGCGCGAGCAGATGGAGCAGACCGTCCGCGACCACAATCCCGAGTGGTGGAAGCGCGAGCAGGAGCGACAGGCCGCGGCGGCGCGTGACAGTACGCGACGCAGTGCCGGGCCTCAGGGGGCGGCGCCACAGCAGCCGCCCTGCGTACCACAACGACCGACGCCCGACGGCGCCGAGTGGACCTCATCCCGGATTCGCTAACGATGACGATCTCTGTACGAAGCGCGCGTGTTCTCCTCGTCAGTCTGACGGCGCTCAGCACGCCGGCGTTGTTCAGCGGCCTCGTCGCTCAAGGAACGCTCGACGACTATCGTCGATCCGCGGCGGTCACACAACGTCTGGCCGGTCTCACGGTGGACGTTGCACAGATGCCGACGTGGATCGGGCCGACGCGCTTCTGGTATCGCAAATCGGTAAAGGGCGGGAACGAGTTCGTGGTCGTGGACGCGAGCACGGGCGCGAAGAAGGCGGCGTTCGACCACGCGAAGGTTGCCACCGCGCTCTCCACGGCGACGGGCGAGACCTTCTCGGCCACGACGCTTCCGTTTACAGAATTCTCATACGTCGATCGCGATGACTCGGCGATCGAGCTCGACGCGACGGGGTCCCGATGGCAGTGCGGACTGGCACAGTACCAGTGCACGCGAACGGGGCCGGCGCGCGCGACCGGTGTGCCGGGCGGCCGCGGAGGTCCCGGACCGGGCGGCGTGACCGGTGAGCCGCCGACGCCCTCGACCGCTTGCCTCCCGCCGCAGGCGACTGATGCCACGGCCGGTCGCGGAGGCCGAGGTGGCGCTGGTCGTGGCGGCGGTGGCCGCGGAGCCGCGCCGGGTGGCGCCGGCGCGGCAGCCGCGACGACGGGCTGCGTGTCGCCCGACGGTCAGAGCGTCGCTTTCGTTCAGAACTACAACGTCGCCATCCGCCCGGTACGGGCGAGCGGCAGATCAGAGGCCGGCGTGGGCGGCAGCGGCGGCACGCCGGCGTTCACGATGCTCACCTACGACGGCTCCGAAGGCGACGCGTACCAGCAGATGTCGATCCGCTGGGCGCCCGACTCCAAGAAGCTCGTGGCGTATCGTCGGCGTCCGGGATACACGCGGCTCGTGCACTACGTTCTGTCGTCGCCCACCGACCAGCTGCAGCCGAAGGACACGTCGATCTTCTACCGCAAGCCGGGCGACCTGCTCGACTTCGTGCAGCCGGTCGTCGTCGACGTCGCTGCGCGAAAAGGCACCGTCGTCGAGAACGCGACGTTCCCCAACGCATACCAGATCTCTCAAGCCGTGTGGCGGAAGGACAGTCACGCGTTCACGTTCGAGTACAACCAGCGCGGGCATCAGGTCTACCGCATCATCGAAGTCGACGCGGGCACGGGCGTGGCGCGCACCGTCGTGTCTGATGAACCAAAAACATTCTTCTCTTATCGCCCGCTCAACGGGAACCAGACGGATCACGGCAGCAACTGGCGCTACGACGTCGACGACGGCAAGGAAGTGCTCTGGATGTCCGAGCGCGACGGCTGGGCGCACCTCTATCTCTACGACGGCGCCACGGGCAAGGTGAAGAACCAGATCACCAAGGGCGAATGGATCGTTCGCGGCGTCGACAGCGTGGACGTCGCCAAGCGACAGATCTACTTCCGCGCGAGCGGCATGATCGCGAACCAGGATCCGTATTTCATTCACTACTACCGGATCAACTTCGACGGCACCGGCCTCGTGAAGTACACGGAGGCAAACGGCAACCACACCGTCAGCTGGTCGCCGGACCGTCAGTACTTCGCCGATCTCTACTCGCGCGTGGACATGCCGCCGGTGCTCGAGCTGCATCGCGTGAGCGACAATCACGTGACGCCGTTGGAGAAGGGCGATGCCTCGGCGCAGATGGCGACGGGCTGGCGGCCGCCCGAGGTGTTCGTCTCCAAGGCGCGCGACGGCAAGACCGACATCTGGGGCATCATCGTTCGCCCGCTCAACTTCGACCCGAAAAAGAAATATCCGGTCGTCGAGCAGATCTACGCGGGACCGCAGGGCAGCTTCGTGCCGAAGACGTGGGGCGGCGGCGTACCGCTGCAAGCGATGGCCGAGCTCGGGTTCGTGCTGGTGCAGATCGACGGCATGGGGACGAACAATCGCTCGAAGGCGTTCCACGACGTCGC
>DATMHK010000353.1:0-11831 GCA_035554995.1 Gemmatimonadaceae bacterium
AGCATCGAGAAGCGCAGACTGTCGAACGCGCGCAAGCCGCGTGCATCACGGCCGCGATCGGTGAAGGACGGAGCGCTCCCGAACTCGAGACGTGCCTGCCGCGCTGCCTCCGCCGGCGTCGACCCCGCCCGCATGAGATCTTCGGCGCGCAGCTCCATGTGGAGCCGGAACTCCGCGTCCATATCGGTGTTCAACGCGTCGCCGCGGCGAATACCGCGCAGAAGGGAACGGATTCGTACGAGGAGCGACAGCATGCGGCTACACCTTCTCCTAGGCAGTTTAGGAGAAGGTAGGTTGGCCGTGTCGGCTGGTCAAGGATGATGATCGCAAGTCGTGCCCGCGCAATGCTGTCTAACGTTCGTTGAAGCTGACGGACGGCTTGAGGAATGCTCGCTCCACTCGCGCTTATGAGCTCGTTCGCAGGTGAACTCAGGCGTTAGACTGAACAGCAAGCCACTCATCATCGACGCAGCGTGACTGTCCGAGTCATCTCTCTCAGGTCCCGATCCGCCGACGGCGCGCCCGCCACAATGGATCGACTCGACTGGGACGACACTAAGCTCGCGGTGGTTATCTGCGACATGTGGAACACCACGCAGTGTATCTCGGCGGCGCGCCGTGTGGTCGAGATGGCCCCGCGCGTCAATGAAGTTGCGGCCCGACTGCGAGAGGATGGGGCACTGATCGTTCATGCACCGGCTGGTTGCATGGAGTACTACGGTGGCACGCCCGCCCGCAAGCGCGCCCAGCTGGCCACATCGGTTGTCTCACCCGTGCCAGTCGATTGGCATGACTGGGACGCATCCCGCGAGGCACCGCTGCCACCAGCCCTGGCAGACGACACTCCTTGCTCGTGCGAACCCGGCGAGCCCTGCACGACGGGCGGACCGCCATATCCGTTCACTCATCAGATTGAGTCCATCGAGATCGCCCCGGCCGACGCCGTGACGGACGACGGCAACGAGCTCTTGGCCCTTCTCGATGAATGCCGGATCCAGAACGTCATCATGATCGGCGTGCACGCCAACAGATGCGTGCTAGGCCGCCCGTACGGCATCAGACAATTGGTGTACTGGGGAAAACAGCCGGTGCTCTGTCGAGATCTCACCGACTCGTATCATCGCGATCCACGTGGCCATCTCTGGGGCAACGAACAGATGATCGCCCACATCGAGCGCTACTGGTGCCCCTCGGTAACAAGTAATCAGCTGGTGGGTGGTACGGAGTTCCGCTTCCGAGCGATTTCGCCGTGAGCGTGGGACCCGTCGATCGAACGTTCGCGACTCCGCCCGATAGCCCCGCCCAGTGTGAGCCGGGACTATCGGACGACCGACCGCGAGATCCACGTCTCGGTTACTGTCCCGAGCTCTCACCCAGGGCGACGAGAAGCTCGTCCAGCTGATCGAACGTCTCGACCATTGCATCGGCTGCGCCGGTGCCGGCAGCGTCGAGCGCTTCCTTCGAAGGATAGCTCTCGTGCAGGACCACCAGTGTCTTGCCGCCCTTTTCCTCGAAGGTCACCGTGGTGACAGGCCCGCCCTCGCCACCCTCGTCATTGGTCCACGCGAGGCGCGAGTACGGCTTCACTTCGACATACGTGCCGAAAAACGCGGCAGGCTCGGGGCTCGCGTCGAATACCAATCGGTACTTGCCTCCGACACGAGCATCCACCTCGCAGGACAGTAAGGTCATTCCCATCGACTTGGGCACCCACCACCGCTTGAGCAACTCGGCCTTGGTAAATGCCTCGAACACGATGCGCGCCGGGCCGTTGATGGTCCGCGTGACAACCACGTCGCGGTCCGACTTCCGTTCCACCGTGGTGCGGTTCTTCACGGGGCCGGGCTTACTTTCGATTTTGGCGTTCATCGCTCTTCTCCTTTCGTGTGAGTTCCTCGACAACCTTGTCCAACTCGTCGAAGCGTTCGTCCCAGCGCTGGCGGTACCTCTCGAGCCACGCCGTCTCTTCCTCCAGTCGGCGCGGGCCCAGCTGGCACGTCCGCACGCGCCCGATCTTCTTCGTGGTGACGAGCCCCGCTTGCTCCAATACGCCGACGTGCTTCTTCATGCCCGTGAGCGTCATGTCGAACTTCTCAGCAAGGTCCGTGATCGATGCGTCGGCTCGTCCGAGCTGCTCCAGAACGCCACGCCGCGTGGCGTCCGACAGCGCGGCGAACGAAGTATCAAGTCGGGTCGTCATATACTGAACCATATGGTTCAGTATTTAACACAAGCGTTCGCGGCATGCAAGGGGTGGCCGCGACGAACGATGCGTCCTACGATCTCAACAGAGCGAGCGCATCCGCTTGCGTGGCACTGAGGTGTGGACCTTGTTGAGGCCGAGGCGGCGCGCGATGATGACGATCGGGTATTCGGGCTTCGCAGAAGTGCCGTGGGGCTGATGGATAGACCGCTCGATCATGTTCGTCACGCGGTGCCTCATGGCAGTCACCCTTTCTCACACCGCACACGATGACACGAACTCTCTTCGTGATTGCGATGACGCTATTGCCCGCCGCGAAGGGCGGCCTTTTGTATGACGTCGTCTACCTCAACCGCGTCGTGGGCAATAGCGGATTTTTGGAGAGGGCCACGGTGCGCTGAGAGTGACCCGTAGTCAAGTCAAATCCATCCACACGGACCGCCTCACATGCATTGCTACATCGGATTCCGACACCTCGCTATCCTCTCGTTCGCGCTGTCGAACCCTGCTTCCGCGCAATACATCACTGGCGCGCGAGACGACAAGGCAACGCGCGTCGACAGCATCTTCCGAGCGTTCGACCGGACCGATTCTCCCGGTTGTGCGCTCGGCGTGTATCAGGACGGAGCCATCCGATACGCCCGCGGCTACGGCATGGCGAGCCTGGAGCATAGCGTACCGCTCTCGCCGCGCTCGGTGCTCGATGTGGGATCGATCTCAAAGCAGTTCACGGCGATGTCGATGCTGATCCTCGAGAAGGAGGGCAAGCTCTCTCTCGACGATCCGATTCGGAAATACTTCCCCGAGATGCCGGCCTACGCCGATCACATCACTTGGCGCCGCGCGCTCAGCCAAACCAGCGGATTGCGCGATCTGTGGACCATGTGGGGCCAGACCGGGCGGACCTTCGCAGGCGACACGGTCGACGCCCTGAACGTCATCGTTCATTCAGCCGAGCCTAACTACACGCCTGGCGAACGGTACCTCTACACCAATACGGGGTGGATCCTGGCCGCGCAGGCGGTCTACCGCCTTACCGGGAAGACGCTGGCGCAATTCGCCGAGGAGAAAATCTTCGGACCGCTCGGCATGCGCGACACACGATTCCTTTCGGACCGTTATGCAATCATCCCGAATCTCGCCGAGAGCTACGGACCGCGTAGCGGGGGGGGCGGATTCCGGATCGTGCGCTCCGAATACGACGGCGCGATTCAAGGGCCGGGCGGGATCCACACGACGGTCGAGGACTTCGGCCGCTGGCTCAACAACTATGACGCCGCCACGGTCGGCGGGCGCGACATCATCCAGACCATGACGACACCGACGAAGTTGAACAATGGGTCGCCGGCGACGTCCGGGCCTGGTATGGCATACGCGATCGGCTTGACGGTCGGAACGCTCCGTGGCCTGCGCGTCGTCGCGCACGGGGGGAGTTGGGGCGGGTTCCGCGGCCACTTTCTTCGCTTCCCCGACCAGCGATTTGCGGTGGCGACGTTCTGCAACCTGACGACGTCGGGACCGGATTCTCTCGCGGCAAAGGTGGCAGCGATCTACCTGGGCGACCGGATGCAACCCGACACGGTCGCGGCCTGGACGATCGCGCTGGCCGGTCAGCCGCGAGTCGCCACGTCGGCGGCTACGCTCCGCAACCTCGCGGGGGTGTGGCGGAACATCGAGCGCGGCGAGGTCCGGCGGACGCGGGTGAAGGGAGACACGCTCGTCTCGGCTGGAGACCCTCCGACGGTGTATGTGCCGTTAGGCGGCGGTCGTTTTCGTTCTGAGCGGACCGAGATCCACTTCGAGGGAGGACCGGCGAACAGTGCGCCCACGCGGATGATGGTCCGCACGCCAACGGAGACGGTGACGTTCGTGCGGGCCGACACGGTCGTGCTCGACGTGGCGAAGCTCGCCGAGTACGCCGGCGACTACCGGAGCGACGAGGCGGAGGTGACGCAGACCTGGAGAGTGGAGAAGGGGCAGCTCGTGGTGTACGCGGGATACCGGCGACTCGGCATTCTGGAGCCAACCTACAAGGACGGCTTCACGCGAGGCGGGAGCGTGATCGATGTGGTGCGCGACGCCAAGGGCCGGATCACCGGGTACGTGGTCGAGTCGGGGCGGGTGCGGCACCTGCGGTTCACGCGGGTGCGATAGCTGGTTCGCGCGACGTGGGCGTAATGCGGACTTGATCGGGCAACCTAGCCGATGGCGATTCCAACCGACCAGCCGATGAGAATGTCAAAGTAGCGTCGGGGAGCTTCGGACATTGCAAGAAGCGCCTCGCCACGCTTCTTACGCTCGAATCGGAGACAACGTGCATCCGCATCGATACGCACGGCGCCTCGCGCGAATGCTCATCGTCCTCGCCTTGACCACCGGCACGGCCTTCGGCCAAAGCCCTCGCGACCGCGCAACGCGGATCGCGTGGTTGACGGCGAATGCGGCGCCCCTTCGTTCAATTGACCCCACGAGGCAAGCCGACGATTTCACAGATCTGGAGCCGCTTCGCCGAGCCATCGGTGACTCACGTGTCGTGATGTTGGGTGAGCAATCCCATGGTGATGGACCAACGTTTCTCGCCAAGGCCCGGATCATCAAGTTTCTGCACCAACGCATGGGTTTCGACGTTCTCGCGTGGGAGGCGGGCCTCTTCAACGCCTCTGATATGGATGCAGCCGTGCGAGACACGTCGGTTTCCCTGGACCAGGCGCGCGGACGCGGATTGTATCCCATCTGGGCACTGAGTGCGCAGGTCGCACCGGTCTTCGAGTACGCGCGCTCCGTAGCGGCGACGCCGCGACCGCTCGAGATGACCGGGTTCGATCATCAGTTCTCTGGAGGAGGTGCGTCGCGTTGGGCGCCAGCTCTCATTGAGTTCTTCGACCGGGCGGACACTACCATCCTTCCGCAACAGTTCCGCTCGGGCTGGCGAAGCGATGTGCGAGCGATGTTCAGCTCCGACGCAAAGCCGGCGGACATTCGCGGCATTGCCGATAAGTGGCGCGGCCTGATGGCCGCGCTTGATGGATCGCGTTCCACGCTCGAGAGGACACACGGAGCGACTCACGTCGCGTTCATGAGGCGCAGCGTTGACGCGGCACTGACTTCCCTCGAGGGACTCGCGCGTATGCGCGAGTCAGGTGGCCGGTTTGTGATCGCCGACAACAATTTCCGCGATCAATGGATGGGAGAGACGTTGGCGTGGCTCGCGAACGAGCGATACCGTGGCCGGCGAATCATCGTTTGGGCGGCGGCATCCCACACGCTGCGCGATCCGACGGCGATCGTCCTCGACCCCGGGGCCGGCTTCAGTTACCAGGGAATCGTCAGCATGGGACAGGTCGCGCACGCCGCCCTTGGCGACGCTGTCTACACCATTGCGTTCACGTCGGCCGAAGGAACAGCCGGACGCGTGACGGACAGTAAGACCACGCCGCTTTATCCTTTGAATCGAGGGTCGTTGGAGGACCTGCTCACGGCGATTGGACGACGTTTCCTGTTTCTGAATTTGCGAGGCCTTCCAGGCGACCACTGGCTGCGTTCGCCGATCACCGCCAATCCGCTCGGGAATTCGGGCGTGACGACAGATTGGACGCAGCAGTTCGACGCGTTGGTGTTCATTCGAACGATGTTCCCGAGCACCAAGGGACCGCTCGCTCCGGCGGATGCTATACTCACAGAGCCGTCATCCGTTCGCGGCCGATAACAGCTGAACTCGGCCGTTAGCGAGTCCGCCAGACACCATCAGGAGACCTGATGTCAACCGAAGGCGTCGCTTCCCAGTTGCGTCGCGCCTGGCGGTGGTGAGGAGGCTGTATGAACTCGAGCCGTCGCAGGTTCTTACAAACATCAATGATGGGTTCGGCCGTGGTTATCGGCGCGCCGTTGCTGAACGTCGTGCGTCCAGGCTGGCTCACCGCGCGCGCAAAGGTGATCTCTGTGAACGAATTCTCCGAACTAGGCCGTGCTCCGAAACCCGCGCTCGCGGCCTTCGATCATTTTCAACTCGGCTGCCCCGACCTCGACGCTGGAATCGCCTGGTTCGAGGGACTCACTGGCACGCGTCCGGGTTTCGGCGGTGTCCATCCAGGCCGCGGTACGCGCAACGCATTGGCATCCCTTGGTCCGCGTCACTACTTAGAGGTATACGCTCCCGATCCGCAGCAATTGAATGTGAACAATGACACCGTCCGACGTCTTCGCGGCCTTACGGCTCCAACCATCATCGGCTGGGCCATCGGCACAAAAGATCTGGAGGGACTCAAGCGCGAGGCCGATGCCGGCGGAATCAAAGCCACGGTTACTCCTGGCTCGCGCCAACGCCCCGACGGGAAACTGTTGCGGTGGCGTTTACTTAACCTCGACGCCCCACCACCGCTCGCGCCCTTCTTCATCGAGTGGAGCGCCGATTCGCTTCATCCGTCGACCGACGCGCCGTCGGCCGGAACGGTGGAACGGCTCGTCTTGGAAGTTTCTGAGCCGGAGAAACTTCTCAAGACCCTGCATAGCTTCAGTATCGCGGCCGAAGTTCGCCAAGCCTCTGCCCCGCGCGTTCGGCTCACTCTGGCAACGAAGAAGGGTCGCGTCGAGATTGGTTGAAAGGAGCAACGAGGAGCGCTCCTCGGCGCGCTCGCTAACGATCATTGGAGCTAAGCGGCAATCTGTGGATTACGCCCGCCTGGGGCGGCCCTTCGATTTGATTCGCTTGCAGCTCAGTTTGGGCGTTAGCCAGCGATTCTGCTGCGGGGTAGTAATGTCATGAGTCACGATCTTGAGTCGGCCATTCACCGCCTAAGCTGGAATGCAGCGAGCTTCAGATATTTCTAACGGAGTGGGCGGTCCGGATCACTCAAGCGTGGTCGCCGACGCCTCCCGAAACCGCTGGCTAACCAACGCTGAAGCCGACAAATCGTCTATTGAATTGTTGCGGCTTCGCCGCAGCTCTTATTAATGCCTTTGCCCCTTTACTCGGGCACTAGGCTGTCACTCGGCGACTTCGAACTCGTAATAGTTCGTGACGTGCTCACTAGGATGACCACCATGCGTCGCTTCTTCAGTTCTGCGTGCTTCGTCCTCGGTACCGTTTGGAGCGCCGCCGGCACTCTCAAACTCCTCTTTGGCGTTCGACTCACTCTACCGCTTCTTCCACCCCTCGGGCTTGAGCAGGTTTCTGTCGCTCCGTCGATCGCAATTGGCCTCGCCTTCTTCGCTACCGCCGCCATCCTCGCCCGCGTGCCTCGGCGTACCGAAGCGGCAGACCTCCTGGATTCAACGCTCGAGCCTCACCGACTCGTTGACGGCGCAGCAGTTCCCGTAGTATCCGCAGCGCGCGCCTCGGTGCGTCAGCCTGATAAACGCTGACGCTGCCGAACGAGCTTCGGATTGCGCGCGGCTTAGCCTCGCGCCTCGCGCCGTCGCGCTCCGCATCTATCCCGTCGGGGGCGTCTTCAACATCGGTGAGCCGTTTCTTTTTTCGGCGGTCCGCGGCACCGGCGACAGTGCGGACCTTGGTACCGCAAGCAACGTCTATGGACGTCGTCGGACACGACCGTGGCCGTCATCCGACCGGATGGCAGCTTCCGTGCGCGCTGTGTCGGCGTCACGACGATTACCGCAAACATGGTTGAGGATTCGCGAGTGTTGGCAGGGCGGCGAGCGGTTTTAGTTGCCTCTGGCACGGTCGCCTGTGCGTTATTCGGCATCGCGACGCAGACGCCTAACGGGCACTGAAGCTGACCCCATCGCGCAATCGACTATTGCTAGGTTGTGAGTAGGAGCTGAAGTGTGCTGGATGATCATTCGTGTCGGGTGAGGACGATGTCGTGACGCAACCTTCCATCGAGACCGACCTCGCGACGGCAATCGTCGCCGTGTATCGCGCCCGGCTCGAGGATTTCGTAAGCCTGCGCGATGCACTGGCCAAGCGACTGCGCGCCGAAAAGCGGCGTGACGATGCAGTACTCGTAAAGGCGTTGCGTAAACCGAGCCGGATCGCATGGACGCTCGACGGCGTCGTTCACGAAGATCCGGCGTCGATCGATCGTCTCGCGGCCGCAATTGCCGAGGTGCAGTCCGGCGCAGATCTTCGAATTGCGCTCGAGAGTGTGAAGGAGGCCGTCCGTGCTGTTGCGGCGGCGGGTGCGCGAGTCGCGGTCCGCGCGGAGTACCCGATCGAGCCGAACGTACTCGTCACAGCCGTTCAGGCGATCATTGGCGACGAGAGCGCCTTTGCGGAGCTTCGTGCCGGACGACTCGTCGACGTGCCCGAAGGCGGCGGGTTGAATCTGCTCTTTGCGCTCACGGCGAATCCTGCGTCACCAAAAACAGCCGTGTCACCGAGCCCGCCAACGCCGCCGCCCGTTGAGCCCGTGAAACCCGATCCGCGCATCGCGCTCGGCGCCGAGGCGCGCGCAGAGCTAGATCGTGCCGAGAAGTCTCTCGCTGAGATGCGCGAACAGTCCGACCGTGCAACAGCGTTACTGCGCGACGCCAAAGCAAAGTTCGATGCCGCGGAACGCGCGCTATTGCTCGCTCAGACAGAACTCGAAGCGCGGCGTGACGACGTCGACCGCACTCAACGACACGTTCATTCCACGGCAGCGACTCTCGAAGACGCCCAACGAGCAGTCGACGACGCTCGCCGGCGTCTGGCGAAATTCACCTGAGCGCCGTTCTCAGAGCGCTCGCTTCCCAATCGAGAACAGCGTCGGCGCGTTGGACTAGGCGTGCGCGGGGAACGACACGCGGAACTCCGTCCGTCCTCGCTCGGATAACAGGCCAATTTCGCCGTTGTGGCGGCGCGTAAGACGGCGCGCGATGTCGAGGCCAAGACCGGTGCCCTGACCCACGGGTTTGGTGGTGAAGAACGGGTCGAAGACTTTGTCGTGTAGCTCGAGCGGAATACCCGGACCGTCATCGACCACAGTGACGGTGACGCGGCCGCTGATCGTCGACGCCGTCACCGTTACGGTGCCGCCGGTGCCGATTGCATCGAGCGCGTTGTCGACGAGGTTCGACCACACTTGGTTGAGCTCTCCACCCACGGCGAGCACGGGCGCAAGCTCCGGGTGCGTGTCGAGGGTGAGCGTGGCTTCCTTGGCGGATGCCTTCGCGCGCAGGACAGAAACGGTGTCGCGCAATCCCTGCGCGATGTCGATCGGCTCGATCGCGGCGGCGCGATCCATGTAGGTGAAGCGTTTCACCGCCCCCACCAGATCATGGACCCGTGCGCTCGCCTTCTGCACATCGGAGGCGAGCGAGCGCGCGAGAGACTCGGCCGCGATCCACCGCAAGGCGACGCCGAGGACGTCGGTGCCGATCGTGCCGAGAAGCGTGTCCAGCACCGGCGCCGTCGCGCCCAAGTCGACGAGCGCGGGCGCGGTATCGCGATCGGCGCCGTGTCGCTCGAGCCATTCGATCAGCGCGTCCTCGCGATCGGCGCGTTCGAGCGGCGACTCCGGTGTACGGGCGGTGTGGATGCACGACGCGCGCAGGCTCTCTATGGCTTCGAGTTGCTCGGGGGAGAGGTTGGCCGCTCCGCGTGCGTGCGACGCCTCCACGAGCTCGCCGAGCGAGTCGCCGAGCAAGGCGGCGCCGCGCGCGGCGGCCGAGGCGGGGTTGTTCAGCTCGTGCGCCAATCCCGCGGACAGCTTGCCGAGCGAGATCATCTTCTCGTCCTGCAAGTCGGCGCTGGTGAAGGCGCGCGCGCGGTCGAGCATCACGTGGACGAGCGCCGTGGTCAGTACGGGACACTCGTGCACGAGCGCTGGGAAATGGACGCGGTCCAGATTGATGAACGCGCCCGCCTCCATTCCGATCCCCGCCGCCACGGACAGGTTGACACGCGAGTAGGGGAGGAAACCGGTCACGTCTCCGGCGCGCCAATCGGCGACCCGCTTGGGTCCGGCGCCGCGGTCGATGAAGGCGCTGATGACGCCGGACACCACGATGAAGCATCCCAGCCCTTTCTGCTCGTCCTCGGTGGCTCCGCGCGCTACGATCGTCTCGCCGGCCATGAAGGGACGAAGCGTCGCGCGCGCGGCGACCCACTCGAGCTCCGCGCGCGGAGCGGCGCCGGCGACGCGATGGGCGGCGAGCAGGGCGACGAGATCGGGATGAGATTCGGTGGCCATGATCGAAGCATACCTCCGCGGGCGTAAGGCCGCGAAGGTAACCGCGATCGTTGCCTACTTCCGCTCCAGTGTCATGCGGTGCGTACCTATTGCGGCGGAGGTCCGCCCGCGCGGCCAGCAGGCTTCGGAAACGAGTCGATCAACTCCGCCATGCGCGTCCGTGTCGCCTCGTTCGGCAGGCGGCCGATGCCGCCGCCGATGTCGTCGAGCGCGTGCGACACCTTAGTCGTCCCCATACGGGCCACGGTGACGGCCGGGTGGCTGATCACGTACTTGAGGAAGAACTGCGCCCAGGTCTTGGCGTCGAACTCGTCGGCCCACTCTGGAAGGGGCTTGTTGGCGACGCGCGAGAAGAGGCTCGTGCCACCCGTGCAACTGCGTCCTTGAGCGTTGTTGAATGGGAAGAACGCCATCACGCCGATCTTCCGCTCCCGGGCGAGCGGTAGGATCTGGGTCTCGACGCCGCGATTGCTCACGTCGTAGTCGACGCCGATGAAGTCGATCGGCTCACTGCGCATGAGCGCCTCGAGCTGGGAAGACTGGAAGCTCGCCGAAATCGTCTGCACGCCGATGTACCGGACGCGCCCCGCCTTCTTCTCATCCTTCAGGGCCGCGATGGTTGCGGCATCGGCCGCGACTGGAAGCATGACCAGGTCGATCCGTGGCACCTTGAGCCTCGTTAACAACGAGTCGATGTGCGGTTTCACGAGGCCGGCCTCCGGCGCGGCGTTGCCGGGAGTACCGCGCGTCGACCAAAAGAGCTTGTTCTGAATCCCGAGCTCGTTGGCGGCCGTGATGTGGAACTGCTCCGATGCCGGGTTGACGTGCATCACGTCGTAGACTCTGCCGCCGCTGTCGGCAAACGTCTTGAGGACCTCCGTGAGCGCGGCGTGATCCGCGCACCCCGGGTGGTTGCTGAACGACAGTCCGACGGCCGGAAGCATCTCACCAGAGGACGGAATGGCGCGCTGAATGAGCTTTCCACTCGGCTGCCGCAGTGCCTGAAGTGCGCGGAGCAGCTCCGGAGTGAGCGCCAGCGTGGCGCCGGCACCGAGGGACCGGCCAAGCCATTCACGACGCGAGATCATACGGTCTCTCCTTCGTGGTTGATCGTTCGTCCTTGATCCGCACGCAGCCCAAATCGTTGGCCTTTATTCAGCGCGCAATGCCTCCGTCGGCTGCACACGCAACGCGCGCATCGTCGGGACCACGCAAGCGAGCATGCAGACGCCGAGCATCAGGATCGCGTAGCCGCCCAGGAGCACAACCTCGGCAGGTGTCAGCACTCCGCCCACCCCCGTCCCGCGGAATTGCGTTGTGTTCCCAACGCCGATCGACGCGACGAAGATCAACACACTCCCCGCGATCACGCCCAGGCTGACCTGCGTCAGCGGGCGCCTGAAGATCGACGTGATCACTCGGCGCGAGCTCGCACCCAGTGCCACGCGGACCCCGATCTCACGCGTACGGCGAGCGACGATGTACGCCAGCACCGC
>DATMHK010000354.1:0-9878 GCA_035554995.1 Gemmatimonadaceae bacterium
GCTCGGCGACTCGGCGGCTCGGCGGCTCGGCGGCTCGGCTACTTGATCGTGAAGGATAGTCGCACGCTGGGCCGGTCGGCGCCGCGTGTCGATGAATCGCCCGGCATGACGTCGAAAGGGTGGCGCAAGTTGTTTCCGGCGAGGTCCTCGAGCTCGGTGTCCACGTCAATGAAGTAGCTCCCCGGCTGCCAAGGAGCGGCGGGCGCGAAGGCCCAGCGGCGGTCGTGACGGGATGGCGCGGAGGTGCCGGCGACTGGATTGCTCTTTCCGTCCAACACCTTGAGCATCCGCGACAGCAAAGCGTGATCGAGCGATTCCGGGAGATCGACGATCAGCGAATCGCGAGTTCCGGCGTTCGGGGAAGCGACACGCCACAGATTTGTGGTCGGCATCGCACGATCGATCGGGCCGACCTTGAATCGCTTTGCGTATCCACGCGCCAACACCAGGCCGCGAGAGTCGTGCAGGGTACTATCTATGACGAGGCTGTAGGTGTGCCCGGTGCGAAGCGGCAGGCCGAGTACGTCGTGCGGCTTGAGATCGCGTTTGATCCGGCCCGGGTCGAAAAAAATCGTCATGCGCGTGTGCGCGGGGTCCCAGAGCTCCTGACCACCGGCGGCGACGAGAAAGGCGTTGTCGACCGTCTTTCCTTGCTCGTCGAGCAGCCGAATGTGGCGCTCGGCTTCGTCGCCGACAGTCATCGGCGCCGAGAACTGGATGTACATGCGCAGCAGGTTCATCGGGACGCTATCGATCGTTGGATAGACCGATTCAACGAACGTCGTCGGCTCCCCGGACGGGAACTCGCGCGTCCAAAGCGCATTCGACCCGTAGGTCGGCGCGACGGCCGAGAGATGGAGCGCGCGATTCAATGCGCCGCCGTCGAACCGTGCCATGTACGTGGTGCCGCGCACCGGCGGATAGGCCGGGTCCAACCAGAGCGTGTCGTTGGCCACCGTGTATCGGCCGAGCATCGGGAGACCGGTCGTGTCGCCGGCGTGGACGACGAAGACCGTTGCCCACGAAGCGCTATCGAGGTCGAGTGCCCGCGAGTCGACCGGAGTGGCGATCGCCGCGCCGAAGTGTGGGCGCGCCGAGTCGGTCTGGAAGGAGACCCTGGGATTCGGACTGTCGGGCGTCTGATCCGTGCCGCAGGCCGTAACCAAAAAAAGAACCGCGCACGTCGCCCAAACGAAAGCGACGCGCGCGGCTGAACGAAACATGACCTTAGAGAACTAGAACGATGACTTCGCGACGGTCTTGAGGTCAAACCCGCCCGACGCGCCCTTCTGGATGACGACGACGTTCTGATCGTCGAAATCCGCGAGCTGCACGACCGCGCCCGGCGCCGAGACGTTGGTGCGAGCGACGCCGACCACGTCGGGCGTCGTGAGTGCCGGCGCGCCGCCGATCTCGTCGCTCGACAGCTTCATCATGGGATGCGTGCGGTTGGCGACGAGGACGTAACCCTTGCCGGCGACCGTGTACGAGATAATGTCGGCCGGCTGGTTCCCGGCGCCGAGCTCGGCGACGGTGCGGCCGGTCACGGCCTGACCATTCTTGAGATCCGTCGCCGGGAAGGCGACGATCGGCGTGCACGTGTAGGCGGCGAGCATGTAGAGCGTGCCGTTGATCTTCGTCGGCGCGAAGGTCATGACGGGCGCCTGCGTCTCGCTGCGGCGGTGCGACACGTGATAGATCTGGAGCGTGGTCGTCGCTTCCTTCGCGCTCGTGAACGGAAACGCGACGCGGCGGAACGCCGACGAGAACTGTTCGTTGGACAACCCGGCGATCCAGAGATTGCCGTCGACGAACGCGAGATCGGTGATCGTGCTGCGATGCGGATCGCGCGCGCCGCCGGTGGCGGCCGGGGCGTTGTCGATCTTCGTGAGCGAGTGCTTGATGTTGTCGAGCGACACGACGCTGATCGGCTGTGCGGCATCGGACGTCACGCGTACGAGTACAGGCTTGGCATCGGCGCCTTTGCCGCGCGTCACGGTGACGTAAACGTTGTGCGAGACCGGATGGACGGCCATGTCGGCGATCGCGATCTGATCCGCCGTGGTGCCGAGGGCTTGAGCGATCTTGGAATCGATGCCGGCCATGTCGATGTGCGCGCCGGGCTTCGCGGCGTCGCCGATCTCGAGGGCATAGACGGCGTCCGCGTCGTTGTCGGCGACGAACAGAACATTGCTCGGCCCGAACGTCATCGCGCCGAACGACTTGGCGTCGACTGGACCACTGACCATTCCGTTCGACGGCGGCCGGTTCCACGCCGCAGCGGCGGCGACGAGGGCGAGAGTGGACGCGGCAACGGCGATCGCGCGAATGCGTTTCATGGCCAGCTCCGGGTTGGGTGTGCTCGGGGAACCCTTAAGAGCTAAGAGGGTCGGCGGCGGTCCTCAAGAGGATGCGACCTCGTGGGAAGGTGACGCGCCCGCGTCGGCGTCGGTTTGGCAAGCATGACAAGACAGAACCGATTCGCATTGCTCGCCGCAGTGTTCCTCGCCGCGGCGTGCTCGCACGACACTACCCAGCCGGCCGATCATCCCGGACCATCAGACGTTACCGGCTCATGGACAGAGCAGTTCGGTGTAACGATTCCCGGCGTGCAGTTCCTGCTCGCGCTGCACGACTCCGCCGGAGTTGTCACCGGAACCGGCAACTGGGCAAACGAGGCCGGGCCGAGTGGTTCCCTGGTCCCGCGCGGAACGGCGATCGCCGACTCGATCCATCTGCAGGTCATCTACGTACCGAGCCCCGCGTTCACCACGCTGAAACCGGACACCGCGCAGCTCGAAGCGGTGCTCACGACGCACGATCGAATCGACGGGACGCTGCGGCGCGGGTCGTTGCCGCCATCGACGATTCAACTCGTGCGTGTGAGGGCGGGAGATCCGGGCGGCTCCTGAGTGAGCTGCTCCGCCACCGGCTCGGGAAGCGAGGCGCGAACGAGTGCGCGTCGCATGACGGAGGCGATGAGCGTGTATGCCTCGAGCCAGGCCCTCTGAACCTCGGGCGTGAAGCCGTCGCCGAGGACTTGGTGGAGCGCGTCGATGAGTGCTTCGCCGACGGTATCGAAGTGATGGTCCTCGACGCCGTAGTGAACGTGACGCTTGCCGAGCGCGCCAACGGCGTTGAGCAGTCGATCGGGATCGTCGAGCGAGGCGACGACGACCGCGAGCGTCTGGATCAGCTTCTTTCGTTGCGCGTCCATGTCGACGTGGCCGAAGAGCCGGGCGGCGCCCTGATCGATCTCGAATAGACGCGCGTAAAAGCGCGAGGCGAGCGTGTCAGCGCCGGCGGCCACGACGGGCCACGCACCCCGCACGATTTGAATTTGGTCAGGATTCATTGGTCGAATGGCTCACCGGATGGGCGCGACCGGTACCGCCAAGTCGCCGGTCGCGCCGCGTTCGGTTCAGCTCGCGCAGTACGCGATCGCCTTGAAGGTGAACTGGGTCGCACCCGGGACCTGGTTATAGAACGTCACAACCCAGCCGTTCTCCCAATTCCGCTGGTTCATGGTCATCTGGGCCGGCGTCGAGCCAGTCCATTGCGTGAACTGGTGGCCTCCCGAGATGGCCATCGTCCCGGCTGGACAAGTTGCCGTGGCGCTACCGGCGTTGTTCACCAGCACAACGACGGGGGCGCTCATGACTTGGATGACTTTCGTGAAGCCAACCTGATCGACGGGTTTTGCGTCTCCCACTGGGGCCTTCTCGGCGGTCGCCTGAGCGTTCGGGCTCGCCGATCGCCCGTGCGATCCCGACGCAGGGCCGGTTGGGTGTGTTTCGTCCGCGCAGGCGACGACGATGGCCGCTGCCGTGAGCAGCATGATGATATTTCGCATTGAAGAGATCTCTCAGAAGGGTTGGGTAGTCGCACGCTTCAGCTGATGCAGTAGGCAACGGCTACGAACGTGAAGGGTCCTGAACCGTCAACGGTGTTCGCAAAACCCACCGTCCAACCGTTCGCCTGATCGTCGACCGAGTAGGAGAGGCGCGGTGCACCGGTGAAGGGCCCGCCACCGGTGATGAAGTAGCTACCCGAGATCACCGTGGTCCCCGCCGGACACGTGGCGGTTTCTGCGCCGCTGACGCCGGCCGCCACGCTCTTTTGGCTGCTGTAAATCCTGACGATCTTCGTAAATCCGACTTGATCGACGGGCTTGGCTTGTACCACCGGCGCCTTGTCTGCTGTCGGCTGAATCTGCCCGCTCGCGGATCGGGCACCGGCGGCGGGGCTGGTCGGGTGTGGGTCCTCCCCGCAGGCAACGAGGACCGTGGCCGCGGTGATAACCAAAACGAAGTTGCGCATGAGGAAACTCCTCAAGGAATGCGTTGGCGGAGCTGATGTCCGGCGCGCCGATCTGGCGTGCGGCGGGACAGTAGCGTCGTCCGATCTCGCGCAAATCACGAGGCGTTCATCTCGCCTAACTCGTTGCGAGCGCAATGTCTATCAAAGCGTGCCGGCGCCGGCGACGGGTGGTCATCACCCCCTGAACCGTCCGGCGTGATTGGGCAGTGATTGTAAAACACTCACCGTTGTCCGGTCTTGCGCGGAATCCTAGTTTGGTGAGTCCACAGCCCGGCCAGATTGACCTTGATTCGCGTCAGCGCCTTCGGTGGTTTGTCGGTTCGAGATGACGCGGACGGCGCGCTGTCGGGCGCCGCTACCCAGCCGCGCCGAATGGCGATCCTCGCGCTCCTTGCGCGGGCCGGCCAACGCGGGCTGGCGCGCGAGAAGATTCTCGCGCTCCTCTGGCCGGATGCCGAAGACGATCGCGGTTCCAAAGCACTCGCTCAGGCGATCTACGCCCTTCGCAAGGATCTCGGCGGTGGGGCCGACGACGTGATCGTCGGGGTCACCGAGCTCCGTCTCGATCCCGCGCTCGTTTCCACGGACGTCGGCGAGTTTGCGGCCGCCGTCTCACGCGGCGACGACGATCGCGTCGTCGCGCTGTACCACGGCCCCTTTCTCGACGGATTTCATCTCCCGAACGCCGAAGAGTTCACACGCTGGGTCGAGGGCGAACGCGCCGCGCTCGCGGCCGATCATTCGCGCTCGCTCGAATCATTGGCCCGGAGACACCGCGCCGCGGGCGACGTACGTGCATCCGTTGCGGCGTGGCGCAAACTCGCGGCGCTCGAGCCGCTCAACGCGCGAGTCGCGATCGGCCTCATGGATGCGCTCGCGGCGGACGGCGATCGTGCCGGCGCGATCCAGCACGGGCGTATATATGAAGCGCTGATCGAGCAAGAGCTCGATCTGCCACCCGACGCCGAAGTGGTTGCCTTCGCCGATCGCTTGCGACGAGAGGCCGAGACGTCGGTTGCCGTTCCGGCCGCAGCGACGGAAGCGCCGTCGTCCGCGCAACTGAGCGTTCCGCCAGTGTCCGAGCCGGTTGCAATTCCATCAACGCCGGCGCGGAGCGTGACTCGGCGAACATGGGCGTCGGCGACGGCGGCGATCGTGCTGCTCGGCGGCGCGGCCTTCGCCACTCGTGCTGTCTGGTCGTCCGCCGCGAGCGAGGCGGCCAACGACCCGCGCGCCGTGATCGCCATCGGACGCGTTGCGTCGTTCGGCACCGATTCCACGCAGAACAGTCTCGCCGCGCCGGTGGCGGATCTCCTGACGACGAGCCTCGCGCGCGTCCGTGGCATTCGCGTCGTCAGTCACGGGCGCATGCTCGAGCTGATGCGCACGCTTGGCAATGAGAAATCCGACACGAGCGGTTTCATCGCAGCCGCGCGGCGCGCCGGCGCAACCGAAGTGATCGACGGGACGCTGTTCACCCGGCCCGACGGTCGGCTGCGGCTCGATCTGCGGCGAGTCGACCTGGTCAACGGCGCGATCGGCGACGTGACGACGATCGAAGGGAAGGATCTCTTCGCGCTCGTCGACAGCGGCACAGCGCGACTCGTCTCGGCCCTCGGCATCGATGCACCGTCGGGATCCGTCGCCGACGTGAGTACGCGCTCCGTGACTGCCTATCGCATGTACGAGCAGGGAATTCGCGCTTACTACCGGGGAGACGCGCGCACCGCGCTCGGCTTCTTCGACGCGGCGCTCGGCGAAGATTCGTTGTTCGCCCTCGCCGCGTACTACGGGGCGCTCTCGGATCAAAGCGGCGGCTATTTCGCGCGAATGGATCGAGCACGGAGATTGGCGACCCGGGCGACTGATCGCGATCGGCTCATGATACTCGCCGGTTGGGCGTACATCGTATCGTCGCCGGCCCTCCGCGCAATCGCCGAGACGCTTTCGACGAAATACCCGACGGAGACACAGGGCCATCTTTACGCGGGGATCTCGCGCGCCTATGACGGCGACTTTCGCGGCGCGCTGGCGCCGCTCGAGCGGGTCATCGCGATGGACTCTCTCGGAATTCGGGACGGCGGGCGCTGCGATGCGTGCGAGGCTCTGCTCTGGAAAGTCAGCGCGTACGATCTCGTCGATTCGCTACCGGCCGCCGAGCGCGAGGCGCGGCGGTGGCTTCGTCTCCAGCCTCATTCCCGCCCGCCACTCGGCGCATTGATGGCGATCCTCGCGCGCGAGGGGCGAGCCGCGGAGGCAGACTCCCTCCTTCGCACGAGACTGGAGCCCGAGCTGCCGTACGCCGACGTCGCCCAGATGCGAGCGGCCAATCTGCTGATCGCCGGCGACCATGTCGCGGCGGATCGGATTCTCTTGGGAATCGCCGGCCACGGCACCGCGTCCGAGCAGGCGAGCGTCTACTGGATACTCGCCATCAGCCTGCGAGAGCAAGGGCGTCTGTCCGCCGCGCTCGAGGCCGCACGGCACACGGGGTACGATCGCTCTGTCGCCGGTCACGTCGGAACGACCACCAGCGTTCTCGAGGCACAACTCCTCCTCGACATGGGGCGCATCGCCGAGTCGCGCGCCCTGTTCGATTCGCTCGCCGTAGCGCGCAATGCGAAAGAGACGCCGTCGCAGATCGCGCGAACCAAGACGTGGATGTTGGCACAGACAGCCGGACTGCGCCGCGCGCTCGGTGACACCGCGTCGCTCGCGCGCCTGGCCGACTCGCTGGAGGCACTGAGCGCGGAGAGCGGGTATGGCCGCGATCGGCGTCTGCATCATTACGTGCGCGGGTTGCTGCTCACGTCGCGCGGCGACGACGCCGGGGCGATCAGCGAATTGAAATCGTCGATCTTTTCGATCACGCAGGGCTACACGCGCGCCAACTACGAGCTGGCCCGGATCTATCTACGCGACGGCCGTCCGCGCGAAGCGATCGCGATCCTGCAGCCGGTGCTGCATGGGACGCTCGACGCATCGAATCTATATCTGAGCCGCGCCGACGTTCACGAGCTATTGGCGCAGGCGTGGGACGCGGCGGGGGTTCGCGACAGCACCGCGGCGCATCTGGCGTGGTTGGTGAAAGCGTGGTCGAACGCGGATCCGTGGTTGGCTGGACGTGCGAACTCGGCGCGCATCAAGCTCGCCGCGCTACGCAGCGGTCGATGAGCGGTCGATCTCAATCCGCGCGCAGCGCCAGCATCGGATCGGCCGCGGCGGCGCGTCGCGCCGGTCGATAGCACGACCCCACTGCAACGACCAATAGACCGATCGCCAATCCGACGAACACGGCGGGGTCGGTCGGACTCACCTCGTAGAGCAGGGCAGCGATCCACCGTGCCGCGAACAGCGCCCCGACAATGCCGATCGTCACACCAGCCAGGCCGAGGACGATCCCTTCGCGCAGCACGAGGCGCACGACACGCGACGGCTCGGCGCCCACGGCGATGCGAATGCCGAACTCACGCGTACGGCTCGTGACGTACAGGATCATCACCCCGTAGATCCCGACCACCGCGAGGATCAGCGCGAGCAGCGCGAAGCTCGTGAGAAGTGTTTCCGTCATCCGCCTGTTCGACAGTGCGTCCGCGACCGCATCGGATAGGACATGCACGTTGTCGAGCGGCGCGCCGGGTTCGACCTCGGCGATCACCCGACGCACATCGGCGAGCACGGGAGCGGTCTTTCCGCTCGTCGCAATTGCCAGCACGGGCGGGCCGCCCGGTTGCTGCGCATAGGGAGTGTATGCGTGTGGCAGTCCCTCCTGCGCCGCGTCCTGATCGCGCATGCCGCCGACGACGCCGACGATGGTGAGCCACGTGGTGTCGCCGGTAAATCGCATACGCTTGCCGATCGCATCCTGTCCCCTCCAGAATGGGCGAGCGAAGGCTTCGTCCACGATGACGACAGGAAGCGTGCCGTCTCTGTCGCTGGTCGTAAAATCGCGGCCGTAACGCATCGGGATGCGGAGCGTGCGAAAGTAGTCAGGTGTCGCCCCGAGCTGCACAACCTGGGTCTCCGCGCCCGCACTCGTCGGTGGCTCGCGGCCTTCGACGAGAAATCCGTCGGTGGTGACGCCGCCGTACGGTACGTACGTCGCCGCGGCCGCGGCTCGCACCCCCGGCAGGGCACGCACGCGTTGTAGGATGACGTCGGTCGCCTGTATGACGGGCTTTTCATCGACGTACTTCTTCTCCGGGAACGCGACGCTCATCGTCAGCACCCCGCGCGGTTCGAAGCCAAGATTTGTTTGAATGAGCCGACGGAAGCTCTTGATGAGGAGACCGGCCGACACGAGCAGCACGAGCGAGAGCGCGATCTGCGTCACGATCATGGCGTTGTTGAGCCGGCGCGCGGCGCCGCGCGCGCTCGCCTTCTGCGTTCCGGCGAGATCGTCGGCCAATCGTCGCCCACGCGCCATCCGCACTGCCGGGGCGAGACCAAACAGGATGCCACTCACCACCGACACGCCGAGCGCAAAGCCCAGCACGCGCCAGTCGACGCCGACTTCGCGAATCCGCGGCAGTGCGCTCGCGCTCCACGCGGTGAACACTCGCACGGCAATGATGGCGAGCGCGATCCCGATCACTCCGCCGATCAAGGCCACGACGAGGCTCTCGGTGACGAGCTGGCGCGCCACGCGCCGCGCCGAGGCGCCGAGCGCCGTGCGCACCGCGATCTCCGGCGTGCGCGCAGCCGCGCGGCTCGAGACGAGCGTCGCGATGTTGGCGATGGCGATGAGCAGCAGCAGTGCGACCGCGGCCTGCAGCACGAGGAGCGGCCGCCTGATGTCGCGCGTGATCGCGGTTTGAAGCGGAGTGACGACCGCATGCATATGCGTCGACTCCGGAGCGAACGGCTTTGGCCAGAGCAAGTTCGAGTTCGCCCGTGCCCAGTTCCACATCGACGTCGTCGCTTGGCGCTCCGCATGTACGACGGCGATTCCCGGCTTCACGCGCCCGATACCGGCGAGATACCAACCGAACCGCCGATTCGGGTCGACCGCGAACGGCAAATACAACGGCATGTCACGCCGCGGGAACGAGAACCCGTTCGGCATCACGCCAACGATTCGCGTCGGTGTGCCGTCCACATCGATCGTCTTGCCGATGACGGATGCGGCGCCGCCGAAATGCGATTGCCAAAAGCCGTAGCCGAGAATCGCGACGGGCGCACTCGCCTTCGTGACCTCGCTGTCGACGACCGTTCGGCCGACGAACGCTGGCACGCCGAGCGCGGAAAAGACATCGCCCGTGACTTGAACGGCGAGCAGTCGTTCAGGCGCGCCGTTCCCGCTGAGCGTTACGCCCCGAAGCGTGTACGCACCGAAATGCACGAAATCCGTCACATCCTTCTTGTAGGTCGCGGTGTTCTGCTGGGAGAGCGGCCAGGAATCGAGGCCCTTCTCGGGAAAGGACTGACTGACGCGAACGAGTTGTTCGGCGTGCGGATACGGCAGCGGACGAAGCAGGATGCCGTTCACGAGGGTGAAGATCGCCGTCGTTGCACCGACGCCGAGGGCGAGCGTGATCGCCGAGATGACAGTGAACGCC
>DATMHK010000355.1:0-6483 GCA_035554995.1 Gemmatimonadaceae bacterium
GCCGCCGAGAACGGTGTCGCGACGGTCGACGTCACGATGCGCGCGCTCTCACAGATGCTCGCTCCGGTCGAGGTCCGCGCCAACGCGAACTGCCAGCGGCGCGCCGACGCCGCTTCGACCTTCGCGCTGTGGGACCAGGCACGCGCGGCGTTGCTCGCTGCTGTCGTGGCGCGTGAAGCCAATCCCCCGCGCTCGGTTCGCATCATCTACAAGCGTCTGCGCTCGCTCGACGATCGCGTGGTCGAGCAGCTGGTGCAGATCGATTCCGCCGCGGTAACGACGCGACCATTTCTCGCGGTGCTTTCGTCGGAGGACTTCGCCCGTGGAGGATTCGCGCGCGACAGCAGCGGCATGCGGCAGTATCTCGCGCCCTACGCGGACGTGCTGCTCGACGACGCTTTCATGAGCGCGCACTGCTTCCGTTCGCGCGACGGCGGCACGGCACACCCAAACCAGGTCGGCGTCGTCTTCGAGACGGCTCGGCGGCAACGGGGGCGCATCGACGTCGACGGCGTGGTGTGGGTCGACACCGCGGCCCGCGTTCTCGTGCAGGTCGAATTCCGCTACACCGGCGTTCCGGACGCCGCCGAGCGCGCGCGGTCGGGCGGCGAAATCTGGTTCCGGCAGATGGCGAACGGCCTCCTCATCATCGACCGCTGGCACATTCGCAGCAGCGGCGCGAACGAACGCCCTGGTCACGACGAATTTGGTGTGATCCCGCGCGCCGAAGGCCCGATCAACGCGATCGAGTATGGCGGGCAGGTCGTGGAAGCGTCGTGGCCCGACGGCCTGTCGTGGCGTGCGCCGCTCGGACGCCTCGTCGTGCACGGCGCGGACGCCGCGGGCCGAGCCGTGAAGGCGTTTCAACTCCGCCTGCGCGGCACGAACTACGCCGCCCGTCCCAACGAGCGCGGAACGGCGGAGATCTCGGGTCTCCTGCCAGGTCCGTATCGCGTCGTCGCCACCGACACGCTGCTCGGACCTCTTGGACTCGCTCCTCCGGACCCGACCAGCGTCGTGGCGACGCGCGACACTGTTGTCGAGCTGCGCATCACGGTGCCCGCCGCGATCGAGAACTTCCGCGCATTCTGCGGAATACCAGCTCCGGATCGCGACGATGCGCTGCTCGTGGTACGCGTACGAACGCCGACCGGCCTCCCGGTGACCGACGCGGCGTGGGAAGTCCGACGCGCGCGCGCGCCAAGCACGGACTACCAGCCGTTCGCCCACGGCCGGCACGAGTCGCCGGATGGAACGCTCAATGGCTGCCTTCAACTGAAGAAAGGCGACGCCGTCCGAATCGCCGTCTGGAGGGAAGGCCAACCCATTGTCATCGAGGAGCGTGTGCTGAGCAGCGACGCGACCGCTATCGGGATTGCGCTCCCTTCCCCGTAGTCCGGCGAGCCGGGTTCGCCCATATTCCCGGGCGTGACTCGCCTCCTATCGATTCTTTTTGGACTGGCACCGATCGCATTCGGTGCCGTTCGCGCCCTCAAGGCGAACGACCTTCGCGTGCTGTGGATGGCCGTCGTGGCTGGCGTCGTCGTCGCCGCGGTCGTCATGCTGCGGCGCTCCGCCGCCAACCGGTCGAGCATGGCACTCGGACGCGCGTTGCTGGCGCTCCTCCTCGGCATCGTCGCCGCGTCGATCGCGGGATACGCGTTCGGCGCGCGCGCATGGTTCGGGATTCTGGGCGTGTCGGTGGTCCTCTCCTTCTGCTGGGTGCTGAGCTTCATCTTCGGCGCCGTCGCCCGTCAACGGGCGCGGACCGCGTGACGGCATCCGGTCAGGCGGCCGCGCCCGCTTACCCGACGCTGGCACCGCAGGACGCTGAATCGCTCGACCACGACCGCCGGAGCCTGCTCATCGCCAGCTCGATCGGAACGATCGTCGAGTGGTACGACTTCTTCGTGTTCGCGTCGGCGGCGGCGTTGGTTTTCGACCGGGTCTTTTTTCCACGCGCCGATGCGCGCAACGCCGTTCTCTATTCGTTGATGACGTACGCCGTCGGCTTCGCGACTCGTCCTCTCGGCGGGCTGGTGTTCGGCGTCCTGGGCGATCGCTTCGGACGAAAACGGGCGCTCGTCTGGAGCTTGCTGCTGATGGGGTTGGCGACGATCGGCGTCGGACTGATTCCGGGCTACGCGACGATCGGCGTCGCGGCGCCGGCGCTGCTCGTACTGCTTCGACTGGTGCAAGGCGTCGCCGTCGGCGGCGAGATCGGTGGTGCGCTCCTGCTCGTGACGGAAACGTTGCCGGCCGAGCGACGCGGGTTCTGGGCAGCATGGCCGATGATGGGTGGTGCCGCGGGGAATCTGCTCTCGTCGGGAATCCTCGCGCTGCTCGGCTTCGTGCTCGGTGAAGCGGCGTTCGCCGCGTGGGGATGGCGGCTCGCTTTCTTCGCCTCGGCGGCGCTCATCGGCGTCGGCGTGTGGATGCGGTCGCGCGTCGCGGAATCGCCGGTTTATCGCGCGTATGTCGAGCGACGGCGCGCCACCGCCGCCCCACGACTCGTACCGACCCTCCTCGCGCATTGGAAGTCCGTGTTGACCGTGCTGCTCGTCAAGGCCGGGGAGAACGCCGTCTTCTACGTCTTCACGACGTTCTACGTCATTTACGTCACGCGTGTCCTGCACCTCACGCGCACGCTCGCGCTCGAGGCAATCGCGGTCGCTTCGGTCGCGGAGATCGCGACGATCTTTCTGTCCGGCGCGTGGTCGGACCGGGTCGGGCGGCGAATCGTTACGGCTGTCGGATTGCTGGGAGCCGCGGTCTGGGCGTTCGTTCTCTTTCCGGCGACGGCGAGCGGCAACGTGGCGGTCGTCGTGATCGCCGCGGGCGTCGGCGGCGTTTGTCACGGGTTGATCGTCGGCGGAATGTCGGCGCTCTTCGTCGAGCTGTTTCCGACGAGCGCCCGCTACACCGGCTTCTCGGTCGGATATCAGTTCGCCACCGTGGTCTCGGGTGCTGTCGCGCCGCTGATTGGCGTCGCGCTGCTGAATGCGTATGGTTCGACGCTGCCCGTGTCGATCTACGCGATGGCGATGACTGCCCCCGGCCTGGTCAGTCTGGGAATGTGCGACGAGACTCGAGGCCGAGACCTGAGCTAGCCTGTCATGGAATTCGCGATCGTTGCTTTTCCGGTGATCGAATGCGCGGATCTGGTCGCGTCGGTGCGCCGCCGCTTCGATCCGCTCGACGGGCTGCTGCCGCCCCATGTGACGATCGTGTTTCCCTTCTCCGAACCGGCGGTCGAACAGACGCTCGAGCGTCATGTGGCCGACGCGATCGTGGGAGTTAGCCCCTTCGACATCAAGCTTGCTCGGCCGACCAGCGCGGAAGACAACTACATCTTCATGGAACTATCGGAGGGCGCGGATCGTTTCGCCCTGGTGCACGACCGCCTCTACTCCGGAATGCTCGCGCGACATCGGTCCAGCGCACACGCGTATCGACCCCATGTGACGATCGGCCACCTTTCGCAGTCGGAGGACGTCGCCGCCGCGACGGAGCATGCGGCCGAGGTCCTGTCGCGTCCGCTGCATGGCCGCGTCGACGCGATCGCGGGGTTCCGATTGGATTACCCGTGGCGGGGTGAGGTCGTTTTTACACTGCCACTCGGCGAAACGCCGCGGTAAGTCCGGCAGCCGGGCGGTTCCACGTAGTTCTCGTGAACGAGGAGGAATCCATGAAGCGCGGATTGATCATCGCAGCCGTTGCCCTCTCCAGCGTCGCGTTCATGAAGCGGCCACCGCAGCCATACCGCGTCGTGTTCGATCTCACGAGCCGCGACAGCCTCGATCAGAAGGCCGTCGTTCGCTGGATCAACGAGGTCACCACCTCGAGTCCGGACGCACAGATCGAGGTCGTCATGTACGCCAAGGGATTCGAGCTCGTGATGCCGGACAAGTCGACGATGCTTCCGCAGGTCCAGGCGGCGATCAAGAATCCGAAGGTCGCCTTCCGCGTCTGCGCGATCGCGCTGAAGAACAACGGCGTGGACAAGAGTCAGCTGCTGCCAGGCGTGGAAACGGTGCCCGACGGCATTCACGAGCTGGTGATGAAGCAGCAGGACAACTGGGGATACATCAAGGCCGTGCATTAGCCTTACCCTCGCGATCCCGAGTGCAGCTAGGTATCCTTTGGGGAACCTTGAACTCGGAGTCCCGAAGCCGTGACGGATGCCGTAACGCAGGGTGCTGCACAGACCACACAACTCAGCGCCGAAGACCTCGTTGCCGTCCGTGTCGGACGCTGGTGGCAGCTGACGCTTGGCGTGATCTGCATGTCGATGATCGCCAACCTGCAGTACGGGTGGACGCTCTTCGTCAATCCGATCCATGACGCGCACGGTTGGAGCGTTCCGGCGATCCAGATAGCGTTCTCCGTCTTCGTGTTGGTCGAGACGTGGCTGGTGCCGATCGAGGGTTATCTCGTCGACAAGTTCGGACCGAGGTTCGTCGGGGTGTTCGCCGGGGTGCTCGTCGCCCTGGCCTGGGTGATCAACGCGAACGCCGACTCGCTCGGCATGCTGTACCTGGGAGCGGTGGTCGGTGGTGTGGGCGCGGGCGCGGTCTACGGCGCGTGCGTCGGCAACGCGCTGAAGTGGTTCCCCGACCGCCGCGGACTCGCCGCGGGGATTACGGCAATGGGATTCGGGGCGGGATCGGCGCTCACGGTATTCCCGATCGCCAACATGATCAAGTCGCAGGGCTACGAAGCGGCCTTCTTCAAGTTCGGCATCGCGCAAGGCGCCGTCGTGTTTCTCGTCAGCTGGCTCCTCCGCGCGCCGGATGCCGATTACAAGGCGCGACTGACACCTGCGATCGGGACCCCCGTCGTGCGCAATCGCGAGTTCACGCCGATCGAGATGCTTCGCACGCCCGCCTTCTGGGTGATGTTCCTGATGTTCGTGCTCACCGCGGTCGGTGGACTCATCGCCACGGCGCAGCTCAATCCAATGGCGAAGGACCTTGGCGTTGCCGGCTCCAAGGTCTCGGTGTTCGGCACCACGCTGCTGGCCCTTCCGTTCGCGCTGTCGATGAATCGCATCTTCAACGGCATCAGCCGGCCCTTCTTCGGTTGGATGTCCGATCACCTCGGCCGCGAGCAGACGATGGGGATCGCCTTCACGCTCGAAGGCATCGCGATCGTCCTGCTCAGCCGGTACGGCGCGAGTCCGATGGCGTTCATCGTATTCACGGCGCTGGTCTTCTTCGCCTACGGCGAGATCTACAGCCTCTTCCCGGCGATCTGCGGCGACGCGTATGGACGCCGATTCGCCTCGGCCAACGCCGGACTGCTCTATGTCGCAAAAGGGGTCGCGTCATTGGTCGTGCCGCTGGCCAGTGTGATCAGCGCGTCGTCGTGGGGCTGGTCGGGGGTATTCGTGGCGACGGCGCTGATGAACTTCATGGCGGCGTTGTTGGCCATCTTCGTGCTGAAGCCGCTCCGCGCTCGCACTGAACGCTCGATCGCGTGAAGATCGCAGTCGTCGGAGCAGGCGCGATCGGCGGCTACGTCGGCGGATGGCTCGCCGCTGCCGGCGAGGACGTGACGTTCATCGCGCGCGGGGCGAATCTCGCAGCCATCAAACAGAACGGAATGCGAGTGATCGGCGAGGACGGCGCCGAGATCGTCACGCGTCCCGCGGTCCACGAGCGAACTGTGGATGCGGGGCCACAAGATTACGTCATTCTCGCCGTGAAGGCGCATCAGGTGGGCGCGATCGCGGCCGACGTCGCCGCGCTCTGTCACGCCGACACGGCGATCGTCACGATGCAGAACGGTATCCCGTGGTGGTACTTCCATAAACACGGGGGCGCGCTCGAGGGCACACCAGTGCGCGCAGCGGATCCTGACGGTTCGATCGCGCGGGCCATCGATGCGGACCGGGTGATCGGATCGGTGGTGTATCCCGCGGCGACGCTCGAGGCGCCTGGCGTCGTGCACGTGGTGGAGGGAAGGCGCTTCACGCTTGGCGAACCTGACGGCTCGTCGTCGCCGCGCGCGCAAGCAATTTCGGCGGCGTTCACACGCGCCGGCTTCAAGTCGCCGGTGATCGGCGACATTCGCAGCGAGATCTGGCTCAAGCTGTGGGGCAATCTCAGCTTCAATCCGATCAGCGCCCTCACTCACTCTACGCTGGCGGGGCTGTTACGCTTCCCGTTGACGCGTGAGCTGAGCGTCCAGATGATGCGCGAGGCCGAAACGGTAGCAAATAAGCTGGGCGTGACCTTTCGCGTCGGGATCGACAAGCGGATCGCGGGCGCCGAGAAGGTCGGTGAGCACAAGACGTCTATGTTGCAGGACGTGGAGGCGGGCCGCCCACTCGAGCTCGAGGCGCTGATTGGCGCCGTCGTGGAGCTCGGCCGGCTCACGGAGACACCCACGCCGCACATCGACGCCGTCTACGCCCTGGTCAGCCTTCTCGCCAATCAGCTCGGCCAGACGAAGGGCAGACTTTCGCTGCCGCCATCGCCA
>DATMHK010000356.1:0-48565 GCA_035554995.1 Gemmatimonadaceae bacterium
TCGATCTTCGCGGACGCGCGCCGGGAGACATCGGCCGTTTGATTCGCGAAGGACTCGTCGAGGGAGGATTGGCCGACACGGAGATCGAAGAGATTCGCGGCGAGGCTCACGCCATCGACCATGCGGTGACGCTGGTCGGCGACGACGACTTGCTCGTGGTGTTCGCCGAAAAGGTGCCGTCCGCGCTCGCCACCGTTCGCGCGCACGCGCGCACGACCTCCTGACACCCGATGACCACGTCCTTGACCAACGACGCCGCGACCGAGATCCGCATCACGACGCTTCACGCGACGCGGGGCATGAATTTCTGGTCCAAAAGGCCGGTGATTCGCATGGACCTCGCGGTCGGCGACTTCGAGAACATCTCCTCGGCGGACGCCGAGCACTTCACGCCGCAGCTGTTGAACGCGCTGCCCGGGTTGCGAGACCACGAATGCAGCATCGGCTCGCCGGGCGGTTTCGTGTTGCGCCTCAAGCGAGGTACCTACGCGCCGCACATCATCGAGCACGTCGCGCTCGAGCTGCAGACCGCCATCGGCCATCGCGTCGGGTTCGGGAGAACGCGCGGCGGCGATACGGCCGGCGAATACACCGTCGTGTTCGAGCACGACCACGAGCAGGTGGGGATGCGCGCCGCCGCGCTCGCCCTCGAGATCGTACAGCGCGCCTTCGCGGGAACGCTCGACACGGTCGAGCCGGCGCTCACCGAGCTCGCGGCGCTCTCGAAGACGCCGGATACACCACCACTGCATCAGCGAGTGTTCTGCGGAATCACCGGCGGCGGCGCTCGCGCCGAAACGCAGCAGGAGCTCGTGCGACGCCTCGAGGCCATGGGCCGGCAGGATCCGCTCGTCATCGACGCATCGCCAGCGTACCTGCTCCAGGCGGGTCTTCCTTATACGTACGCCGATATGGCGATCATCCTCGATGAGAATCCGACCGACGTGCCGGAGCGGTATCGAGAGACCGACAACGCGCGGAAGCTGCTCAGCATCGTCACCGACGCGGTGCGCACCGACGGCGTCGTGATCTGTCCGGCGAAAGCGTGGGAGCTCCAGGACTACGCGCGCGACCAGGACCTGCGCGTCGCAATCTTCCGGACCGATGAGGATGTCACGCGACGCGACCAGCGGGTAGCAATGGCGGTCGGCCGCGTGCGAGGCGGAGAGATCTGGCTGGAGCGCTGCGGTGACCCAAGGTCCGCGGGCACGCTGCGCGACGACATTCCGGCCGAGGCCCAAGTCGCCGCGGCGCTCGGCGAGTACGTTTTGAGCAATGCCTGCTCCGACTGACAAGCGCGACATCCCGCGCGTCGACGCCGACGTCGCGTCGCACGACGATCGCGTCCCCGCGTCGGGTGCGGGGGCCCTCGTGCTGATCGGCGGCGCACTATCGCGAGACGGTCACGCGCTGCGCGGCTTCGTCGATCTCGTCAACGCTCGAGGACCGGGTCCGGTGGTCGGCCTCACGACGGCGAGCGCCGAGCCCGAGGAGACCGGCTGGTATTGGACGGGAGTGCTGCGCGGTGCGGGCGTTCGCGACGTTCGAGTTCCGATGTTCGATCGAGTCGATGAAAAGCGGGACCGCGAGATCGCCGCGATGATCGGCGATGCCGCCGGCGTGTTCCTCGGGGGCGGCGATCAGGTCAAGCTGGTCACGGCGCTCAGCGGCTCCGAGACCGCCGCGGCGATCCGACGCGCGTACGAGCGCGGCGCGACCGTCGCCGGCACGAGCGCCGGCGCCGCCGCGCTCACCGAGCTGACGATGGCCGGCGGTGAGGTGGACGTCGAAGGCAATCTCGTCGAGCAGTACATCGGGCCTGGCCTCGGGCTTCTCGGGTTCGACGCGATCGTCGACACGCACTTCTCGCAACGCCGCAGGCTCCAGCGATTGTTTCTCGTCGTGGCAAAGAACACCCGCCTCTTCGGCGTCGGCATCGACGAAGACACGGCGCTCATCGTGCGCGACGGGATTGGTGAGGTCGTCGGCGCGGGCAGCGTGACGTTCGTCGACGGACGAGAGACGGTGCTGTTCGACAACGCACAGGAGCTGGACAAGGGCCGGCAGCTTACGTTGAGCCATCTGCGCGTCGGAATCGTCGGAACGAAATACCATCTCGATTTCCGCGCGCGCGATCTCCACGAGCTCGTAACCAACGAGCCAAGCCGTCACCGACGAACGCCACAAGAAACGAGCGGAATACCAGCGTAGTCAGCGGTCGCGACTACGACTCCGGCAACGGCGGGCGCGCGAACCCGGTATTCCGGCGATCGGCACCGCGCGGCGACGGGCGGCGTTCGCCGGGCTCCCCGCCGCAATCGATCTTCCGGCGGTTCGGCTCGGGCCGCTCGAGCTCGCGGGATTCGGTTTTTTTCTCGGGGCGAGTCGAACCGCCGTTATGGATTGCTCGCTCGTTGTGCATCGACCGCTCCTCTTGCACGCGCGGCCGAACGGGCTGCACAAACCGTGCGAAAAATCAACGCTCCCGAACGGCGAGCCGAGCCACAAAGCCGCTTACCAAGCGAAGCCCGAATGCGAGTGCTTCGACGGGAACACGCTCATCATGCCCGTGCATTCGCGTCTCGTCGTCCATCGTGAGCGGAAAGGGGAGAATCCCGTACGTGGGAACGCCCCAGCGGCGAAGGAAGGCACTCTCCGTGGCGCCCGTGCTTAGATACGGAACGGCAGCGATCAATGGATCTATCTCGTGCAGCGAGTCGCGCAGCGCGCCGAACGCGGCCGAGTTCGACGGCGACGGCGGAGCATCGTGGCCACGATGAGCGATCTCGACGTGCACTGCCGGATCGTTCACCAATTGGTTCAAGCGTCGAACGACGTCGTCGATCGATTCACCCGGCAACGTCCGCACGCTCAACGTCGCGCGTGCTTCGGTCGGAATGACGTTGTGGCGCAAACCGGCGTCGAGAATCGTGGGCGAGATGCCTGTGCGCAGCACCGCATCGAACAGCGGGATGGCGGACAACACGTTTGCGCCGCGCTCGCGACGCGAGGCATCGTCCGACACCAGGTCGGCCATCGCGGCGCCCTCGCTGGCTTGCGGCCAGACTGTTGCGAGGCCGGCGAAGAATTCGCGCGTCGTCGGCAGCAGGATGACGGGTTCGCGGTGCTCGGCGATCAACGCGACAGCGCGTGCCAAGCGTGCAACGGGATTTCCCGGAAGTGGAACCGACGCGTGGCCGCCCGGTCCAATGGCGGTCACCATCACGACGTTCGACATTTTCTCGGCGCACTGGATCGCCGCGTACAGCGGCTTGCCATCGACGACGCGAATCCGTCCCCCTTCGTTGAGCGCGAACTCGGCGCGCATCAACTCGGGATGTTGCTCGATGAGCCACTCGGTCCCGATCGTTCCACCCGCCTCCTCATCGGACGTCGCGACCAGCACGATGTCGCGCGTCAGCTCGTATCGTCCACTGGCGAGCAGGCGACTCGCCAGTAGTAGCGTGACGAGATTGACCGCGAGCATTCCCTTGTCGTCGATCGCGCCGCGGCCGTAGACGTAGCCGTCGATCACCTCACCGCCGAACGGATCCCGCGTCCAGGCATCGCGCTCGACGCCGACAACGTCCATGTGCGCGAGGAGCAAGACCGGGAGCGCCTCCGGAGACTGGGCGCGAAGGCGGGCGACGATGGCAGCCCGGCCGGGAACCGGTTCATACAAGTGCGTCTCGATGCCAGCCGCGCGCAGCTTCTCATCCAGGTACCGCGCGAGCACCATCTCGTTACCCGGCGGATTCGTCGTGTCGATCCGGATCAGGCGCGAGAGGTGCGCGACGACCTCGTCGCGGAGGCCATTCCACTCGGACTGGGGTAGAAGCATGTCCTAAACTATCGTGCCTTAGATTGGTGACGAGTCCGTCGCCATCGTTTCTTTCACTCCGATTTTGTATGCGATTCTCGAGACTGATTCTCGTCACCCTGACCGTCCTCGCGCCCACAGTCGGCGCGCAACAAAAGCAGCGCTACTCGTCGCTGGGCGAAGCGCTCCAGAGCAGTGGCGTGATGACCGGCCGGGGAGCGCCGCGAAATGTGATCTGGCTCGAGGGCGGCCGGCGATTCTCGTTCATCGGGACCAACGCGCAGACGCGACAATCGGAGATTCGCGCTTACGATCCGGCGACCGGGCGCGACACCCTGCTCTTTTCCGGCGAAGGGCTCACCTTCCCCGCGACGACGAATCCGTTCCTGTATCAGGGATTCCAGTGGGCGCGCGATTTCAAGAACATCGTGTTTCAGGCGAACTTCCAACAGCTCTATCGTCGCTCCGGCACGGCGGATTTCTACATCTATTCGCTCGCCTCAAAATCGCTGCAGCTCGGCGGACGTGGCGCCCGCACCGCCGAGCTGTCGCCCGACGGCACGATGCTCGGCGAAGAGCGGAACGGCGACATGTACATCGTCGATCTCGGAACGAAGAACGAGCGACGTCTGACGACCGACGCCACCGAGCACGTGTTCAACGGCCACTTTGATTGGGTGTACGAAGAGGAGTTCGGGCTGGCGCAGGCCTGGAACTGGTCGCCCGACAGCCGCCACATCGCATTCTGGCAAATCGACGAGACGAGGGAGCCGGAGATTCAGATCTCCGACTTCAGCGGACGCCACCCGACGTGGGACCGCATCCGCATTCCGCAGCCCGGCGACACGAATCCGACGGCGCGCATCGGTGTGCTCGACGCGAAGAGCGGCAAGAAGGTCTGGCTCGATCCCCACCAGAGCGGAGAGTACTACATCCCGCGCGTGTACTGGACGAGCCGGCCCGATACACTCGCCATGATCGTGCTCAACCGAAAGCAGAACGACATGAAGTTGTTCTTCTTCGACGTTAGAACCGGGGGCTCCCGCGAGGTCATGAGCGAGGCGTCGAACACCTGGATCGACGTCTACGATTTCTACGCGAACGTGATGGACTTGATGTCCTTCCCCGAGAACTCGCACGAGTTTTTCTGGGTCTCGGATCGCGACGGCTTTCAGCACATCTACCGGTACGATTATTCGGGCAAGCTCGTGCAGCAGGTGACGAAGGGCTCGTGGAGCGTTACGCGCATCGAGGGCGTCGATCCGGCGAAGCAGATCATCTACTTCACCGGCACCAACCCGACGCCGCTCGAACGTCAGCTCTGGCGGATCAAGTTCGACGGCACGGGGCTCGAGCGCATCACCAAGACGCCGGGCCGGCATTCGATCGACATGGCCCCGAACACCCAGTACTTCATCGACAGCTACTCGTCCACGGCACAGCCACGACAGGTCGAGCTCTGGTCCACGACGACGGGCAAGCTGCGCACGATGGAGGAGAACGGGGGCACGAAGCAGTGGCTTGCCACCCACGAGTACAGCCCGCTCGAGCTGTTCTCGTTTACAACCTCGGACGGGGTGAAGATCGACGCGTCGATGGTGAAGCCGGTGCCCTTCGACCCGTCGAAGAAGTACCCGGTCGTGTTCACCATCTATGGTGGGCCGGGCTCACAGGGCGTCTACAATCAGTTCGACGCCTCCGGCTGGAAGCAGTGGCTCGCCCAGAAAGGCTTCATCGTCGTCGACGTGAACAACCGCGGCACGAACAACTACGGCCGCGACTTCATGAAAGTCGTCTATAAGCAACTCGGTAAATACGAGGCCCACGATTTCGCCGAAGCCGCGAAGTACCTGAAGACGTTGTCGTATGTCGACGGCTCACACATGGCGATCATGGGCACGAGCTACGGCGGCTACAGCACCATGATCTCGATGGAGCTGTATCCGGACGTGTTCGGACTCGGCATGGCCAACTCGGGCGTGGCCGATTGGCGGCTCTACGACACGATCTACACCGAGCGGTACATGTCGACGCTCGACGACAACACGAGCGGATACACCACGAGCTCCGTCGTCGAGAACGCGCCCAAACTCCAGGGCAAGCTGCTGATGATCCATTCGATGATGGATGACAACGTCCATCCGCAAAACACGATGCAGCTCCTCACCGCGTTCACGAACGCCGGAAAAGACATCGAGACGCGCATCTATCCCCCGGGACGACACGGTGCCGCCTACAACGCGGAGAGCGCCAAGTTGATATCGGAGGTGGAATACAACTTCCTGAATCGGTGGTTGGGGCGGAATTCGGCGGCCGAATCGGTGAAGCCGTAGAGAGAGACTCTAGGTCCCAGGTCTCTGGTCCCTGGTCTCAGGTTGTAACGGCCGAGCTGTTCACCTGCGACCAGAGACCTGGGACCCGAGACCTACAGAGGCCATCCGTTGACAATCGCGTATTACGTATGCAGAGTGTCGGTCCTCCGTGTCTCTCAACCCACTTCGAGGACCCATGTACCGATCGATAGCTCTCACCGTCGCCACGATCGCGCTGTGCGCGTGCAGCCAGAAGGAAGCAGGCAAGCCCGACAGCGCCTCGGTCGCGCAGGCCGCGGCGCCAGCGGCGCACGGATTCGACCCCGCGACCCACACCGCGACCGTACACACAAAGGACTTCTCGTTCGACGCGCCGGATTCGCTTCCGAGCGGCTGGACGACGTTCCACCTGATCAACGACGGGCCGAATTTCCACCACGTTCAGCTCGTTCGCCTCGACAGCGGCAAGACGATGCAGGATCTTGACGCGGCGATGAAAAACCCGGGTCCGCCGCCGCGCTGGGCGGTATTCGTGGGTGGCCCGAACGCGCCGAGCCCGAATAGCTCGGTTGACGCAACGCTCAATCTGCAGCCGGGCAACTACGCGATGATCTGCGTCGTGGACATTCCCGGACACGTTCCGCACGTCGCCAAGGGAATGGCGCGCCCGCTCACCGTCACCGCCGCCTCGGGAACGCCGGCCGCCGAGCCCAGCGCCGACGTGACCATCAGCGAATCAGACTACAAGTTCGACCTGCCGGCCAGCATCGCGGCGGGCAATCACACTTTCAAAGTCGTGAACAGCGGCCCCCAGCCGCACGAAGTAGAAGTGATTCGCCTCGCGCCGGGCAAGACGATGAAAGACTTCGGGGAATTCATGGCGAAGGCGTACGCCGACAAGGTGGACGGCCCACCGCCGGGCGACGGCCTCGGCGGCATCACGGCGATGATTCCTGGCGCCACCGAGTACTTCACCGCCAACTTGACTCCGGGCAACTACGTGATGATCTGCTTCGTGCCGGACGCCAAGGACGGCAAGCCGCACAGCGATCACGGAATGGTGAAGGAGTTCACGGTCAAGTAGACCGAGGAGCAATCTCATGACGCGTTCCACGCGCGTCGTCGCGGCGGGCCTGCAGCTTCTGGTTGCGGGCCCGCTGTTCGCTCAACAGACGACATCGTTCACGGTCGGCAGTGCCACCCCCGGTCCGGGCAAGACGGCCTACGGCGCGATCTCGATTCCCGCTGGATCGGACTCCGCCACGAACATCCCGGTCGCGGTGATACGCGGCGTTCGGCCCGGGCCGGTCGTCGCATTCGTCGCGGGAAGCCACGGCACGGAGTACTCGTCGATCGTCGCGATGCAGCAGCTCATCGGACGCATCGACGCAACCAAGCTCGCCGGCACCGTCATCGTCGCGCCGCTGCTCAACATCGCTTCGTTCGAGCAGATGACGCCGCACATCAATCCGATCGACCGCAAGGGCATGAACGGGGGATATCCCGGCGATGCCAGCGGCACACAGACGGCTCGCGTGCTCGCCGCGGTCACCGAGCAGATCGTCACGCCGGCGACAGTCGTCGTCGATTTGCACGGCGGCGACATCGACGAGGATCTGCGGCCGTACAGCTATTGGTTCCGCGGCGGCCGCGCCGCGCAGGATTCCGCGGGATTGAAACTCGCCCTCGCGTTCGGACTCGATCACATCATCGTGAGCGACGTCGATCCCTCGTCGCCGACGGCCGGCCGCTCTCTTTCCGGCATCGCGCTGGTCCGCGGCAAGACGGTGCTCGTTGCCGAGGCAGGACGCAGCGGCGTCGTAGCGCCGAGCGATCTCGAGGCGCTCGTGGATGGCTCGCTCAACGTGCTCGGCGAGCTGCACATGCTCGACCGGCACGTGACACACGTGGCAAAGCCAGTCTGGCTCGCGGGCGCCGGCGCCCGCGTCGCCGCCGACAGCGCCGGTGTCTTCATCGCCGCCGTTGCTCGCGACACGCGCGTGACCAAAGGCCAGGTCGTCGGCCACACGACCGATTTCCTCGGCCGCCCCACCGGCGACATCCGCGCCCCGATCGACGGCCTCGTCACGTTCATTCGAGGCGTACCGTCGATGTGGCCGCGGGCGACGCTGGTCAATGTGGCGCCTGTTTTGTCGGGGCCCGGAGAATGGAAGGTATCGCGACCTTAATAGCGGTCGGGTCGACCTGAGGTCTCAGGTCTCTGGTCCCTGGTCTCAGGTGAACAGCACCGCCGTTACAACCTGAGACCTGGGACCAGGGACCTGAGACCATCAAAGCTCGTCACGCCTCCAGCCGCGATTAGTGCGCGCGGAAAGACGAGCCCTCCGCGATCTGCACCTACCTGATTCGTACCTCTTGCGTCGATCTCACCTTCATCGTCGTCCCCGCCGGAATCACGGCCTGACCGGTCCCCGTTCCTAACGAGATCGCCGTGCCCGCGGCAGCACCGAGGAGGCCGGCGGTGATCATCTTGCTCAAGTCGCCGCCGCTGATGATGGCGCCGAGCACGGCGCCGGCGGCTGCGCCCGCCGCGGCGTCGCGGACGGTCTGGTTTGTACTCGGATTGCCCGTCGCATTGCGGACGGCGACGTCCGAGATGCTCGCGTCGAACGGAAATGCGCGTCCGTTGACGCCAATGCTGTCGAAGGCCAGCCGAATGACCGCCTGATCCGTCGGCAGGTTTGCGGTGTGCAGCCCCGTGACGTGGCCGAAGAGCATCGCCCCCGACGGGACGGCGGTCGCGCCGTTCTGAGCTACCACGGCGTCGGTCACCGTTGCCGTGAACTGATCGCCTTCCTTGCTGGCTGACGTACCGAGCGACTGGTTGAGGCGGGCGGTGATCGATGTGCCCGCGGGCAGCACGGAGCGGTTGGCCGGCGTCGCCGCAGCCACCTCACCGCTCGATTCGACTTGTGCGTTACGCGCGCAGCCAGCCGCTGCGCCGAGTGCTACCACCATCAGTGCGAATTGCCCTTTCATCGGACCTCCTGAGATGCGTCAACAAGCGGGAATGCCGCGGCAAGTCGTGCGCCCATGACGTGCTGCTTTGCGAGGATATGGCAGAGACCGGCGCCTTCACCGCGAAATCTCGGAGTTGCCGGACTCCGCCGAAGCGTACAAGATTGTGCGGCTGCCCAGCGGCCCCTGCCTCCCCACCAATCAGTCCGACACCACAGCGCGAATGAGCTTCAGTCGTCGCGAATTCCTGCAGCAGAGCGGTTCGTGCGCGGCTCACCTGGCGCTCGCGGCGCCGTTCATGCCGCGCCTCGCGCGTCAGTTGTGGACCACGAGCACCGGGTCGGTCGTCGCGCGCGAGCCCTTTGGAAATCTCGAAAAGGTGGCCGACGGCGTTTGGGCGCTCGTCTCGACGCCGCTCAACAACGATCGAACGACGGTCTCCAACGGCGGCATCATCGCCGGACGCAACGCCGTACTGGCGATCGAAGGCTTCAATCAGCCTGAGGGCGCGATCTGGCTCGCCGGAAAGGCGCGCGAGCTCACCGGGCGTTGGCCGACGCACGTCGTCCTCACGCACTACCACGCCGATCACGCGAACGGTATTGCGGGGTACTTCGCCAGCGACGGTCATCCGGCCCTTCACGCGACCGATCGAACGAAGATGCTCGTGCTCGAGCGCAACCAGCCGGCGAACGCCGACCGCGCCGCGGCGCTGCGCGACGCGCTCATTCTTGGCGCGGCCGGCGCGACGACGCTCGATCTTGGCGGGCGTTCCGTGCGCATCGTGCCGCGTCTCGGCCACACCGAGAGCGATCTCTCGCTGGAGCTCGACGGGCCGTCCATCACTTTTTGCGGCGATCTCGTTTGGAACGCCATGTTCCCGAACTTCGTCGACGCGGTTCCGACCAAGCTCGCGGCGTCGGTTCGTGCCGTGCGCGGAGCGCGCGACACCATTTATGTGCCCGGTCACGGACCGATCGCGCGCGCGGCGGAATTCGACCGCTATGTGGCGATGCTCGATGAAGTGGAGCGCGCCGCGCGAAAAGCGTACGCCGACGGCGTCACTCCCGCGGCGGCGGGCGGGAACTTTTCCCTCCCTTCGTCACTTGGGGAGTGGGCGCTATTCAACAAAGTCTTCTACCAACGCGCCTTCGAGGCGTGGGACCGCGAGCTGCGCGCCGCTGCCGGCGCGCCCCCCTCCCAAAGTCTCGGCACATAGAGTCGTAATGCTCTGCACCTTGCCGTCACACCACTGACGAGCGCGCACCGTCGCGCCGGGAGGTAGTACGATGGAATCGCATTCGAACGATGAGGCGAAGGGTGGACGCCGCGCGTTTCTCGGACAGATCGCGATGGCCGGCGCCGCGGGGATCGCGCTGGCGAACGGCGGGTTCGCCGGGGCGGCGGAATTGCACGCCGCGACAATCGCCGGCCCGGTGGCCGACGAACACTGGCTCGATAAGCTCACGGGGAAGCACAAGCAGCTCGTGGACGCCTACTCGCCAAACGAAGGATGGCCGCTCGGCTTCACGCACACGTTCCTCGCGACGCAGAACGCGGCCGCTGGCACGCACGGCGCGGTGCTCGTCCTCCGCCACACCGCGATGCCGATGGCGCTCGATAATTCACTTTGGGCCAAGTACAAGATCGGCGAGTCGCTCAAGATCGACGATCCGGCGACGAAAAAGCATGCCGTAAAGAATCCGTTCTACAAACCGGCGCCGGGCACGCTGCTGACCGACGAGATGAGTCTCGACCGTCTGATCGCGCGTGGCGTCTTCGTTGGCGCGTGCAACGTGGCGCTCACCGTATTCAGCGGCATGCTCGCAGGGAACGCCGGTGTAACGAAGGAAGTCGCCCTGAAGGAATGGACGGCCGGTGTCCTCCCCGGAATCTCGATCATTCCTTCTGGCACCTGGGGCGTGAACCGCGCCCAAGAGCACGGGTGCACGTATTGCACGGGCGGCGGCACCTGATCATTTGGCAGCTCGGCTACTCGGCAGCTCGGCACACGCCGAGTGGCCGAGTAGCCGAGGTACCGCTTCATCCGCGCCGCGTCGGCGCGCGAGGTGTCCAGTACACCACGAGCATGCAGCGTCCCGTCGCCATACCGGTGTTTGGCCAGATGTACCGCTCGTAGTCTTTCGGTACGTCCTCTGGTTGCCGGTAGACCTCGAGCGCGATCACGTCGATGGGGGAGGTCGGGATAGGATTGGCCAGCGACACCGGGCGACCGTCCACGAGCGAAACGAGGCAGTGAAAGTTCGACGGCACGGCAACGCGCACCGGCCCGCTCCGCGTCGAGCGTACGTCGACGCGAAAGCCCTGGATGTCACGGAAGATGTCCGCCGCGTAGACCGGGTCCTTCTCGTCGATGTCGGTGTAGTCGAGGTAGAGACCCTTGCCGAACTTCTTGTGGCAGGCGAAGGCGTCGAGCGTGCGATCCGGACAGGTGCCGTCGGCGCGCACGATCACCGTATCGAGCATCGGCATGCGCTGGTCGAGCGTCAGCACGACGTTCAGGCGGCCGTTCCCGGAGATGTCCACGGTCGTTTCGGTCGGCGCGAACCCGAGCCGACGCGCGCGCACGGTGTAGCTCCCACCATCCAAGCCAGTGATCGTAAACTTTCCGGCTGAATCGCTGCGCGCACGGTGGACCCCGGGCAGCGCGACCACGTCGGCGTTGACAACCGGACGCGATGAAGAGTCGCGCACCGTCCCGGTAATCGTCGCGCCCTGCGCGGCGGCACCAGACGCCAGGAGTAGGGAGAGCAGAGCCGCGAAAGCCGCGCGCGTCATGGTCTAAAGATACCCGCCGCGCGTTCGGGAGTGCCCGGCTATGGCACGGTGCGCCCCGCGTTCCGGATCAGCCTCAGGATGAATAGGAGAAGGATGGCGCCGACGAATGCGACGCAGATCACCCCGGCCAACCCGCCGAACGGTACGCCCGCGCCGAGCTTCCGAAAAACCCAGCCACCGACGAATGCGCCGAGTATCCCGATGATGATGTCACCGATGAGTCCATACCCGGTACCACCCATGACCATTGACGCGAGCACTCCGGCGACGAGACCGACGATGAGCCAAGTAAGCAAGTCCATGGCGACGCTCCTGTCGTGTTCGAGTTTTCACCAGGCGGCCCGTGCAATAGGCGCACCGACACGATAGGATCATTGCCATGCCAGATCATACCTTGAGCGCCGAGCCCGCCCTGCCTCTCCGTCAGCACCACCTCGAGTACATCACAAACCTTCGCGTCGGCGAGGAGGTTCTCACTCCCCGGTTCGCCCGCGACTGCGACACCAACAAGTGCAGCGGCGCGTGCTGCGGCGGCGGCGTGCTTGTCGACGTCGGGCATCGCGACCGTTTGCTGGCCGAAGCATCGCTCGTCGTCCGATACATGGAACCCTCGCAGGAGCACGATCCCACGAAGTGGTTCGAGGAGGAGGTATTCGAGGATCCTGACTATCCGTCGGGGCGGGCCGTCTGCACGACGGTGGTGAATGACACCTGCGTGTTCCTCGACAGCCAACGCCGCTGCGTGCTTCACATGGCCGAGACGGAGTCGCCGGCGCTAAAGCCGTTCTACTGTCGAGCTTACCCGGTAGCGATCGTCCAGGGGCGCGTTACGCTCGACACGGACTGGTGCCCAGAGGAGACACAATGCTGCGCGACGGTGGCCGATGGAGTGCTGAGCGGTGTGGAGGTCTACGCCGGAGAGCTCTTGCACCTCCTCGGGCCGGCCGGGAATCGAGAACTGAAGCACCTCGTGGCGGAACGGCACTCCACCGAGTGAGCATCTGGCGCCGAGGCACACGAGTTGCGACCTGAGCCGTCGAGTTCGAGCACCCGTTGCCCCTCCGTCTCTTCCTCTGGAAGGGGACGCCTTCGGGTGCTGTCCTGCCGTTCCTGTAGTTTCCTCGCTCACGGTCATGATGGCACCTGCGCGGGACGATGATTCGCCGTTGCAAGACTCCGCGGACCTGTCCGGCGCCTATCCGGATAAGGTGGGCCACGCGCATGCGAAAGCAGTCGCGGTGGCCATGACCGCTGAGCACCCGGATGCCGGCCAGGATGTAGCGCCCGAACTGTTTCGCCGCCTGGTCTCGAGCGTCCGCGACTATGCGATCTTCGCCCTTGATCCCACCGGCCACATCATGACGTGGAACGAGGGAGCGGAGCGCATCAAGGGATACGCCGCGAGCGAAATCATCGGCAAGCACTTCTCCGTGTTCTATCCTTCCGACAAGGTCGCCGAAGGGTTTCCCGACTACGAGCTCCGAACGGCCGCGGCGCAGGGTCGCTTCGAAGACGAAGGTTGGCGTATTCGAAAGGACGGCTCACGCTTCTGGGCGAGTGTCATCATCACCGCGTTGCGCGACGACGATGAACAGCTCATCGGCTTCGCCAAGGTCACGCGCGACCTCACGGAGCGACGGGTCGCCGAGGAGGAGCTCCGCCTCAGCGAGGAGCGCTTTCGTCTCATCGTTCAGACCGTTCGGGACTACGCCATCTTCATGTTGGATCCGAGCGGCCTTATCGCCACCTGGAACGCCGGTGCGGAACGAATCAACGGCTACCAAGCGAATGAAATCATCGGCAGACACTTCTCGATCTTCTATCCGCCGGAGGATCGCGAGTGGGACAAACCCGCGTGGGAGCTGCGCGAGGCCACCCGGGACGGACGCTTCGAGGACGAAGGGTGGCGCGTCCGGAAAGACGGGACTCGCTTTTGGTCGAACGTCGTCATCACCGCGCTCCGCGACCACGACGGACGTCTCGTCGGGTTCGCGAAGGTCACCCGCGACCTGACCGAACGTCGCGCCGCCGAGCAGCGCTCGGTCGACGACGCGCGCCGGATCGCCGCCGCCGAGGCGGCGAATCGCGTGAAGGCCGAGTTCCTCACCGTCATGAGCCACGAGCTGCGCACGCCGCTCAACGCGATCGGCGGCTACAGTGACCTGCTGGAGATGGGTGTTGCCGGTCCGGTCACGGAGCAGCAGCGCGAATACCTCGAACGAATCCGCACCAGTAAACAGCACCTGCTCGGCCTGATCAACGACGTGCTCAATTACAGCCGGATCGAAGCGGGCCAGACGCAGTATCAGATGGGAGACGTCTCGCTCAAAGAGGTCGTGCAGAGCACCGTGTTGATGGTCACGCCGCAAGCGACGGCGAAGCACATCGCGGTTGTCGTCGCCGATTCAGGCGCCGATCTCACGGCATGGGCCGACCGGTTCAAGGTCGACCAGATCATGCTCAACCTGCTGTCCAACGCGGTCAAGTTCACTCCGGAGGGCGGCCGCATTCAGGTCGGCTTCATGCCCCGTGCCGGGAAGCCGTCGCTCACCGTCACGGACACCGGACCGGGCATCGAGCCGGAAAAGTGGTCCGCGATCTTCGAGCCCTTCGTGCAGCTCGAACGCTCTTTCAAGAATCCTCAAGAAGGGACGGGCCTCGGGCTGGCCATCAGCCGCGACCTGGCGCGCGGCATGGGAGGCGACCTGTTCGTGGAGAGTCCACGGGGCCGGGGCGCGACCTTTACGCTCGTCCTGCGGCCGGCCGGCTGAGCGCGTCGAATAGCAGAGGGTTGATCAGGGCTGAACGCCGCTTCCCAGCCGCCGAACCAGCTGGTCGAGGAAATCGAGCCCCTCATAGAACGACTTCACGCGCAGCTTCTCGTCGCGGCCGTGCGCGTTGGTCTCGCCGGGGAGCGAGAAGAGGCCGCTCACGCCGTACGTGGGAATGCCCGCCGCACGGAGGTAGTGTCCGTCCGTGGCGCCGGTGGACATCGTCGGAACGACGGGAATGTCGCCCCACATCTTCTTCGTCAGCTCCGTGGTCACGGTGAGCACCGCGGGTTCGATCGGCGGCACGGACGCCGGGAAGTCGGGGCGCTGGCCCGTCGCGAACGAGATCTTGATGCCGGTGTCGGCGATCACCCGCGCCAATGTCGCGCGCACCACCTCGACGCTGGACGTCGGCGCCATCCGGCAGTTCACATTCGCCGTCGCCGTCTGCGGCAGAGCATTGTACGCGTGGCCGCCGGCAAGCCGCGTCGCCACGCAGGTCGTCCGAAGCATCGACGCGTAGCGCGGGTCGCGCGAGAGAGTCGCGGCCGCCGTCGAATCACGCGTATTGGCCGCGATCGCGCGCATCGCCGCCGCGGTCTGCGGCTGTTCGACCTTGGCGGTCTGCTCGAAGAACGCGCGCGACGTCGGGTTGAGCTCGACCGGGAAGGTGAAGCGCGCCAGACGCGCCAGCGCGTCGGCGAGCTCGTAGATCGCGTTGTCGGGCCGCGGCACGCTCGAATGTCCTCCGGGATTCGTCGCCGTGAGCGTGAAATCCGTGTAGACCTTTTCCGCCGCCTGGATCGAGTGGAAGAGCGGCTTCACGTCGCTGCCCTTCCCCTGGAGCGTCCCGCCACCGCCCTCGTTCAGCGCGTACGCGGCATCGATCGCCGGACGATGATTCTTCACGAGCCATTCGGCGCCGTTGGCGTCGCCGCCTTCCTCGTCGGCGGTCAGCGCGAGAATGATGTCGCGGTCCGGACGCCAATTCTCCTGCTTGTACCGGAGCACGTTCGCGACGAAGATCGCCGCCATCGCTTTGTCGTCCGACGTTCCCCGGCCGAGGAAGTATCCGCCTTCCTCGGTCAGCGTGAACGGATCGCGCGGCCACTCGTCTCGTCGCGCCGCGACGACGTCGAGGTGCGCGAGCAGCAGGATCGGCTTCGCCGAGTTCGGCGCGGCGCGGCCGTGCAGCCGCACGACGAGATTTCCCTTCGTCGGCTTGCCGGGCGGAATCAGCACCTGCACATCCGACTCGGGAAATCCCGCGGCCCGAAACCGCTTCGCCATGGCCTCCACCGCCCGCGTGACCGACCCGACGGAATCGGCGGTGTTGATCGAGATCAGCTCCGAATACACTTCGCGCGCGAGCCGCTGATGGGGCGTGAGAGATGTCTGGGCTCCGGCCGCGCTGAACGCGGCGGTGAGCAGAGTCGCGGCAAGAAGGCGCATCGAGATCCGTGTGTGGGGATGGGTTCACACACAAGCTATTCGCGGGAACTGCGGACGGCTAAGGGCGCAACGTCGCTGGCGGCGATGGTCGGCGGCGGCGGCTGACGGCTGGCTGGCGGCTGGCAGCGGTGCGCTCGGCTCGCGGCTCATTGGCTATCGGCCGCGGCTTGCGGCGGTGCGCACGGCTCTCGGCAGGCCCGCGCGTCATCCTGAGGAGCCCTTCGTCGCTGGCGCTCCTCGAGGGCGGGCTGCGCGACGAAGGACCTACTTTCCCGAGTTAGTTACAAGAACGGGACAACAGGTCCTTCGCTTCGCTCAGGATGACAACAGCCGACGCTGAGCAGCCGATAGCCGTGCGCACCGCCGCAGGCCGGCAACCGCAAGCATGAAAGCCGCAAGCCGTGCGCACCGCCGCGAGCTGCTAGCCAGCCGTCAGCCGCCGCCGCCGACCATCGCCGCCAGCGACGTTCGCGCCGTTTCCGCAGTCACGAGCTGAGTTTCGCGCGTAACGCGTCCCGCACGCATGCGAGAATGACATCCGGCGCGACTGGTCTCGAGAGCACGCGATCGAAGCCTGCGTCCCGAAGTTGGCTTTCGTCCGTCGCGCCTAGGCGCGAGCTCAGCGCGATCAATGTCGTTCGACGAAACGCCGGATCACCCCGAAAATGTCGGACAGCGGTCGTTTCGGCGAATCCTGGCAGCCCGACCGCCCAGATAATCACGCGCGGCATGAGAGAGCGCGCGGCGGCGATCGCGGCTCGACTCGAGCTCGCTGTTGCCACCTCGATGCCGGCCCGCGCCATCGTCTCTCGACAGACGGAGCGCGAATCTTCGTCATGATCAGCGAGCAAAACCGCGAGCGGCTGCTCGAACACTTCTTCCATGGCCTCGACCTCCGTCCGCGAAATGGACTGCGTCCAACAAGGAGTGGGTCACACGATGACCCGCCATCGGTTCAGTCCACCGGCAGCTCCGCTTCACCGGGCTGCGACCCCCGACGCAGAAGGAAGACGAGCGGGAATCCAATGAAGAACAATGACGACACGAGCGCGAAGACGTGATTGTACGCGAGCACAGCCGCTTGCCGGCTGATCGTTGCGTCGAGAAGACGCGTCGCTTCGCGTTTGGCCGAGAGCGGATCGGCTCCGCGAGATACCATGCCGCGCGTCAGCGCGTCCAACCGCTGCTGGCCGACCACCGACGCGCCGGCGTTCTCCAACAGGATCGAGTGGTAACGCGTCGAGCTCGCGCTCAGCGTCGTCGCGGCGATGGCGATGCCGACACTGCCCATCACCTGTCGAACCACGTTGTACAAACCCGTTGCCGCGGTCATGCGCGGTCGAGGAATGGTCGAGAGTGCGGCCGTGCTGAGTGCGACGAAAATCAGACTGAAGCCCACGCCTTGCCACAACTGCGGCCAGAACAGATCCCAATAACCGACCGTCGCCGTGAGCTTCGACATCGAGTAGAAGCCGAGGCCCGCGATGATCAAGCCGCTCCCCACGAGCAATCGCGGCCCGAGTCGATTGTAAAATCGGCCGCCGATCGGCATGAGCACCGCCATCGCAAGACTGCGCGGCATCAACGTGACGCCCGATTGCATGGCGTTGAAGCCAAGTAGGTTCTGAAGGAATACCGGCAGCAGAAAGAGACTTCCGTTCAGTGCCAGTCCGAGCACTCCGCCGAGCGCGGTGGCCGAGCTGAACGAGATGTTGCGCAGGATCCGCAGATCCACCGCCGGCGCGCGTACACGGAGCTCACGCCAGATGAAAAGCAGGACGCCGACCGTGGCAATGAGGGCCAGTCGCACGATGAACGCCGACTCGAACCAGTCATTTCGCTCGCCCTCCTCCAACATCAACTGCAGCGCGCCCAGCCCGACGACGAGCAATCCGAGTCCGGGCCAATCCACCTCGCCTTTCGTTCGCACGAGATACGGAGGATCGTCGATGTAGCGCGACACCAGCATGATGCTGAGCGCTCCGACGGGGACGTTGATGTAGAAGATCCAGGGCCACGCATACTGATCGGTGATCCACCCGCCGAGGGTGGGGCCGAACGCCGGCGCGAGAACGGCGCCGAGTCCGTAGAGGCCCATCGCGATGCCCTGCTCTTCCGGCGGAAAGCTCTCGCGGAGAATCGCCTGAGATACGGTGAGGAGGACGCCCCCGCCAAAGCCTTGCGCGACCCGAAACACGATCATCGCGCCCAATCCGCGGGCCAGCCCGCACGCCATCGACGCCGCGGTGAACAGCACGACGCTCGCCATGTAGAACCGCTTGCGTCCAAAGCGCGACGACAGGAGGCCGGTGATCGGCATGACGATCACCTGGGCCAGGATGTATGCGGTGACGACCCAGGTGATCTCCTCGATCGTCACGCCAAGCGTGCCCGACATGTCGGGAAGTGCGACGTTCACGATGCTCGAGTCGAGCACCGCCATGATCGTTCCCGTCAGCACGGTCCCGGCGACGATCCAGCGGTGGGTCGTGATCGGTTCTTGCGCGCTCGTCATCGGCCCCGAATTGGCGAGATCCGTACCGAAACGCGGGGCGAGGCCCGACCGTAGTGCCTGGTACTGGGGGGGGGCGCCGGATTGCCGAGCGTCGCAATTAGGGGATATTTCAATGCACAGCCGCGACGGAGGCGATCAGCGGATGAAGAAAGAAGAAGCGGTCGAGAATCTGGAACGCGCGGGCGAGACGATCAGCGGTTTCTACGTCCGGGCCTGGGACAATGCGCTCCACCCGACGGAAGTCGGCTGGGCGACGAGCATCGCCAGCATGGCGGCCATCCCCGTCCTCAGCGCCGCGTCGATCGGCCAGATGGTGAGCGCAGCGGTGGTCAAGCAAGTGTCGCCGAACGTGTTCGACACGATCTCCAACATCGGCAAACCGAAAAAATAACCGGAGCATGAGGCCTGATCGGCCCCAGTCGCACGCTTTCGCGTGCGACTTTTTTTTTCATGCGTCAAGAATCAAGCGACAAGTTCTTTGACTGTTTGAGCGACTCGGCGAGACGCGCTTGACGCCAACTCGTTGTCGAACGCGCAGTTGGTCCGGCGGCACACGGACTGCATTCCTGTTCTGCGTGAACATCTATCGAGGTGCGTCGTGTCTCACCTGAGTCAGACGCTCAATGCGCTGATGCGCGCGCAGCGTCGCACGATTCCGAGAATCGCGCGATAAGTCTCGCTTCAGTCAGATTTGGGGGGACGAGCCGGCGGTAGGTCACGCCGGCTCGTGCTTTTTTGAGCAACGGCATAAACAGCGGCCGTCAGCCTATACTAGGCTCCCACCCTTTCTCATACGTCCTCGCCCAACGTTTCATCGCGTCGACGTCCTCAAGAATCCGCCCGTTCTTCGGATCGATCTTGAGCTTGCGTCCCGTCTGCTGCGAGATCGTGCCGAGGTGACAGAGCAGGCCGGTCTTCGCCCCGTCGCTGATCGGTGCGTTCAATTTGGCCCCCGTCCGGATCGCGTCGACGAAGTTCTTCATGTGGAGCAGCGTGAGCGAATCGTCGCCCACAGTGTTCAACGGATCGCCGGCCTGGGTCGGAGCCGTGTCTTTGACTGTCTTCCCCTTCAAGTCCATGATGACGTAGCCGTCCTGATCGATGATCATGCTCCCCGACGTGCCGAGGAGCATCGTCCCGCGCGGGCGGCCATACATCGGCAGACCGTTGCAGCTCTGGCCATGCCACACGATCGTCCTGCCACCCTCGAACTCGAAGGTCGCGTCCTGAGTGTCGGGGAATTCCCAATCGTCGGCGAAGTGGCGCCGCGTGCCGACAGAATCCACAGTCGTCGGATAGTCGACGCCGAGCAGCCAGCGCGCCACGTCCAGCTCGTGCGTCCCATTGTTGCAGATCTCGCCCGTGCCCCAGCGCGTGAACCAGTGCCAGTTGTAGTGGATGACGTTGTCGCGATACGGCGTTCGCGGCGCGGGTCCCTGCCACAGGGCGTAGTCGAGGTTGGACGGGACCGGCACGTTCTTGCCTTTCCCAATGCCGGTCCGCGTGTTCGCGTACCAGGTTCGCGCGAGGTACGGTTTCCCGATCGCGCCGCCCCGGATCGCGTCGATCGCCTCGAAAAATCGTGGGCCGGAACGCCGCTGCGTGCCGAGCTGCACGTGCGTCTTGTACTTCGACGACGCGGCGATCAGCAGCTCGTCTTCGTGCGGATTGTGCCCGCTCGGCTTCTCGAGATAGACATGCTTGCCCGCCTTGAGCGCGAGGAGGGTCATCGGCGCGTGCCAATGGTCGGGCGCCGCGATCGAGATCGCATCGACCGACTTGTCGTCGAGCACGCGACGGACATCGCCGATGACTTTCGGCGCCGTCTTTTGGCCCTTCGACGCGGCGTTCACTGCTTTCGCGACGACGTTCGCATCCACGTCGCAGATGTACGCCACCTCGGAGTTCTCGAGTGTCGAGAAATTCTGCGCGTGAACGACGCCGCGGCCGTTCACCCCGATCACGCCGACGACGACCTTCTCGTTCGGCGAGCCGCGGCGCGACAGCAGGGGCGCCAGGCCGTGGGACGCCGCCATCGCGCCGACGCCCATCGCCGACGTCGTTTTCAGAAATTCGCGGCGGTCGAGCTCACGTTCATCGGTCATGTAAGACCTCTTTGATCTTGATGCTGCGAAACCAGACGCCGGCGTCGTGGTCCTGAAGAACGATCTGGCCTTTGCGGCGCACCGGAAACCAGGGTGGATACTTCGCGTACTTGCTCTTCGCGAACGCGGAATCGAACGACGCCGAACCGAGCTCGAACTCGACGACCTTCACTCCGTTCAACCAGTGCTCGCCGTGGCTCCCCACGAATACGAGGCGCGACGAATTCCACTGGCCGGCCGGCTTCACGGCCGTCGCGTTGGAGGGAGGAAACATGTCGTAGAGCGCCCCCGCGCGGTGCGACGGGAGCTTGTTGTCTTCGGCGAGGGAGTCGTCGAGCATCTGGTACTCCCACCCTTTGGCAGCGTGAGGCGGCACCATCTCCGTGGAGAGCGACTCGGAGACGTTGTATTTCAAGCCGCTGTTGCCGCCCGAAGCAACCTTCCACTCCCACGCGAGCTCGAAATCGCGATACGACTCGTTTGAGATGAGATCGACGCCGGTGAGCGGCTGGCCGTCTCCCTGCACCGGCGCGCGGCCGACGGGAATGCGAGCGAGCGCGCCGTCCTCGACGCGCCACAGACCTACGTCACCGGTTTTGTAGCCGAGCCCGTGCCAGCCGGTCAACGTCTTGCCGTCGAACAGCAGGCGCCAGCCGGCGGCTTTCTCCGCCGCCGTGAGAGTATTCGGCGCCGCGCGCTGCGCCGCGGCCGCTGACACATCGGCGAGCGCCAGGGTAAACCACGCGACAGCGAGTTGCCTTCGAAGCATTCCTTGCCCGCGCGTTGAAAGTGACGCGGGTCAAGATGCCGCTCCACGACAGCGGCTGCAACCGAGGCGTACCCCCCGGGGCTTCGGTCAGGCGGCCCGAGCCGGCGGAGCCGGCTCGAACCCTTCACATCCGCTGATCGGCGTCACACGGAGATGAAGCGGTGCGTGGCGCGGGTGCCCGCATTCGTCGACCAACGTCTCCGGCGCTTCGTGGCTTACCCGAATCTGTATCAACTTTTCAGCTCTGCTGTGCGATTCGCCGAAATGAGTGCAGAGCCCGCATTGTCCGTCGTGTACTTCCTGCATCGTCACTCCCCCTCCCGCATGAGGGGTGCAAGGAGTGTGCTTCGTTCACAAACAGCCGAGGCGACGCAACTCAGCCTCGCACTGAACAACGTCGTCAAAACGAATCGTCTGAATTCCAAATGCAGCCGCGGCTGCAACGTTCGCCTCGACGTCGTCGATGAAGATCGTTTGCGCCGGATCGAGTTGATACGTCGCAAGGAGATGCTGATAGATCGCCGCTTCGGGCTTGCAGTGGCCAACACGCGACGAGATCACCTTTCCGCTGAAGAGATCCCAGAAATCGTATTCACGCTCGAGGTGTTCCATCGAGAACGTCGGCATGTTCGACAGACAAAAGATCCGGTGTCCGGCCGCGTGGACGCGACGCAGCAACGCGACCGCGTCTGTGTCCGCGACAAGTGATGCCGGTATGCCCTCGATGAACGCGCGCACTTCGGCTTCCGTCATCCGCCCGCCCGTGCGGCGTACCGCGCGAGCGATCGCCGCTTCGAGCGTGAGTGTTCCACGATCCAGCTCGAGCCAATCGGGATGCCCGATAATTTGCCGGTGGACGATATCGCGCGTGGCGGGATCGTCGAACGCACGGGCGACGATCTCCACGGGTCGCCAGGCGACCACGACGCCACCGAGGTCGAAAACGACGTTCATATCCGAAAGGATTGTCGAAGAGCCTGCAATGTACCAAAGCTTGCAGGGAGATCGGCGCTGCCGGCCTGGTCCCTGTAAGTTCCGGGCGAACCTGAAAGTCGAACGAGGATAGGAGCATGCTCGCTGCTCGCTTGTCCTGGCGCGTCGCGCCAGTCGTGATCGCGTCGATCGTGGCGATGTCGCCGGCGCCGCTCGCCGCGCAGGCCACGTCGTCGAATACGCCTGCGGGTTGGGTCAAGGAGTTCGGCACCATGTGGACCTTCGACGCACCACCACTCGCGTATTGGAAGGCGCGCTACAGCTTCACGCCCGACCAGGCCTGGCTCGACCACGTGCGCCTCTCGTCGATCCGCATCCCCGGATGCTCCGCGTCGTTCGTATCGTCGGCTGGTCTGGTGATGACGAACCATCACTGCGGCCGCGACTGCACCGCCGGCGCATCGCCGCGCGACAGCAACTACGTCGAAACCGGCTTCGCGGCTGGAAGCATGACCGAGGAAAAGAAGTGCGCCAACATGTTCGCCGATCAGCTGCAGTCGATCACCAACGTCACCGACCGCGTTCGCAAAGCGGTCACCGCGACGGCGCCCGCCAAACAGGTCGAGCAGCGAACCGCCGAGATCGACCGCATCCAGAAAGAGTGCGCGCAGCAGCCGACCGACGTCTGCGAGGTCGTGACGTTCTATCAGGGCGGCATGTACTCGCTCTACAAGTATCACCGCTGGACGGATATTCGCCTCGTCATGGCGCCCGAAGAGGGTATCGCCTTCTACGGCGGCGATCCGGACAATTTTACCTATCCGCGCTACGACCTCGACCTCACGCTCCTTCGCGTCTACGAAAACGGCCAGCCGCTGGCCCCGCACGACTATCTGAAGTGGAGCGCGAGCGGAGCAGCCGAGAAGGATTTGGTGTTCGTCACCGGAAACCCGGGTTCGACCGGCCGGCTGCTCACCGTCGCTCAGATGGAATACCTGCGCGACGTCGACTATCCGGCGCGTCTCGCCGGTTACGATCGCCTGCTCCGGATCTGGCACGCCCTCGCCGCGGTATCGCCAGAAGCGGCTCGCACTTATCAGAACAACATCTTTAGTTATGAGAACTCGAAAAAGGCCGTGACGGGGTATCGAGCCGGCCTGCTCGACTCCGCGATCATGGCGAGAAAGCGTGCCTTCGAACGGGATTTCCGCCGGCGCGTCGAGGCCGACCCGGCGCTGCGCGCCAAGTACGGCACCGCGTGGGACGAGATCGCGCGCGCCGAGAAAGAGATGACGTCGTTCGCCAGGAATCTGCAGTGGCAGAGCTTCGGCGGTGGATCGAACCTGTTGAACATCGCCGGCGGAATCGTCCGCCTGCCGTCACAGGGAGCGTTGCCCGATTCGGCGCGCCTGCCACAGTATCGCGGAGCGGGCCTCGAACGCATCAAGCAACAAATCGCTGCGATCCCGGTCGACACCGCGTTCGAGCGACGCGCGCTCGCCGCCACGCTCGCTGCGTGGAAAGAAGCGTTGCCGCCGGCCGACCCCGCGCTCGTCATGGCCCTCAAGGCCGGTGGCGGCGATCCCGATCGCGCGGCGTCGGCGGTCATTACCAACACCACGCTCGTCGATCCGGCGGCGCGACGCGCGCTCATCGCCGGCGGCGCGGCCGCCGTCGCCAAGTCCACCGATCCGTTGATCGCCCTCGCCCGCACGATCGAACCGGTGAATCGCCGACTTGCCGATCGCGCCGCCAAGCTCGACGCCGTCATCTCGTCGAACGCCGAGAAGATCGGCCAGGCGATCTTCGCCGCGTACGGCACCTCACTTCCTCCCGACGCGACCTTCACCCTTCGCATCACCGACGGCCTCGTCGAAGGCTATCCGATGAACGGCACCGTCGCGCCCTACAAGACGACGATGTTCGGCCTCTACGACCGCGCGTCCGACTTCGACAACAAACCGCCCTTCCAACTTCCCGAGCGCTGGCTGAAAGGGCGTGACCGTCTCGATCTCTCGACGCCGATGGATTTCGTCTCCACGAACGACATCATCGGCGGCAACTCGGGCAGCCCGGTCATCAACCGCAACGCCGAAGTGGTCGGATTGATCTTCGACGGCAACATCGAGTCGCTCCCAAACCGCTTCATCTTTACCGACGAAGTGGCGCGCTCGGTGAGCGTGAGCTCGCGAGCGATCGTCGAGGCGCTGCGGAAGTTGTATGGAGGCGATCGCATCGCCGACGAGCTGACGGGCCGCAAGTGAAGCAGCGCCGAAGGACCTACTGTCCCGAGTTGGTTGCCAAAAGGGTTATGGTACGGTCCGTCGCTTCGCTCAGGATGACAGCCTAACGGTTGGTCGTCGCCACCGCGGTGATCTTGTTCAGATCGGGCATGAACACCAGCAAGCCGTCATCCGGAAGCGTGCGGTGGTACCCGGCAACGAGTTGCTCGCGGTAGTGATCGATGTCGAAGTCGAACGGATCGCTCGGCGTCATGTCCACGACTTCCATGTCGCTGTGGACCATGAACATCTTGCCGAACTGCATCGTACCGCCGCGGAACTGAATGAAGTTCGCCGCCGCCGAGTCCGGGGCGAGCCGCAGCGAGGTAGCCGTGCCGTCCGGCGCACCGAAGTATTGAACGAGACGCCCCGGTTGAAGAGCCACCTGCACCAACCGTCCGCGAATGAGCGGCGGCGGAAGCATCTTCACCGGGTTGAGGAACAAGTCGTTGCCCACGACTCGGACTGCCCCGCCCTTTGCGCCGCTCACGTCGATGAGCTTGGCGAGCGTGATGCCCAGTGCGTTCATGAGCCCTTGCCCGTTGATCGAGCAGATTTTCATCGCGACCGGGTGGACGCGAATCTCACCTTCGGCGGTCACGCTCACTTCCCCGGTCATCTCGAACGGAATGTCTACACCCTTGTGCAGGATCCCGCGCTGGACGAGATGCTGACCGTCGATCTCGAACGACAGATCGCGCAGCGGCGCGCCGCGATAGGCGAAGACGTACGTGTTCATCAACCGACCGAGATCGCCGACGGTCAGGGCGACGGCGCCCGTGTCGATCGCGAGGACGAACGACGTCTTGTCGTCGAGTGAGACGACGCCGTCGTCCCGCTGGCTGAGCATCCGCGCGGATAGCTGCTCGAGATCGAGCGCGACACCGCGCCACACATGGAAACGCACGCCTTGAAAACGCGCGTGCACGATGGTGTCGTTGGCCTCCGGGTGCACCCCGGGGGGCAGCGACACGGTAGCCGGCTTGGCGACGGTTTGCTCGATGACGTACGAGGGACCGCCGGCGCGGCACGACACGATGCCGGCGAGTGCGCTGAGAGCGACGCCCCGGCGCAGGCGGCGAAAGTGATATTGATCGAGCATGTGTGGACCGATGGACTATTCTCGCTGGAAATGCACGCTCTGAGCCGCCGTGGCGGCCACATCCGTCAGGGTGGACAGCCCCTCGCTTGTCTAGCGGAGGCCCCCCTATTCGCGATCGAGCCCGCTCCAACGGGCTGGCAGAGTTCGCCGTTGATACTCTGGGGGGCGCCACGCCTATTGAGGAACACGCTAGATGCCGCGCCGGTTCACCCCGCTCTCCGTTTTCGCGCTAATCGCCCTCTCGTTCCCCCTCAGCTCCTGCCTCGGACACAGTACGACCGACGCGTCGCAACCGACCGACACGGGCCCGTACGCCGCAGTCTCGACTGAGCTCAAGGACTCGAGCTCCGCACCAGCAGCGTCAGTGTTGCTCGTTCGTGCCCACGTCACGCACGACGGCACAGCGCTCGCCGGCGCCCCCATCAAGTTCACCGTCGCCGCGGGCCACGGCCTCCTTTCCGCCGACAGCACCGCCACGGACACACTCGGCGTCGCCACCGTTCTCTGGACACTCGGCGATACCGCGACCGAGGTGAACACCCTTGCCATGGTTTCAGGCGATGGCATCGATAGCCTGCGCGTCATCGCCGTCGCCGGCAGTCCGTCGTACCTGATTCCCGTGAGCCCGACGACGAACGACGTCGCGGCCGGTACTCCGCTGAGTATTCAGGTGCGGGCGACAGATCGGCCGGGAAATCCGGTTGCCGCAGCGACCGTGTTCTGGGTGGCGTCAGGAGGGTCGCTGTCATCCGCGTCGAGTGTGACGGATGCGAACGGGGTGGCTCGAGTGACGTTCACTTCCGCGGTCGTCGGGAGCTTCACGGTGTCGGCGGTAATTCCAGAGACGGCCACGCGGGACTTTCAGATCGTGCTGCATTGAGGGCGGTTTATCGGGACGCGCTGAGAACTACTTAACGCAGAGGCGCAGAGCCGCGGAGGCGCAGAGGAGCGTCGCGTGGCGGTTGGCACCTCACGCAACGAGCCGATTTTTTTGGGATTCCGCTCGGGAAGCCACCAGAGGCACCCCGGGCGGCAGTTCCCAAAAAAAGGTTCGTCCGGACTCGTTGAGCGAGGAGACGTGAGCGCCGTCGGCACCGCTCTGCGTTCCTCTGCGCCTCTGCGCCTCTGCGTTAAGTAGTTCTCAGTGCGTCCCGACAGAGCGGCCAGTCAAAGACGAGAACGCCCCTGCCACCGACAGCACCAGATCGTCCGCGCCCTTCCTCCCCACAAACTGCACCCCGAACCGCTCCGTCTCCCCCAAAAACCCGCCTGGCACGCTGATCGCCGGATACCCGAAGTAGTTACAGAAAAACGTGTTGTCCGGCGACACCGCCTGCTCGCCTTGTGCGCGCGCTTCATCGATCGTCGGCGCACGCGCGGTCAACGTCGGCAGAACAAACGCGTCGAGATCAATGAAGTCGTCGCGGCTCGTATCGGCGCGATCGTGCTGGATCGCAGCGGCGTCGAATCGAGCGGCGTCGAACGGTGCGGTCGCCTCGACGAGCTCGACGTTCATCATCGCGAGTGACGCGACGCATCGTTCGAATGCCGCACGGATTTCGGCGGTGGCCGTGTAGTTGGTCACGACTCCGAGTCGCCGGAGCGGAGCGGCCGCGGCGCGTGCGCGACCGGTGAGCGCCGCGAACATCACGGCGACGTCGTCCGGTGTGCGCGCCGTGATGCACGGATGACTCAACAACGGGATCGTCGGGTCGGGCGGCGGCTGGTCGCCGAGAATGCCTGACGCATCGAGAACACCGTACGTCGGCTTGAAGCAGGTCACGCCGCAGATGGCGGCGGGAAGACGGCCCGATCCAACGGCGTCAGTGTCCACCGTTCCGAAGCACATGCCCGTCGCCACTGCCACCGCGGAACCACCCGAGGATCCGCCGGCGACCCGCTGCGGATTCCACGGATTGACCACCGGTCCGAAATCACTCTCGAGCGACGTGGTGCCGGACCCCAGGCGGTGCATGTTCGTCTTGCCAACGAGCACGGCGCCGGCGTCGCGCAGCCGGTCCACCATCGCCGCGTTCTTCGTCGGGACACGCTGCGCAAAATGGGCGAAGCCGGCGGTCGTGCGAATTCCCGCTGTGTCGTAGAAATCCTTGACCGCTACAGGAATTCCGTGAAGCGGGCCGCGCCAGCGATTCGATCGGATCTCGTTGTCGGCGTTCGCCGCCTGCCCGCGCGCCAGCTCGCGCGTCACGGTTATGAAAGCATTGAGTCTCGGATTGGTCGCGTCGATGCGCTCGAACGCGAGATCGACGAGCGATGCCGATGACAGCTCGGCGCGTTTTATTCGGTCGGCAACGTCGAGAATGGAGTCGAGCATCAGCTGATTGGCCTTTGGTGCGATTGACATGCCATTCCGTGTCCCCTACCGTCGAAATCCCTTTCAACGGGAAGGACCGATGCACGCCACTATTCGCCGCTGGAACGCAGCCGCACCATTGATCGCCGAGATCGAGCGCCGCACGCAAGAGGTGGAGAACATCATCTCGTCCACACCGGGATTCGTCGCCTATCACGCCGTGAAGTCCGGCGACACCCTCATCTCCTTGACCGTCTGCCAGGACCAAAAGGGCGCCGATGAGGTCAACCGTCGTGCCGCGCAGTGGGTGCGCGACAATTTCTCGGCCGACATCGCGGCCCGACTGAAGCCCGAGGTCACCGAAGGCGAGGAGTTCCTCACCTTCCAGACACCACAGCGCCTGGGCAACACGACGTCGCGAACTTTCGATAAAATCGACAAGAATCCGACGAACGAGGCCACGTTCTAGCGCGCGTCATCGACGACGCTCCATCCGAGCACGACAATGGCCGACGGCGATTACCCCGCTGTCGGCCGTTTCGTTTTCGCGGCCTTCAACGAACTCGAGCTCGCTGTGACGGAACTTGGCAGCGACTCGCCGACTTCATATCTCGCGTTTTTTGGGCACGCTTTTCGACGCGCAGGCCGAGTCCTCAACGCGGGAGATGGAATGCAGAAGCACGAGCTGTTGGTTTTTGCCGCTGTCGCGCTCGTCGCCGGTTGTACCAGCGACAGATCGACACCAACTGGATACGAGGTCCGCCTACCGCTTTACGCTAAGCCGGCCCACGCCGGCCAGTCGGACTTCAACTTCAACACACATCTCACCGGCGACGAGGAGACGCCGCCGAACGCGTCGCCCGCACAGGGACAGGCTGTCCTTCGCGTGAGCGATGACGGCTCGTCGGTCGATTTCCAACTCATCGCGTCCAACATCAACAACGTCGTACAGGCCCACATTCATTGTGGACCGCCGAACTTCGCCGGTCCGATTCGCATTTGGCTCTTTCCGCAAATCGGCAGCTCGGGCACCGCGCTAACGCCTCCTGGCGTTGTTGACCAGAACGGCGTGCTTGCCTCGGGGACATTCCACCCCGCCGGGGTCACCTGTCCGCAACTCACCGTTCCGAACGTCGGCATCATTCCAGCGATGCCCGTTCTCGACGCAATTCGAGCGGGGCTCGCGTACGTGAACGTGCACACAAACGCCGGCCCCGGTCACCCGGCGGGACCTGGAAACCTTCCGGCGGGCGAAATCCGCGGACAGCTCGATCACCGGAACAATCCGTAGCGCCTGCTAGGCTGCTGCTAGGCTGCTGCTCGGCTACTCGGCTACTCGGCTACTCGGCTACTCGGCTACTCGGCTCCTCGGCTGCCGAGCTGCCGAGCTGCCGAGCTGCCGAGCTGCCTTTTTACTTCTGTACAACCAGCGCCGTCACCATCCCGAACATCCCGTGCTCCGACTCGGCGTGCGGCAGAATGTGGCAGTGGAACGCCCACGTCCCGGGATTGTTGCAATCCACGATCACGTCCCATCGCTCGCCGGGCGCGATGTTCAGCGTGTCGCATCGCCACGGCGCCGGCACCGGCCATCCGTCCTTGGCGATGACCGTCATGTGCATCCCGTGCAGATGCATCGGGTGGATCATCATTCCTTCGTTCATGTATCGGATCCGCACCTTCTGCCCGAGCTTGGCGACGATCGGCTGCGTCGCCGGAAAGCTCTTTCCGTTGAACGTGTAGCCATGCGCACCATCGTTCAGCACGAGCACTTCGTCCACGTCGACGCGATCGTGTGCCGTCGGCTCCTTCGGCTCGACGATGAACGCGCCGAGTAGCCCGAGGCCCACCTGCTTCGCCGAGTTGTGGTGCGAGTGGTACATGTGAGAACCGGCATTCGGCACCGTGAACTCGTACGTGTACGACTGACCCGGTTTGACCGGCGGCTGCGTGATGAACGGCACACCGTCCTGATCGTTCGGCACCTGGAGACCGTGAAAGTGCACGGCCGTCGATTCCGGCAGTTGGTTGTGCACAATGACGCGAACGCGGTCGCCTTCCTTGACGCGGATCTGCGGCCCCGGCACCTGGTCGTTGTACGCCCAGGCCTCGACGAATTTCCCGGGCTCCGTCTCCCACTGAATCTTCTTCGCCGTGAGCTCGAAGACCTTCACGCCCTTGTCGATCTTCGGCTGCATGAGCTGGTTGCCCAGCGTGGACGTCTTCGCCGGAAAGGCCTTGATCCCTTTCTCGTGCATCGCGTCCATGGCGTCGGCCGCGGCCTGCGGACCCGCCGCGGTGTCATGCGGCCCCATAGTGCCGCCGGTTTGTCCGGTCGCGGTTGTCGCTCCGGACGCGGCGGCGGCGGCCTTGTTTGCGTCCGGCTTGCACGACGTCGCCACACCGGCGACGAGAGCAACGACGCCGCCGTCACGGAGGAAACGGCGTCGGGTGGTGTTCTTCTCGAGCACGTCGAATACGGATCTATCGGACATGTAGATGATTCCGGGGCATGTTGATGACCCGAATCTCTGCCGCCGGCGACGTGAGTTGTGTCGGGCGGAGCGCGGAAATCCTGCCGGGGAACCCCCGACATGATCCAGGATTCAGATTCAAGCCTTTGGTGCCGGCTCGGTCGGTGGCCGTTGGTTCCAGACTCCGCCATCTGTAGTATTTTCGCCGACGTGAGGCGAACCCTCGTTTTCGCTCCCGTGCTCGCCCTCTGCTCAATCGCGAGCGCCGCGTCGATTCTCGAACAGCAAATCGGTGGCGTGCGCGCGGTGAACCCGGCGCTGTCGCAGCCCGAGCTCGGGGCATTCTTCGTGGTGATGGGCAACGACGATCCCAACGAAGAACCTGGAATCTCGCGCTCGATTCGGAGGATGCAGCTCGATCCGCGAGCGCGACGATCGCCGCCGATCGTGCAGTGTTCGAGTGGAAAGTCGACGACAGTGTGCCGTTCACGCGGAATCGTGCCGAGACGCCGCCAAATCGTCTCGAGTACCGATGGAATGTGCTGATCAACACCACAGATCGCGCGTTCCGAGTGGTCGCCGCAGCGGATTCGCGATCGCCGGGCGCGCCACCGACCGAGGTCACGTTGTCGGCACTTCTTCCGGCAAACGCCAGGCGCGCGTTCAGCATCGGAAGGCCGCGGGCGAACGGCGAGCAAACGGCTCTCGTCTTTCAACCAGCCGTTGCGGTGACGACGGAGATCGCCCCCGGCGTTCTGCGACTGATCGTCACCGACAAATCTGCTCTGGACTATCTGCGCAACGCCAAGCCCGCCGAGGCGTTGTTCCGGTTTGAACCGTGCATTCGCCAGGTGGGCTCGACCGCGACCCTCCAGTGCGGTGACGTCAAAGTGCCGATCACTTATCCGTAGCGGCGATCCACTCCCGCGCGGCTCGCATGAGCCAAGGCCCAACGACGTACGCGGGGTGTTTCGCCATCTCGGGCCGGAGAACCGCCAGCAGCGTCCAAAAGCGCTGCTCCTTGTCGAATCGACCGCTATCTGCGGCGCGGAGCATCTCCGCCGCCAACGCTCGTTCGTCGGTGCGACCCTGTTGGCGCGCTAAGCTCCGAAGCCACCGCCGCACGATCGGCCGCGCCGCTTCGTCGTCGGGTTCGACGCCACTCCGAATCGCGTGCAGCGCTTCCTCCTGCGCCTTTGTCACGGCGCGCGACGACGCGACGGCTTTCTTCGGCTTCGCGCGATAGTGCTCCAGGAAGGTGTCGTCGGACACCAACTCGGCGAGCTCGAGCCAGGCATCGAGCTGCTCCAGCGTCGCATCGTCGGGCAGCTCGATGCGCGCCGCGTCGAGAATCGCGCGCTGCAGCGCCGGCGGACCGCTCGCCGCCATGCGCTTGCCAAGCTGCTCGCCGATGAACCGCGCCTTCTCCGCCCGCTCCAGTCGCGCGAGCGCGTGCAGCCGCTGAATGCGCGACGCCTCCAGCTCACCGGCGTGGCGGAGCGAGGCGCGCAGCACGGCCACACGCCGCCGAATCAAACCCGCTTGATGTTCGAGCGTGGTGACGTGCAGCTCCGCCGTCGCGCGCAAGCCGGTCGCGCCGCGCAGCACGCGGCCGATCGTCGCGAGATCGACGTCCAGCTCACGCAGCGTGCGAATCACGTCGAGCCGCGTGCGATCCGCATCCGTATAGTGCCGATACCCCGCGGCGCTCCGGCGCGGCCGCAACAGACCGAGCCGCTCGTAGTGACGGAGAATCTGCGGGCTGACGCCGGCGTCGCGCGCCAGCTCGCCCACCGTCAGTGCTTTTTCGCTCATCCCTTGACCTTACAACGACTGTAAGGCTTAGGATAGTCGCATGACGACACCCACTGACTTTCCGACGACGCATCCCTACCGGATGGACGGTTGGGATCGCGAGATCTATCCGATGCCGGCTTTTCCGGTCATCGCCGCGAGCGACCTCGCCATTTCATCGCGCTGGTACCAGGACGTCCTCGGCTTCGCCGACGTCTTCACGATGCGCGGCCCCGACAACCGACCGCTCCTTTCACACCTGCGCTGGTCGAAGTGGGGCGACGTGTTGCTCACACCGGCACGCGCGCCCGTCGAGCAACCAGGACGTGGCATCACGCTCAACTTCATGACACTCGGCGTCGACGAGCTTGCCGAGCGCGCGCGCGCCGCCGGCGCGAACGTGCTCGACGGACCGATCGACCGTCCGTGGAACGCACGCGACGTGACGATCGCCGACCCGGACGGCTACCGCCTGAACTTCACCGCGCCCTCGAGCAGCGCGACACGCATGTCGTTCGACGACGTCATGAAACGCGTGCGGGAGTCGCGCGGGTAGCGATCGTTAGCGCAACGTTACGCGGATTGGCTGCCGGACTTTCCTTCTTCGCGCGGTAACCGCATCTCGACGTCACCCAAGCCGGCTGCGAAGCGGTGGCTGCTCGTGTCCAGATCCTTCGTCGCTTCACGGAGCGCAACCCGCGCCTTCTCCGCGACGCGGTTTACTTCGAGTGCCATCCTCAAGCTCGTGTCCTTCGACCCGTGACCGAGCCTCGCTAGTGATTCAGCGTATGCCGCGAGCAACAGCGATGCCTCGATCAGCTCGCGCGTCGCGCTGTGAAGCGCCTCGTCTTCGTGATTCATTGGCAGCTCCGCCGAACCGGCATCGGTGCTCGGACAATGGAAGCATCAACGTCGGCGCCTCTCGGACTCGAGTCAAGCCTCGCTCAACTTGAGCCGGTGAGAACAGCAAGGGCATCGATGCGTTTCACGCACGAGACCTTTTCGCAAAAGAGAAGCTCCGCCTTCCGGCTCGGGAGTCGTCACGGCCGGCGACCAGCGGGCCAGATCATTGGGATGCGCGCCGCCGCGCGCGGTGAGATTCATGCACAAGTCCAGAACTCGGTCGTCCGCCGGCTCAGGGCCAGCAACGAGGACGCGGCCCGTTGGCTCCTGGCGCGGGCAGCGGCCCGCGAATTGGACGCAGAACTGGATCACGATCATCCCGGCGTGGTGGACCACCCTGTCCAGTCTCGGCCCGGTCGAGCGCACGCTCATGCGATCGGGAGTGCGAACGAAAGTCCTGGCCGAGATCCATGAGGAGCCCAAGGAGCCGTTCAATGCATGGCGTCTCGCGCGGCTCGGCCAGCTCGGCCCCGGACATATCTCGCTACACGTTGAATCGAATGCTCAGAATGTCGCCGTCGGCAACAGTGTAGTCTTTCCCCTCGAGCTTGAGCGCGCCGGCATCGCGCAGCGCGTGCTCCGAGCCGTGCTTGATGAATTGCTCGTACGGCATGACCTCGGTGCGTATGAAGCCGCGCTCCAGATCGGAGTGAATGCGCCCGGCGGCTTGTTTGGCGTGCGTGCCCCGACGAATCGGCCACGCCCGAACCTCATCCTCTCCAACCGTAAAGAACGACATCAGATCGAGCAGCTCGTACGCGGCGCGAATGAAGCGCGTGAGCGCGGACTCGGTGAGGCCATAGTCTGCGAGAAACGCCGCCTGGTCGTCCTTGGACATCGTCGCAATCTCGGCTTCGATGCTCGCCGACAACACGATCCCCGCTGCATGTTGCCGCTCGAGCGTTCGGGAAATCGCCGGCGGCATGGGACTCGCCGCATCCTGTTCGCTCCGATTGAGCGCGACGAGCAACGGCCGATCGGTCAACAGTGCGTAGCCGCGCAACGGCTCCCGGTTGAGCACCTGCGGCGAGAGCGCGCGAATCGGGAGCTCCTGCTCGAGCGTCGCCTTCATGCGCTCGAACATGGCGACCTCCAGCGGATCGGCCTTCTCTTTTCGGGCACGATCGATCCGCCGCTCGACGATGCCGAGGTCGGCGAGAATGCATTCGGTGAGAAAGGCCTGAAGGTCTCCAACGGGATCCGCCGCACGCTCGAGCGCCGGATTGGGAAAGTCGCGCAGCACGAGGCAGAGAACGTCCTGCTCGCGAATGCGATCGAGCGCTCTCGGCGATAGTCCCTTGCTCTCGGCGCCGTGTTCGCCGGGGATGTCGCTGAAGACGATCTCGGCGTACGTCGTCTTCTTGGGCTTGAAGATGCGACTGAGCCGGTCGATACGATCGTCGGGAACCTTGACGGTTCCGATGTGCACTTCGCCGCCGAACCCGGTTGGCACACCGAGGGCGGTCAGCGTATTGAAGACGGTGGTCTTCCCGGAGCCAGCAAAACCAACAAGGCCAACTTTCATGAAGCACCTCGTCCGCGACGTGGATCGCGAACGAGTATCGATCGAGCTGCGCGCAATGTCAAACTCTTCCGTGAACAGGGACTGCTTCTTGCTGCTCGAGCGGTGCCTCCGACGAAAGAGACCGCTAGTTGAGAGAATCTCTTCCCGGTGAAGCCGGCCCCGTCCGCTCCCTAGTTTGTGGCGCAGTGCTGGCTATCGCGGCGTGTAGCAGCTCGCTGAACGACGTAGCGACCCCGCGCGAGGTGGCGACCGTGGCGGTGTCCCCGTCCGTGTCTTCGGTCTCAATCGGCGGCCGCCTGTCGCTGAGCGCTGTCGTGCAGGACACTGCCGGCAACACGCTCACCGACGCCGACGTTTTTTGGTCGGTCCAGGACGCGAGCGTCGCGAGTATTTCCGACGACGGCGTCGTGACGGGCGTTGCGCCCGGTACCACGCAGGTTTCGGCCAACGTCGCCGGAAAATCGGGGATCGGCACCATCACCGTGCAACGCGCGGCGGCCCCGAGCGTCGCGGTTGCATCCGTTACCATTTCACCTTCGAAACCGCCGGCCATCGGCAAGAATGACAATCTCACGCTGACCGCGGTCCCGAAGGATGCGAGCGGCAGAGACATCGGCCCGGGACGCGCGGTGACGTGGATCTCGAGCGACCCCAGCGTCGCGTCGGTCGCGCCGAAAACAGGCACGTACACCGCCACCGTGAAGGGCAACAAGGAGGGCGCGGCGACCATTACGGCGACGAGCGAGGGAAAGAGCGCCTCGGTGACGGTCACCGTGAAGCACTGAGGCCGGCGAGTTATGCCAAGACTGGCATCATCGCGCCCCCACCCCACACGTCGGCCGCGTCATCAGTCGCGTGGATCAGCGCCGAGCCCACGGCGCGCGCCAGCTGCGGCGCGAGCTCGGTGAGCACAGACTCGCACTCTCCCTTGAGGCCGGAGAACGTGCCCGACCACAGCGACACTCCCGTCACGGCGCCGAGGAGCATGCCAGTGAGCCGTATGTTGTGGCTCGTCTCGCAGACGTTGGTGAAGAGAATCGCGTCTGCCCCTAACTCCCGCGCGATGTGCGCAAGATTCAGCTTCCTATGGAAAGTCGGAATCGTGCTTCCAGCGGCGACGTCGATGTCCGGCAAATCGGCGAGCGCATGCGCGATGTGTTCGGTGATTTCTTCACTGGACGGGCCGAGGCATGCGGCCTCGAATGGATGCGCCGTGGACAGCACAGCGATGCACGTACGCGGCGGTGCATGACCAGAGGCAGCCCGCCGCAACGCGGCGACTAGCTCGCCCGCCGTCGCCATTCGCTCGGCCGGTGCCTTCAGCAGGGCCCGCGACAACACGTGAGAGATGGACTGCGGTATCTCCGGGCAGACGGAGATGAGCGAGCGTGGTTGGGCGGTCGCATGTGACGTCATCACGGCAAACGGCGGCCCGGAAAACGGTGGCTGCCCCGATAGCATTTCGTAGGCGACGCACGCCAGACTGTAGATATCGCTCCGTCCATCGATGGCGCGCTCACCCGCCGCCTGCTCGGGACTCATGTACTCGATCGTGCCGACACGCATTCCGGGCGACGTGTGACGCGGCATCAGGACCTCGTCGATCGAAAGTGCGATTCCGAAGTCCAGCAACACCGCGCGCCCGTTGCAGAGCATCACGTTCTCCGGCTTGATGTCGCGATGCACGACTTGCCGTCGATGCGCGAAGTCGAGCGCGCGCGCGACATCGGCCGTGATGCGGAGGACCTCCTCGATCGAGAGCCGCTTCGCGCGTTCGAGTCGCTCGCGCAGCGCCTCCCCCTCGATGAAGGGCATCACATAGTACGGCAGACCATCCACCTCGCCCGTCGCGTGGATCGGAACGATGTTCGGATGCTGCAACCGCGCCGCAACACGCATCTCCGCCCGGAAGCGATCGGCGCTGAGTGAGGTGGCGAGCTCGCTGCGGAGAATCTTCACGGCCACTCGCCGATGGCAGAGCAGGTCGTCGGCGCCGTAGACGTGGGCCGCCCCGCCCCGTCCGATCAGTCGGCCGACGCGATAGCGTGGACCGAGGGCCCTGGCCAGTCGTTGGATGTCGTCGAACATTCGTCACACCCCTTTGGGCCGAATCGGAGCTCCCCTTCTCGCTCGGCTCTGTGGGGTTAGACGGACGCAACTCCGCGTTTGCCGCGAGCGCTTTGCGCGAGTCGGACGGCGTGGGCGAGGTTGGGTCGACCGTAGCCGTAATGCGGGCTGTGGATAGGCCGTGAAGTCCTGGACTTCTTCGAGCCCGCGTGACGCGGCCGGAAAAAAACTTGAATTGGTCCGTCCTTTTCTAATGGGAGCGCAGCACATGACTGGCGTGTGCTGGAACTGAGGACAAGAACGTACGCGTCACCGATCAAATGAACACTGCTGACGAGAAGACCGATCTCGATCTCATTGCCGCCTTCATCGACGGCCGCTTGGCTCCGGTCGAGCGAGAGCGTACACTGCAACTGCTCGCCCGGGACGAAGCGGCGTTCGACATCTTTGCCGATGCGGTGCGCGTCCAGGGCTCCGAGGCCGACACGAAGGTCATACCAATCGACACTCGGCGGTCGCTGGGGTCGCTCAAACCATGGACTGTGCTCGTCCCTGCCGCCGCCGCGGCCGTGCTGCTGATCGCGGTTCTACCGCGCTTGCGTCCAGGCGGCGGCAGTATAGCGGGCGCACCCAACGCCGCGGTCATCGTCGCCCAGCTCGAGCAGCAGCCGAGCGGCCTGCGGATGGTCGCCGGTCCTGGATGGGAGCAGAGAGACTGGTCCGTCACGCGAGGCGGCACCTCCTCACTCGCCGAATCGGCCCGCGACTTCCGGCTGGGCGTGCGGGAGGTGGACCTGCAAGTTGCCGTTGCCATGGATGCTCGGCAGCTCGCCGACCGACTCGTTGCCGAGATGATGGGTTGGATCGCGGCCATCCAGTTCTCCGAACCTGTGGCATCGAGATACACTGACGTTCGCGCAAGGCTCGCCGGCAATGAACCCCGAGACCGGCTGGTCGCTGAGGCGTCGGACGCCGAAGCGGGCCTCGGCCAACTGTTAAACTCGTTCTGGTTCGTCCTCGGAAAGTGGTGCGTCGGCGCGGAGCTGGCGGCCCGCGGTCGTCAGGGTGCATTCTTTCAGTCCCAACTCACGGCCGGTGTGATCAAGGACGCGCTGGAAGGCGGACGCGCCAAGCTCGACGCAGAAGACGCGGCGACGCTGCGGCAGGCGGCCGCGCTGGCGCGACCTGGCGTTGCTGACGAGGACTTCGATCGAGTTCGCGAACGGTTGCGAGCGCTGATCAAACGTCACGGAGGCTAACCGGCGGCGCTACACCCGCGCATGCAAGGAAGCGATGCGGAACAGGACCGGCCACTCCCTGTTGAATCTCAACGGCCGCGCACGCAGTGTCGTGATCGCGGCTGCTGTGATCGTTGCTGCCGCAATATCGTGGCCGGTTCTCTCGGCGGGCACTCGGAGAACGACACACTCCGGCCTCGGTCGTCTTGCGAAGGCCGTCGGTGCGCACCGCATAACGCTCGCGCGATTGACCGGCGGATTCTCGCATGTGCCGTGTAGAGTTCCCCAGTCGAGCGAGCGACTGGTGGTCGGCCTGGTCTGCGAGAGTCGTACGCCGGATTCCTGGCCGGAGGCCGGTAGGCTTCAGGAGCTCGCCCGTGAGATGCGCTCCGGAAATCGCGCGGCCGCTGACCGACATCTCGCCGGCGTGTGGCACGTCGTGTGGAGCGACGTAGACGCGGGCGTAAAGGAGTTGCAGTCCGCGGCCCAAGCCGATCCTCGGAACGCATCGCTGCAGAGCGATCTCGCTGTTGCATTTCTCGAGCGCGCCGAGCTGAAACAGGATCCCCTTTCCCTGCTGGATGCTCATCGGGCGGCCGATAGCGCCGTGGCGCTCGATCCAAAACTCGCCGAGGCTCGATTCAATCGTGCCGTCGTGCTCGAGTGGCTCTATCTGAAACCCGATGCGATCGCGGCGTGGTCGTCCTACCTCGAGTTAGATCCCGACTCTCCCTGGGCGCGAGAGGCCCAGACGAGACTCGCAGTGCTTCGGAAACCGGCGCCCGTCTGGAGTGCAGCGGAAGAACAACTGCGAGTCGCAGGCGAGTCCGGCAACGAGAATGCCGTGCTTGCGATCACGAGTCTGTTTCCACGACAGGTCCGCGACAACGTTCGCCGGAGAGCAGTCGAGTGGGCTCGCGAGCAGCTGGCGCGTTCGACACGGTCGGATACACTCCTACATCGCGCCGTTCTCATCGCTCGCGCGCTCCAGCGCACGACGGGCGATGCACTCTGGGCTGACGCGACGGATACCGTCTCGGGCCAACTGGCGCGCGGCGACGACGCTCGCGTCAACGCAACAGCGCGCGGTCTGATTGCTCTCGATCGCGGCGAATCCGCGTACGTTCGGTTCGATTGGGACTCAGCTCAGGTTTGGCTGGAAGACGCGTCCCGCTCGCTCCGGGCGGCCGGCAGTCCGGTCATTCACTGGGTGGCGTACGACGTGGCGCGAATCTCCTATCAGCGACGCAACTACGACGACGCGCTTGTTCGGCTGCGCGGAATCGTCGATTCCGCGCCCGCCGGCGATCGCTTAGTCCGTGCCCTCGCGACGCGAACCATCGGCTTCATTGAGAACCTTCGCACCAACCGCGATCGAGCCATGGTTGCGTACGGCGATGCGATTCGCGAAAGCAGCGGTTTGGGTGATCCGGTGGAACTTCGCGCGCGAACCGACGCCGCACGGCTTGCGGCGAGCGTCCGGGGCGTCCGACCGGCGTGGGAGCCACTCTATCAAGCCTTTCGGTCCACGGCGAGCTTTCCAGACGCGCCGGCCGAGGTCAACAACGTGTTCGCCGCTGCGGCTGATCTGAGCTGGAGGAAATACCCCGCCGCGGCCTTGCTCTTCCAGGCCGAATCGGGACGGCTCGCCGCCCCCGGACGCGATTCGCTCAACACGATCACCGCCCTCACTCGAGAGGCACGCCTTTTCGCGCGAACAGGGAGGTCGGCGCAAGCGGTCGAGACGCTGGGCCGCATTCGTGGCTATCTGGGTGGAATCGCGAGCGATTCGGTCAGGGCAGAGCTGGAGGCAAACGCCGATCTGGTGCTCGGCGAAGTCGATATCGGAAAGCGAAGCGATTCGGCCATCGCTCGGTTGAAGCGCGTGGCCGCGCGGTATCAGAATACGCAATACACCGTCCAGCTTACGCAGGCGAACCTGTTGCTCGCGCGCGCCTACGCGTCTGCCGGGGCAATGGATTCGGCGCGCCGCACGTTCGACGAGGCGCTGACCGAAATGGAGCGCCAGCGCTCTGTGATTGCCGCGCCCGAGGACCGGGCGCGCTTCCTCGATCAAGCGCGTCCCGTCATCGACAGCGTGCTCCGTTTTCTCATCGACCAACGCGATACCGTCGGCGCCCTGACCTTTCTCGAGCGAATGCGCGCGCGCGTGCTCCTGGAGCAGACGTCGGTCCGGGGTGGTGCGGCCTCACACACAGCATCGATCGACGTCGTTCGACGAACCCTGCCGCGCGGCACGGCAGTCGTCAGCTACGCAGTGTTGGATGGAGAGGTCGTTGCGTGGTTGATCGATCGCGATGGTATCCGCATGAATCGAATGCGGCCCGCCGAGGAGTTGAGCACGCTGGTTGAGCGGTTTACTCGAATCATCGGATCGAGATCCGGTGAAGCGGAGATCCGACCCGTTGCGTCGGCACTCTATCAGCTGCTCATTGCTCCGTTCGAGGCACCCCTTGCGTCGAACACGAGACTCGTCGTCGTGCCCGACAAGTGGCTGCATTTCGTGCCCTTTGCCGCTCTGTTCGACACGCGACGCCAGCGCTTTCTCGCGCAGTCGATGGAGATAGACGTCGCTCCAAGCATCCAGCTCTACGCACAGGCCGCTGGCCGGTACCGAGAGGTCGATACCAATGCGCCGTTGTCCGTACTCGCCGTCGGAAACCCAAAGTTCGAGCCGCGAGCGTACGCCGGACTTCCCGATCTTCCCGGCGCGCAGCGCGAGGCCGTAGGTATCGCCAAGCGCTACGAGCATTCACGCCTGCTCGTCGGTGCCGGCGCAACGAAGCGGGCGTTCCTCCAGGCGGCGCAAGCCGCCGACATCATTCACTTCGCCGGGCATGGCATCGTGAGACCGGAAGCACCGCTGCTGTCACAACTGGTCTTGGCTCCAGACTCCAGCGGTGAAACCTCCGGCGCCCTGTACGCACAGGATCTTTTCGATCTTCGATTGTCGCGAACGCGATTGGCCATCCTGTCGGGATGTCACACCGCGAGCGGCGAGCTTTCGGATACCGAAGGCGCATCGTCGCTGGCGCGGGCACTTTTTGCCGCCGGTGTGCCGGCGGTGATTGCGAGCTTGTGGGCGGTGGACGACGAAGGGACGGAGAAGTTCTTCAACGAATTTCATCGAGAGCTCGCAAGCGATCGGAGTCCGACGGCTGCGTTACATCGCACGCAATTGACGTGGCTTGCGCCGGGCCAGGACGCATGGCGCACGATGTCGGTCTGGGCCGCGTTCCAGTTGTTTGGCGCTGCGAACCATCCCTCCCAGGGCAACTAGGAAGAAAAACTTCCCGCCGGGCCCGTCTAATCCAATGTCGGTTCGGTCGTGGCCCCTTGGGGCGGCGGATCGATCATCTAGTGCATCAGCAGAGATGTCTGAGGTCGCAGTCCTCGCCGGGGCCGTCTCGGCGTTGTACCGAGCAGGCATTCCCAACATCCTAGCCGCGCGACCGAAGGAGGTGCGCCGTGCCAGTACGAATTCACTTTCGGGGGCTGATTCTCTTTCGCTTCCCGGAGGCCCAGAAAATCGTCGCTGAGTTGATCAGCCCCGATTATGCAGAGCCACGTCCTGGGGACCGGCAGCACCCCCATCACCACCAGTCCGAGATCCAAGTACTCGACGGCACTGGCCCGTCTGCCCCAAGACCGCTGAGGCGCGGCGACGTCGTGTCAATCAACGCACCGAAAGACACTAATTACCAGACCTCGCCGAGTTTCGATCAGTACGTTCCGAGTCTCAGGGAGATCGCCGCCCACAGTGACCAGATGAGTGCAAGGGCAAAAGGCCCGTGGAACGATGCCTATCTTCGGAGCACCGTGATAATCAACGGTGGTTTGCTGCGAGTGAGGAGTGTCGTGACCTGGGACGCGAGCGGGTTTCCACTCGACGGCGGGCGACACGGCAACAGCCCGGCACGACCGGGCGAGTTGAAGTTCCTCGGCAGTGATCTTCAAGGGAACATGGCGAACGAGGTTGTCGTGGAGATTGACGCCGCCAGCGTCAAGATCGACGGCGCCCCCGTCAAGCAATCGGGAAAGCCGAACCCGTACACGTCGAGCGACGGCGTCGAGATCCTCATCAACAACTTCGAATTCCAGCGAACGAAGCCAACGCCATGGGGAATCGATTTCCAGTGGCTGTTCATGCGCGCCGGCTACGCTCCGGTCAATCTTGACGGGGCGGAGTACGCTCGGTTCACCGCCGCCGCCAATAAGTATGATGGGAAGCTGTGGGACGAGGATCGGACAACCCTACTCGCCAAGGGGCCAGGCGAAGCTCTGCCCTTTCCCTATCTCGTCGCCAACCGTCTCACGCCGCTTACGCCTCTTATGACGCCGAAGCCGGCAGCGGAAATCGACAGCCGACCAGTTTGTGTTCCGGCCAAAGAGTAGGCGTCTGCCCAAACATCGACACGTGTCCCACGCAACCGCCTAGAGACCGGCCATGCCCATAGACATCAGGACGCACGTCCCGGGCATCGAGGACATCTGGGCGGAGACGCGTGGGGCCGGAGTCGTTGTTGCCGTGATCGATGAAGAGGTGGACGTTCGTGGCCACCCTGAATTCCTCGGCAGAACGCTGCCCGGTTACAACGATTCGTCCAGTGATTACTGGAGCGGCGCTGACGTGCTCCGGCCACACGGCACCAAGGTCGCCGGACTCGCGTTGGCGGCCGGCGTTGAAATCAGCGGTGTCGCGCCGGACGCACTTCTGCTACCGGTTGGCGTGCCGGTCCTTGGAACACGAACCGGTGATCCGGCGGAAGCCGACGCCATTCGGTGGGCCGCCGATCGAGGCGCGGACGTCATCTGTTGCGCGTGGGCGCCGCCAGCGGGTGTCGAAGACGATGGACGTCTACCGGCGCACACGCGGGACGCCCTGGACTACGCCGTAGCGCACGGGCGTAACGGAACGGGCTGCATCGTTGTGTTTGCCGCCGGAAACGATGGTCGCGACATCGCGCGCAACGGTTACGCGTCCCATCCAGGAGTGATCGCCGTTGGCGCGTGCAATTGCCTTGGAACGCGTCCGAAATACAGCAGTTGGGGCGACGCACTCTGGTGTGTCTTTCCGAGCAACGATCCCGATGACGCGGTCGGCGCCGGCATGACCTACCTGACAACGACGCCCGCCGGCTCCTTCCTTGCCGGCCAGACGTTTTACACGAGCTCCTTTGGATTCACCTCCGCCGCCTGCTCCGCCGTCGCCGGCATCTGCGCCCTGATCCTGAGCGCCAACCCCGATCTCACCTGGCGCCAGGTGAAGCAAGTGATCCGCCTCTCGTGCGAGAAGATCGATAAAGAGAACGCGACGTACGATGCCGACGGGCACAGCGTCCTCCACGGCTATGGGCGACCGGACATCGGCCGCGCCGTTCGCTTCGCGCGCCAACACACGAAACCGCCAGGCGCGTCCGTCTAGCCTGATAGCGCCGATCACGTCCGCGGGTCCTCCTCTGCACATGATCGACGAGATCGTCGACTCGGTCGATGAACACCGCTTCCGTGCCGAGATTAGCGTGTCGGCACAGCTTCAGCATCCGAACATTGTTTCGCTTTGCGATTCGGGCGAGATCGACGGCAGACCGTACTACGTGATGCCGTTCATCGAGGGCGAGTCGCTCCGTGCCCGGATCTCACGAGTGGAACAGTTCTCCGTGCCCGATCCATTCCACTGCGGATCATCGAAGACATCGCGCGCGCCCTCGACTTCGCCCACCGCCGTTGCGCTGCGGCGCGCGGCGCGGGATTCGGCGTTTCATTCTGCGTGCTTCTTGATCAGCGAGCGAAGGGCGTCGCGCTCCAGCTCGAAATCGTGATCCGTCGCGCTCGCCCGCGCCAAATCGGTCGCGCGGTGAAGATCGATTGAATCGCCGCGTGTGCCGCCGTCTCGTGCCAGCGCGTCACGCACGAGGCGCGTTGAAAGTTCCGATTGGAAGAACGCCCGCGAGCGCGTGTCTGCCGCCAGCTCCGCCGCGGCCGACCATTTTCCGTAGTTGAACCAGAAGACGTCGCCTGCACTTCCTTCGAGCAGCTCGCCCAGCCGTGATTCGGCCTGCGACACGTCGGCGAGTAGCCGCTCGCGCTCCGTTCCGGCGATTTCGCGACGGAGACTCGTGTACCGCGCGGCGACGAACTGCGAGAACTGCACAGCGGAGATTCGATCGAGCATCTCGCTCACGAGTCGATCGGCGGTTTGGCGATCATCCGTGATGACGGCGACGCGCAAGTCGAACGCTCGCACGCCCAATCTGAATGCATTCGCAGAATCGGTAAGGCTCGCCCCTCCACCGCGAGTGAGCGACCATCCGCGTTCCTGCCCTCGGGCGCTCGTGCCGATCCCCACATTCGCGCCACCCAAGGCGCCGATGAGCGCAGTTGCCGACACAGCTGCGTTCCGTTCCAAGCGAGGCCCGGTGCGCAGAAGCACCGCGGCCAGCAAGACGGCCGCCGCCGCTGCCGGTGCCAACACCCACCACGCCTGCCGTCGACCGCGCCACCGTTGAGCGCGCCCGATCGGAATCACCGTGGCGCCAGACTCCGCGCGAGCACGAGTTGCGTCGACGAACACATCGAACGCGGCATCGGAGGTCGCGAGCAGGGTCATGGCGCGCTCACGGTCGGCCGGTCCCAAGCGGCCATCGATGAACGCCGCGATCAACTCGAGATCGATTGATGATTCAGGTGTGCTCATGGTCGTGGAACGAGGGCGGACCTATGGATATGCCACATCGTCGGGGCACGGAGTGTCCGCTTCTATCATCATGGGACGGACGCGGTTCGAGGATTTCGGCAAGGTTACGCAGATTCGAAAAAGGCGAATGCTTCGGGTCCGATGCCCTCCCTCCTCAATGCAACCGACAATGTCTGGAGCAGTCGAGTGATCCGCGCATACAGTGGCTTCTGCGGCACATTGAGCGCTCGGGCGACGTCGGCCACCGAAAGGCCCTCGTAGAACCGGAGCTTGATGATTAATTGATCCTCGTTCGCGAGCGTTTCGATCCAGCGTGTCACGCTCGCGTGCATCGCCGTGTGCTGTTCCACTCGCTCTGCCTCGAGGACGCGACCGTCGGATTGCGAGATGGCAGGCACCTCGGCGAGCGCCTCTTCGCCTTCGATACGACGCGGCGCGCGAACGGGAAGCTTTTTCGCAATCTCGCGAAGTTGAGTTCGATCGACGTCGAGCCGCGCGTCGCGCTCGAGAAGGGCGCACGCGTCCTCGAACGAGAATCCGTCTCGATACATCGAGGTCTCGAGGAGGATCGCCGCTTCCCCGAGCCGCTTCGCCTCGGCCGAGGGGCGCCATTTTCCCCACATCTTGATCCGATAGTCGCGCAACAGGTTGGCAATGACCACCGTGAGAAAAGTGGTCACGCTGCTGTCGCCGCGATGCTTTCTGATCACGGCGTACTCATCCTCCAGCAGGCGGAGCCGGACCTCCGACGCGAAATCCTCTGCGTCCGCACCGCGGATCCCGTGGCGCCGGCACATGGAGCTCGCGATCCTGTCGATTGCCTGCAAATGCTGCAAATAGATTTCTGCGGCAGTAGACAATCCGATCGCGGCGATGAGAAAACCGAGCATGGTACCGGCGCGCTAAGGGCGCCCAGGCCACGCGATTGGCGCGGCTACGCCGAAAAACCAGGCTCGCATGGGGGGCTGCGGGATGGGAGAAGGCACCGGCACCGGTGGGCTGAACGCCGACCGAACTTCACATTAAGGACGTGCCGACGCAAGGCGACTGACAGCACGTTCGCTCTCTAAAGCCGCCGGAAACTTACGGTTAGCGACTCACGCTTACCCGCCGACTCAGGGAGACCGCAAAGCGTGGCCGGATACAAATCGGTCTAGGCCTCAAAACACGCGCGCAGTCGATCCCTGGGTCGCAAGAGCCCGTTGACCGGGGCTCAGAATCCGAGTTTGCTGACGCCCGCCCCTGGCGGGAATCCAGCCGCACCGGCGAACGCGACCTGCTCATCCTGATCGACGCCGTCGCCGCTCACACCGATGCCGCCCACCAGCTCACCGTTCTTGTAGAGCGGTATGCCACCGGGGAACGTGATGATACCGTTTCGAAACTCCTGGCTGCCGCTGATACCGAGCTGGTTCGAGTTCCCGATTCCCCACAGCGGGCCGCCGGGCTGAGAGACTTGGCCGATGATGCGGCTCGTCAGCGCGTTCTGATCGCTCGAGAAGAACGCCGCGGTGCGCGCCTTGGCGATCGCGATGTCGATCGAGCCGACCCAGGCATCGGGCATCGAGAAGAGCCGAAGCAGTTTGCCGTCGCGGGCAACGATGGCGATTTGCATTTTCGTCGGCTGCACCACCGGCGATGTCCGGAAGCCACTGCCCGTGGTATTCGCCGCCGTCACCGCGGCCGCGACAATCGCGTCGAGATCCGCGTTGCTGAGGCCCGGAGCCGCGGCTTCCGTACGTCCGACACCCAACGTGAGAGCGACCGCGACTCCGGTCACCACCAGCGCTGATGCCGCCATTCCCGCGAAGCGAGTCCGCTTCATACCAACCTCCCGTGAAGATGAGTAATCGGGCTGGCCTCATCGTCGGGGTGCGCCCGGACCGCGCGCCTGCGAGGAACAAAGGAAACGCGGAACGGTTCAGCGTTCAAGAAGGCGTGTGTCGTTGTCGAGAGCCGCGGCGGGTGCCATTATGGAATCCTCTGCCCTGACCAACGACGAGGAAGCTGGCATGCGCGCCGTTTCATTCTCGGTTCGAGTCGCAATTGTTACCGTCGTTACGGTCGCCGTGCCCTCGCCTGCGCTCACGCAGGGCCCCGCCCACGTCGACTCATCGTACTTCGCCGACCTCAAGTGGCGCTCGATCGGACCGCCGCGCTCGGGGTACGTGTCCGCGCCCGCGGGAATCCCCGGCGACCCGACGACGTACTACGCGGGGATGCCCGAGGGCGGCGTGTGGAAGACGACGAATGCCGGCAATACATGGAAGCCGGTCTTCGACGATGTGCACGTCGCCTCCGTCGGCGCCGTGGCCGTCGCGCCATCGGAGCCAACCACGGTATACGTCGGCACCGGCGATCGGTCCGGATGGTCGTTCACGCCCGGCAAGGGAGTGTTCAAGTCGGCCGACGCCGGGAAAACGTGGACGAACGTCGGGCTCCGCACGTCGCCTTACATCGGCGCGGTGATCGTCGCGCCACGCAATCCGAACCTGGTGCTCGTCGCCGCACAGGGCCGCGGCGGTCGCGGCGCCGCATCACCCAGCCAAGCGCCCGACGAGCGCGGCGTGTATCGCACCACCGACGGCGGACGCACCTGGACCCGCGTGTTGCCGACGACCGGCGCCGCCGATGCGTCCGATCTCTATTACGATTTCTTTGATCCCGAGATCGTCTACGCGGCCGTCGCGACGACGGGCGCCGGCATTTTCAAATCGACCGATGGCGGCGTCACCTGGCAACCGATCGCGGGACGCGGTCTGCCCGACGGTTCGCGCATCGCGTCGTTCGCCGTTGCGTCAGGCACGCACGGAAAGCGTGCGTACGCGATGGTCGGCCTGACTGGACGCGCCGTCGCCGGAGGTCGGTGGTTGTATCGCTCGGACGATGGAGGCGAAACCTGGTCGCTCGGCACCGAACGATTGGCGAGTGCCGGCGGCAAGATCTACGCGGACCCACAGAATCCCGACGTCGTCTACCTGACGGGCACGTCGATCTATCGCTCCACCGACGGCGGTAAGAGCGTCGTCTCGTGGTGGGGCGCGCCAAGCGGCGCCGACCCGCGCTTCATGTGGATCGATCCGACCAACGCGAAGCGGATGCTGATCGGCGTCGATCAGGGCGCGGCGATCACCGTCGACGGCGGCGCGACCTTCACGCCGTACTATGGACTCGTCAACGGACAGTTCTATCGCGTCGCCACGGATTATGACTTCCCGTATCACGTCTGCGGGCCGCAGCAGGACTCCGGCACCGCTTGCGTCGCGAGCCGCAGCGATTTCGGAGAGATCCGCACGAACGACTGGTATCCCGCCGGTGGATTCGAGAACGGGTTTCTGATCGCTGACCCCGCGGACAAGCGGTACATGTACACCCAGGGCTGGTATCACGTGTTGCGCCGCTACGATCGCGTCACGGGACAGGTCGTCGTGCTCTACCAGCCCGGCGATGACGAGCGCTTTGGCGGCGCACCGCCACTCGCCTTCTCGCCGCAGAATCCGCGCACGCTGTACATGGCGGCGCAGCACGTGCTCGAGTCGAACGACGCGGGGCAGCACTGGCGGGTCATCAGCCCGGACCTCGCCGCGCCGCGCGGTGTCACGCTCGCCGCAACCACGATCACGAGCACCGGCGTGGGCGCGCCCGCCGCCGGTGGATCGATCACGACGCTCGCGCTCTCCTCCGTCCAAGCGG
>DATMHK010000357.1:0-10144 GCA_035554995.1 Gemmatimonadaceae bacterium
AGTTCCGATTTGCAGAAGTAGCAGCGGTTCGACGGATTAGCGGCGTACCGAGGGTCGTTGAGCTCGTCGGTGTCGATCTCGACCACGTCGAGTCCGATGTCGTTCGCGACCGCTCTCGCCGACGCCCACTGCGCTTCGGGATACGAGGCGCTGCGCCCGATGATGCCGACGACGTGATCGCCACCGAGCGACTCAACGGCGACAGCGGCGAGATACACCGAGTCCACGCCGCCGCTGAACCCGATGGCGATCGACCCGCGCGAGACGAGCCAATCAACCAGCCGGGCCTCTTTCGCGGCCGCGGACCGTGAAGCGTCCTCAGTCATGGGCGAAAGCTAACGTCGGCCAGACTTGCGTACCCAAGACTTCCTAGGTATCATACCTCGGAATCCTAGGGGTAACGATCCCTTCCAAGGTCGCAATTGGGGTCTGACCCTATTTCGCGTTTCGTAAATAGGGTCAGACCCCAATTCGACTCATTCGAAGCTGGAGCCGCCTGTGCCCGATCCGTCGATCGATTTTCTCAGGGGCACGCTCGACCTGATGATCCTCAAGACCCTGTCCTGGGCGCCGGCCCATGGCTACGGCATCGCGCGCTGGATCGAGGACTGCACCGACGACGCGCTCCAAGTTGAAGAAGGCTCGCTCTACCCCGCGCTCCACCGGCTCGAGGAGCGAGGCCTGATCGCGGCCGAGTGGGGGACGACGGAGAACAATCGCCGCGCGAAGTTCTACCGGCTGACGACGGCGGGGAAAAAGCAGCTTCGCGCGTCACACGAATACTGGGCGCGCTTCGCCGGCGCGGTGTCGAAGGTGCTCGAGTCGGCGCCGCGCACGGCATAGAGGCAGAGCCGAATGCGCACGGGACGCGAATCCGACCACGAACGCGGCGCGACGCCCGCCTGGCGACGCTATCTGCGATTCTGGGGCGCGAGCGTCGACCAGGACGTCGACGAGGAGCTCGCGTTCCATCTCGACATGCGAATCCGCGACTACCGCGCCGACGGGATGTCCGACGACGAGGCGCGCGCCGCGGTCGCGCGCCGCCTGGGCGATCTTCGCGCCGCGCGAGCGGCGTGTCTCACGATTGGCCGGAGAGGCCAGCGCCGCCTGTCGAGAACGACCACGGTGGATGCACTCGCCCAGGATGTCCGATACGGGTTCCGAACTCTCTCGCGACAGAAGGGCTGGACCGTCGTCGCCCTGCTCACGCTCGGGCTGGGGATCGGCGCAACGACGGCGATGTTCAGTGTGCTCGATAGTTTGATTCTGCGTCCCGTTCGATATCCGGCCCCCGACCGCATCGCGCGCATCTGGCGATCCGATCCGAAGCCGCAAGGACCGTCGCTCTCGGTGGAACCGAACGGCGCGATGGTAGAAGCCTGGCGGCGATATGCCCGCTCCATCGAGGCGATCGCGCCGTACAGGACGCGCGACGTCACGATCACGGGAACCGGCGACGCGCGTGTGGCGCACGCCGGGATGATCGATGGAGGCTTCCCGAGCTTCGCCGGCGTTCGCCTCCTTCGTGGACGCACCTTTCTGAGGACGGAGCTCGAGCACGGCGCCGACCACGTCGCCATCCTCGGCGAAGGATTGTGGCGCCAGAGCTTTGGCGCCGATCCCAACGTGCTGGGCGCGCGCATCACGATCGATGATGCCCCGTACACCGTTATCGGTGTCGCGCCGGCGAAACTGCGTCTGCCATCGAGCCGAGCGCCGCGGACGGACATCTGGCTGCCGCTGACTCGTGACACGCTGGACTTCGGCAAATCGACCGTGGTTCGTGTCCGACCGGGCGTCAGTTTCGATGCCGCCGCACGCGAGCTCGATTCGATCATCGCCCGCACGGGGATCCGTGATCGCACCAGCTCGCGTCGGTTCGTGACCCAGCTCGTGAGGCCGGGTCAATTCCTCGGTTTCCGAACGTCGCTGTTTCTCCTGAGCGGCGCCGTCGCGCTGCTACTCGTCGTCGCCTGCGCGAACGTCGCTCACCTGCTGCTCGCCCGCGGAGCGACGCGCGAGCGCGAGCTGGCGATTCGTGGCGCCCTCGGCGCGGGCCGGTCGCGCCTCATCCGGCAATTGCTCACCGAAAGTCTGATCCTCGCCGCCCTCGGCTGCGCACTGGGCTTCGCGCTCGCCGTCGGTGGGGTGCGTCTGGTGCAACTGCTGCGTCCAGCGGACTTGGCGGACTTGAGCGCGGCCGAGATCAATGGTGCGACGCTGGCCGCGGCGGTCGTGATCGCACTTCTGACCGGTGTTGCCTTCGGCATCACCGCGGCAGCGCACGGGACGCGGCACATCGGGATCGATGCCTTGCGCTCCGGAGCGCAGTCCGGGTCCGCCGGCCGTCGTGCTCAACGAATTCGATCGTTGCTCGTGATCACCGAGATGGGGGTGTCGGCCCTGCTGTTGGTTGGAGCGGTGTTGCTCACGCGCAGCGTGATTGCTCTGCAGCGCACCGACCCCGGATTCGACGTGCGCAATTTGTACTTCATGGAGATCGAGCTGCCGCGGTCTCGTTACCCGAACCCTGCGACGTCGCGTCCATTCATCGACGCGCTGATGAGTGGTGCCGCGCGCATCTCCGGTGTTTCGCGCGCCACGGTGTCGTCGTCGCTGCCGCCGAACAGCAGCTTCCTCATGGGATCGCTCGACCCTGAAGGCGCGGCGAGCGACGCCAAGAACGTCGCGCCGAATTTCATCGCCATGAACGGCGTTCAACCGAACTACTTCGCGACGTTGGGACTCTCGCTGCGACAAGGGGCGGCGTTCGACAGCGCCAGTGGAAGCGCGAGTGAGGTCATCATCAACGAGAGCTTGGCGAAGAGGTTGTGGCCGGGGCAGACTCCGATCGGCAAACGACTGCGATTTGGCGGTGGAACGAAAGGGAGCGACGCATCGTGGCTGACCGTGAAAGGCGTGGCGGCCGACATCCCATTCCTTGGCCTGACGAGCGATCGATCGGAGCCACTCGTCTACCTGCCGTTCGCCGTGTCGGATGGCGGTCCTGAGATATCGCTCGCCGTACGCGTCGCCGATGGTGTCGATCCTACGAATTCGCTCCACAAGATCGTGCAGCAGCTTGATCCCCGCCTCGCACCGCCGCCCGTCATATCGGCGAGGAGCGCGCTCGCCGAGTCGATCGCGAGCGAACGGTTCACGATGACGCTGTTGGCGATGTTTGCCGGGCTGGCGGTCGTGTTGTCGGCGATCGGCCTCTATGGCGTCATCTCGTACGTCGTCGCGCAGCGCACGCGGGAGATTGGAATTCGTATCGCCCTTGGCGCGACCCCGCGCAACATCGCGGGGGCCGTCGTCGTGCGAGGGATCGTGCTCTCGGTGGCTGGCCTCGCCGCCGGGCTGATCGCGGCGATCTGGGGAACACGAATGATCCGAACGCTTCTTCACGGCGTGAGCGCCACGGATCCATTGTCTTTTCTGGTGACGGCGACGGTGCTGCTCGGTGTCTCGGTGCTCGCCTGCACTATTCCAATGCGCCGGGCAATGCACGTCGACCCCGTCATTGCGATGCGGGGAGATTGATCTCGTCGCTCAGAGACGGGGGTGCAACACCCAAAAGCGCGCATCCCATGACGCGAGACTCAGTGTCCAGCCGTAGGTGAAGGGGAGGAAGTACCAGAAGCCGACGAGCAAGAGGACGATTGCCGCGGCGTAGCCCGCGGCCGAACGCCGGGTTGGAAAGCTCCAGAAGCCAATGCCGTCACCATTCCACCCGGCCGGTACGCCAATCATCACGCTCCCCAGCGCCACGACAAAAATGAGCGCGAAGAGATAGTGGTACAGATACACCAGCCGGCGGATCGCAGCGAACGGCAGATAGTTGATGGTGATAGCACCGGCCAGGAAAACGATGGCGTAGGTATATCCCGGATAGCGCCATCGGCGGAGCGCGATCATCGCCGCACCAAGCAGCACCGCGACCAAACCGCCCCACCAAACCACCGGGTTCCCGAGCAGAAGGATCGTCGTCTTCGTCCCGGCAGGCGTTCCCGAGTCCTCCCACATGGCGAACGGATGCTTCATCGTCGGCCACGTGTACCAGGGAGATGCGGCCGGATTCGTCGCGTTCTGCAGGCCGCCGTTCGCGTAGCGAATCGCGTGGTGCACGTCCCGCATCTTCGCCCAGTACGACATGTGCACGGCCGGATCGTACTGCGACGAACCGACCAGCTGCGATTGAAACCGGACGGACATGAACGTGTTGCCCGGACCGGAGTGCGTGAGCAGCGCGAAGTGAATCGCGAACGCCGTGCAGTAGACGATCGCCGGGATCGCCGTCAGAACGAGCCCTTCCCCGATGAGCCGTTTGACGCCGACGCGCGACCTTACCGACGCGACGAACCAGGCGACAAGAATGACCGCGAGCGCCGACGATCCCGTCCACTTGATGGACAGGCCACAGCCGGCCAGGAACGCGCTCGCGGCGAGCCAACTCACGCGCGAGCGCGTCGGGCGATCGCGTGACGCGAGATAGCAGGCAATCGCCGCCAGCCCGAAACCGATGAGAAACGTGTCGAGCAGAATGAATCGCGACGCGGAGAGGAGCGCGTTGTCGAGCAAGACGGCGGCCGCGCCAAGTGCGGCGATTCGTCGCCCCGCACCGAGCTGAGTCAGGATGATGTAGACGAGCGGAATGGTCAACGCGCCGAAGGTCGCCGGCAGCAGCCGTAACGCGGGCGCGGGAGACGGTGCGGTGAGAATCGCCGGCGCGATGTGCAGGCACCGGGCGAGTGCGGCGTACATCAAATCGCCGAGTGGCGGATGGACGTCGAAGTAGAAGGCGTGCGTGAAGTACGCGCCGGCGAACTTCTCGTAGTACGCTTCGTCGAACACGACGGCGGCGGGCGAGAAGAGATTCCAGAAGTGGGTGAGCAGCGAGAGCGCCGTGAGACCAATGAGCTCCGGTGTCAGTCTCGGGCGCGGCGATCCGGTCGGCATGCGCCAAAGCTATGCCGACGGATTCCCCCCGTAAGCATCTTGTAGATATGCCGTCACGCCAAGACAAAACGAGCAGCCACCGCCGCGAGCGGATTCTGGCATCACCGCGGTTCGATGGGCGAACGTTTCGAAACACGCACGCGGTTTCCACCGGACTGAAACCGGGCGTCGAGCGTCCGACGATGCGCGACTTCCTTTGTCCGGACGAGAACCGAATTCCGTCGACGCCGCTTCCGCTCGTGGACCCGACCTCGTCGTGGGGTACGCGTCCGTCGTCCGGCCTCCGCGTCACCTGGCTCGGGCACTCGACGCTCGTCATCGAGATCGACGGTGTACGCATTCTGACGGACCCCGTGTGGAGCAATCGCGTCTCGCCCGTGCGATTCGCTGGTCCGAAGCGCTTTCACCCGCCGCCGGCCCCACTCGAGGCGCTGCCGCCGCTCGACGCCATCATCCTGTCGCACGATCACTACGATCACCTCGATCGCTCGACGGTTCTTACGCTCGCCAAGGCGCGCGCCGAAACGCCGATCATCACATCGCTCGGTGTGGGCGAGCGGCTCGAGCGCTGGGGAATTCCCGCGAAGCGCATCACGGAGCTCGACTGGTGGGAGACGGCGGACGTGAAGGGCGTCACGGTGACCGCGTCGCCGGCGCAGCATTTTTCGGGGCGAGGCATCAAGGATCGGAACACGACGCTTTGGTCGTCCTTCCATCTCCGCGGACCAAAACATTCCGTGTTCTTCGGCGCCGACAGCGGTCTCACGCCCGAGTTCGCGGAGATCGGCCGCCGACTTGGCCCCTTCGACCTCGTCGCTCTCGAGATCGGGGCGTACCATCCGGCGTGGGGCGACATTCACATGGGGCCCGCCAACGCATTGAGCGCGTACGGCCTTCTGGCGAGTGGCGTTTTTTTGCCGATTCACTGGGGGACGTTCAACCTCGCGATCCATCCCTGGAGCGAACCCGCGGAAACGGTCGCCACACTCGGCGCGCGGGCAGGCGTTCCACTCCTCATGCCGAAGCTGGGTGCTCCTGTTGAACCGACACAGTGGACCGGCGTGGATCCTTGGTGGCGCGCCGTCTCGAGTATCGCGCCGGCGCCGCTCACGCGTGCCGGCGCGCCGGAGAGCCTAGTGCCAGTGGAGGGAACCGCGGACTGACTCTCGGATAATGTGCGCCGCGCCTCAGCCGATAATTGGCTATCACAAGAGAACATCGGTATAGTTAGGGCACCTTCAGCCAAGCGAGCTCATGCGCAACGCAGCGCTGGGACTCTTTGCCGCAGTACTTCTGCCGCTCCAATTCGTGAGCGCGCAACAGGTCGCCGTCTCCGGCACGATTCGAACGAACAATCAGCCACTCGCCGGCGCAGTCGTTGAAGCCCGCGTCGGCGAGCATTCGCAAGCCCAAACCGTCTCCGACGCGTCTGGACGGTACCGACTGCGCCTGGCGCCGGGCCGGTACACGTTCGCCTTTCGTTTGATCGGGTACGCGGAGCGACGCGTGCCCGACGTGGCAGTGAGCGAAGGCAACACCGCGATCAGCGTCGACGCCGAGCTGACGCCGGTGGCCGTCCAGCTCGAGCACACCGTGGTGACGGCGAACCGTCACGCCGACAAGGCGCTCGACGCGCCGGTAGCGATCGACGTCGTGGATGAGCAAGCGGTAAAAGAGCGGAGCGCTGTCACGGCCCTCGACTACGTCGTGAACGTTCCGGGGGTCGACGTCGCACAGCAGGGCATCCAGGGAAGACAGGTGGTCGCCCGCGGATTCAACCAGACGTTCGGAACATCGTTGTTGATGCTGTCCGACTACAGGACGGCGTCGATTCCATCGTTGCGCGGCAACCTGTCGCACTTCATCACGGCAACGGGTGACGACATCGACCGGGTCGAGGTGCTGCGCGGTCCCGCCTCCGCGCTCTACGGTCCGAACGCGGCGGACGGCGTGGTTCATTTCATCACCAAGTCCCCGTTCGAATCGCCTGGCACGAGCGTCAGCCTCGCGGGCGGCGAACGCTCGCTCGGGCAGGCGGCGGTCCGCTATGCGGCGGTGCCGAGCGATCGATTCGCGTTCAAGGTTTCCGGCAAATTTCTCCGCGCGCACGAGTGGGACGCGCCGCCCGAACCCGCCGAGATCACCCCGCGTGACCCGTTAGTCGAGCGCGTCGGCGGTGAGGCGCGCGCCGACGTCAAGGTTACGTCCACCGGCACCGCGGTCGTGGACGTTGGCTCGACGCTGGCCAAGCGCCACGTCGAGTACACGAGCATCGGTGCGAGCCAGATCAAGGACTGGCGATACGACTTCGCGCAGCTGCGATACAGCGATGGCCGCTTCTTCGCCCAAACCTTCGTCAACATCAACAACGCCGGAAAGACGTTCAATTTGCGAACGGACGCTCCGGTCTACGATCGCTCGAATCTCCTCGTCGGACAGGTCCAGCATGGTTTCGACGTCGCGCAGCGCAGCACGATCACCTACGGCCTGGACGCGCAGCGCACCGATCCACGAACCAACGCCACGATCGACGGGCGGAACGAGAACGACGACGTCATCGTGGAAACCGGCGCGTACGCCCAGGCGGAGACGAAGCTCTCGCAGACCGTGCAGCTCCTCACCGCGGCGCGCGTCGACAAGAACGACCGCATGAACGGCGCGGTGTTCTCACCGCGTGTATCGGTCTCGTACGTGCCACGATCGGGACAGCGGTGGTGGCTCAGCTACAACCGCGCGTTCGCCACGCCGACGCCTACCGACATGTTCGTCGACATCGTGGCGGCGCGGTTGAACCCCCTGCCCTACGCGATCCGCGCGGTGGGCGTGCCGCAGAGCGGATTCCACTTTGCGCGCGACTGCGCCGGTGGATTGTGCATGATGTCTCCGTTCGCCGCCGGCCAGCTTCCGTTGGACGCGACGCTCCTCTGGCCGGCAGTCGTGCAAATCATGAAAGCGAACGGCGTCGACATCTCGGCACTGCCGGCGCCGACGTCGAAAGACGTAAAGACGGTGCTGCGCATGCTCGATCCGTCGGCCGGTGTGTTCCGTGCGTCCGCGGCGCCAACCGACGACATCGGCGCCCTCAAGCCGACGATCACCAACTCCGTCGAGACCGGATACAAGGGGCTCATCGCAGGGCGATTGTTGTTCGAAGCCAACGTGTACGCCACGCGCCGGGAGAACTTCCGCGGACCGCTTGCCGTCGAGACGCCGAATGCGTTTCTCTCGACCGCCGATCTGGCCGCGTACTTCGGCAAGTTCATGCCCGCGGCGCAGGCGGGGCAGTTGGCGGCCGGCATTGGCGGGATCAACGCGAACGCGCAGGCGCCCGGCATCCCACTCGGCACGATCGCGCCGGCGGGCCCGCTCGGTGGATCGGACATCGTGCTCACCTACCGCAACTTCGGTCGCGTCGAGCTCTGGGGAACGGACCTCGCGCTGCAGTGGGCCGCGAGCAACCACGTGTCGCTCGCGTCGTCCTACTCGTTCACGAGCGACAATTTCTTCCCGGGCAAGAATCCGGGAGAGCCGGACCTCTCCATGAACGCTCCCCGCCACAAAGCGCTTTTTTCGGCGCGCTGGCGCGAGGCGTCGCATGACGCGTCAGCGGAGCTGCGCACGCGGTTTGTCGGATCGTTTCAGATGATCGACGGCGTGTGGAACGGGAACGTGCCCGGATTCGCGGTCGCGGATGCTGAAGTCGGCGCGGCGATTCCGGGCTATCGCGGCGCACGCGTGACGCTGAGCGTCGAGAATCTCACGGACGACCGGCACGCCGAGTTCGTCGGCGCGCCGGTGATCGGCAGACTGTTGATGACGCGGCTCGAGTACAGGTTCTGAGCCGCGTTGTGATCAACCGATCGTGAGCGGCAGGTTGCTGACGGACCTGAGATACGGGTCGGTCTGCCACTGAGGCGTCCCCGCGAGCTTGATGACGGGCAGCTCGTCGAGCAGCATCTGGAACGCCACCGGCGCGGTATGCCCCATGACCAATGGCGCACCAATGCAACGGTGAATGCCCCACCCGAAGCCCAAGTGCGGCCATTTTGGATCGAACTTCCGAGTGATGTCGAAGCTGTCGGGGTTCGGAAATGCGTTGGGGTCGTGGTTCGCCGATCCGAGGACGACGGTGACCGGATCGCCGGCGATGAGCGTCTTTCCGCCGAGCGTGACGGTTTGCTTGGCGACGAACCGGTCGACGAGTTGCGCCGGTGCGTCGAAGCGCAGCATCTCGTCGATGGCGTTCATGAGCAACGACGGCTGGTTCCGGAGAAGCTCTAGCTGATTTGTGTTGAGCAGGTTGTACATCCCCGTCGCGATCAGGAACGTCGTCGAGAGGTAGCCGGCGATCATGAGATTCGCCGATGTCGTTTGAACCTGCGCCGCCTCCATCTTGCCGGGGGCGACACCTTCCGTCGTCATCAGGTCGAGCATTTGGCCTTTGGTCGCGTGGAACGGACAGCCACGCATGAGGCCCTGGAGATAGCCGATGAGGGCGAGGTACGACGTTGCGCCCGCGGCTTGCACCCCCGCCGGCGCCGTGATGTCGTGACCAGCGAGGTTGGCGCCAATCCAGCCGCCGATGCCCATCCAGTCCTGCTGCGGAATGCCCATGACCGACATCAGCACGGCCGCGGGCATCGGAAGCGCGTAGTCCATGTACAGCTCGATCATGCCGCTCGTCTTGGCGGCGACGAGCTTCTGGCGCGCGGCAATCGCGGCGACGGCAGTCGCACTGGCGATCGATTGCGCGAACATCGGCTCGAGCAGCCCACGCACGTGGCCATGCTCCGGCGGATCGAGGAAGAACAAACCTTCGGGGAAATTCGCGAGCACGTCGAACGGCCCCGGCGGAATCGCCGGCGGCGGTTCCGTGCGGTTCTTCATGAAGTCGTTCACGCCCGGCGGCGCCGGCGGACCAGGCGCCGGCCCGAAGTTGTCCGAGTCGTTGAAGACGCGCATAGCGTCTTCGTAGCGGAACACCCAGTAGCTGTTGTAGGGCTCGACCCAGAAGACCGGCGCCTGTTCCCTGAACTGCGCATACGTCGGATACGGATTCGCGAGGTACGACGGATCATGCGGGTTGAAGCTGCTCGGATCGAACGCCGGCGTGGCCGTCGGCGCCGATGGCGCGGCGGGCCGCGTGAAAGCCGGCGGCGTGCCGATCTTGGTCACCAGCCAC
>DATMHK010000358.1:0-3083 GCA_035554995.1 Gemmatimonadaceae bacterium
CAGGACACGCTGATCTCGTATGACCATGTCGGACCGGGCTACTTCACCGCGACGGGTACGCGGCTGCTCGAGGGACGCGAGCTGACCGCCGCCGACGAGAACAAGCCGGAAGGCGTGATTGTCGTCAACGAGTCGTTCGCCAAGTTCTTTTTCCCGGGCCAACCGGCCGTCGGCCGCTTTATTCGCGCGGACTCGCTCTCGTTGCAAATCGTCGGAGTCGTTGCAGACATCCATCAAAACGGCATCAAGGAAGACAACCTGCGGCGGATGTATCGGCCTTACGTAAATACCTCGCAGGTCGCGCAGCCGGGCTCACTGCGGCTTGCCGTGCGTACCGTCGGCGACCCCACGGCCGTCGTGCAGCAGATTCGGAAGACGGTGGTCAGCGTCGATTCGTCGCTTCCAATCGACGGCGTCGACCCGCTGGCGAAGCTGATGGAGCGATTCATCGCCCAGGAGCGGCTGGTCGCGCAGCTGGCGACGGCGTTCGGGGTGCTGGCGTTGCTGCTCGCGGCGATCGGGCTCTATGGCCTCATGACGTACTCGATCTCGCGTCGGACGCGGGAGATCGGACTGCGAATCGCGTTGGGCGCGCAGCGGAGCCGGGTACTGCGCCTGGTGCTCCTGGATGCGATGCGGCTGGTCGTTGTCGGCCTCGTCGTCGGCATCGTGGTCGCCTATCTCTCGACGGGGCTCCTCGAGACCCAGCTCAATGGGGTCAAGCCGGGTGATCCGCTCTCGATCGTCGTCGCGGCGCTCGTCCTGATGGGCGCCGCCATCCTCGCCGCCCTCCTCCCAGCACTGCGCGCGGCGCGTGTCGAGCCAATGATCGCGCTCCGCTCCGAATAGTTGGTGGTTTTTTGTTGCAGCCAGGCGCCATTTCACACAATTGGGGTCAGACCCCGTTTTTGAAATTGGGGTCAGACCCCGTTTTTGAATTGGGGGTCAGACCCCAAATGAGCTAATTCGGTTGTCAATCGGCTCTAAGACCGCTTTGCGCCCTTGAGAATCGCCGGTTTTGCGGCAAATTCGCGCAATGCGTCGTACGAGCTTGTTGATGATCGCGGCCGCGATGTTCGGCGCCGCGTGCGGGGGTGGCGGGGGCGACTCCACCGGACCAAAACCAACAGACAACACGCCGGCGGGCATCACACTGTCGCCGTCGTCGTCGATCAGCCTCGCGTCCGGGGTGACGACCAACCTTGCGGCGACGGTGACCGCCAAGGACGGCCGCACGATCTCGGCGAGCGTCGTCTGGGCCGCCGACGACCCTACCATCGTGTCGGTGGCGCTCGGGTCGATCACCGGCGTGAAGGTTGGGACGACCAATGTCACGGCGCGCGCCGGAACGGTGTCCGCCTCAGTCGCCGTGACCGTGACGCCTGGACCGGCGTTTCAGCTGGGCCTCCGAACGCAGCCGATCGGCGGCACGATCGGCGGTCAGTTGACGGCGCAACCGGTCGTTGAGATCCGGGACGCGGCGGGCAACCTGGTATCGACGGCCTCCGCAACGGTCACCGCGGCGTTACAGAGCGGTGGGGGGACCCTGACCGGAACCTTGGCCGTGCCGACGACCGGCGGCGTGGCGACTTTCACGGACCTCGGGATCGCCGGTGTCGCCGGCGCGCGAACCATGACCTTCACGGCACAAGGTCTCATCGGCGCGACGTCGAACCAGTTCACGATGACGCCGCCGCCGACGCCGGTCATTTCGCTCGACAAGAGCAGCGTGAGCTTCGCGACACGCGCCAATCACGCACCGCAGGCCGCGACGATCAGCATCACCAATCCTGGCGCGCAGCCACTCGTCGGCATGACGATCGATCCGGTGGCGTACGGTAACGGCGAGCCGAGTGGGTGGCTCGTCGCCACGCTCAACACGGCGAACGCGCCGGCGGTGATGACGCTGGGCGTCAACATGGCCGGGCTCACCCCCGGGACGTACCACGCCACCGTGAAGCTCAATGGGCCGGGCGCGCCGAACTCGCCGGCGACGATCACCGTCTCGCTGCTCGTCGTGCAGGACTACGACGTGACGTTCGGGACGTCATCGGAAAAGGTGCACGTGCTCGACATCGGCGACACCTTTGCGCCGACGTTCACCGTGGCCGGCCCCAGCGGCCCAATCTCGGGGATCACAGTGACGACGGCGAGCCGCTCGCCCAGCGTCGCCAGCGTCGCGGCTGACGGGAAAATCACCGCGAAGACGGCCGGCGACGCCTGGATCGTCGCGTTGTCCGACTTCTCGAGCGACTCGATCTTCGTGATCGTCGCGGCGTCCAAGACGTCGCCGATCGTACGCACGGACCTATCGACCTATCTGACCAAGATCGGCGACACAGCGTTCGTGCAGGTCGTTCTCGACACGCGCGGCAAGACGGTCGGCGCGGCGCGCATCGACGCCGATATCTCGTTCCTGCCGGGGACGGTCATCGTCCCCAACCCGACAGGACCGAACCCGCCGGTGTTCACCATCTCCTCCGGCGTCGTCCACATGTCGATCGCCAACGCGACCGGGTTCACCGGCGTGACGAATATCATGACGATCAAGGTGACATCTCGAACGGCCGGCAGCGGTCTCATGTTCATCTATGCGCTGGACATCAGCGGCGTCGACGGCTCGAACCTGACAGGGCAGACACAGTCTACACGAGTTCCGGTGGTATTCCGATGAGTATTCTCTCATACCGCGCGCTCGCGCTGGCGAGTGCCATGCTCGCGCTGGCCTGCACCGAGCCGCGCCGCGCCGATCAGGCAAAGACGGCGCCCTCGCCGCAGGCCGAAGCGCGCCTCGAGTTGTCCGACTCGCTCGCCGCTCCGGGCGCGGAGATCGATGTCACCGTGCGCGTCGTCGGCGCGCGGCTGGCGAGCATGACGGCGCGACTGGCGTACGACACCACGGCCATGCGTTTCGTTCGAGAACAGGCCCTCGACGATGGCGCGACCCGGGTCGTGAATCCGCAGCCGGGTGTCGTCCGTTTCGCCGCGATCGCTCCGGCCGGCTTCGCGGAGGGTCGCGTGTACACGCTCCGTTTCTCCGTGGTGCGGTCGTCCGGATTGCGGTCGTTTCAGCTGTCGACGGA
>DATMHK010000359.1:0-15027 GCA_035554995.1 Gemmatimonadaceae bacterium
GTCTACGAGCACGGCTACGGCATGGCCAATCTCGAGACGGGGACGCCGATCACGCCGGCGTCGATCTTCCACGTCGCGTCAGTCTCGAAGCAGTTCACGGCGATGTCGATCATGTTGCTCGCCAGGGACGGCAAGCTCTCGGTCGACGATGACATCCGGAAGTATCTGCCGGAGATCCCGAGTTACGGGACAACGATCACCATCAAGCATCTGCTGACGCACACGAGTGGGCTGCGCGATCAGTGGGACCTCATCGGCCTGGCGCGCGGACGCTTCGAGGAGGACCGCATCACCGAAGCGGACGTCATGGACATCGTGCCGCGCCAGACGGCGCTGAATTTCACGCCCGGCTCCGAGTACTTGTACAGCAACACGGGGTTCACCCTGCTCGGCGTGATCGTGAAGCGTGTGAGTGGCAAGTCGCTCCGTGATTTCGCCGACGAACGGATCTTCAAGCCGCTCGGCATGACGAACACGCACTTCCACGACGACTACACGATGGTCGTGCCCGGGCGGACGTCGGCGTACGTGATGCGCGGCGGCGTCTGGCACGTGAGCATCCCGAACTACGACACGTACGGCGCCACGAGCCTGTTCACGACCGTGGGTGATTTGCTCAAGTGGGAGACGAACCTCGACAATCCGACTGTCGGGGACCGCGCGCTGGTTGCCCGTATGGAGACGCCGACGCCGCTCACCGGTGGCGACACGTCGAACTACGGTTTCGGGTTGGTCGCCGATCGCTATCGCGGCGCGCGCGCCGTCAACCACAGCGGCGGCGATGCCGGCTATCGGACGTGGGCCGAGCGTTTTCCGGATCTGGGGTTCGCCACGGTCGTTCTCTGCAACTCGGGCAACGCGAATCCAGGATTGCTGGCCAGACGGGTCGCCGATGCATACTTGGCAAGCGCGCTGGCACCCGTCCAGGCCGACGTCACGCCGCAGGGCGCGCCGCCGACCGTCGCCGTGTCTCCGGAAAAGCTGCGCGCGCGAGTCGGCGCTTACCTCGAGGCGCGCACGATGACGGTGAATGGACTGAGCTTTCGCGATGGCAAGTTGATCCTCGGCTTTCAGGGCAATCAAGCCTTGGTGTCGATCTCCGAGGACCGGATGGCCGTTCCTGGACAGCCGACGGTCTTGGTATTCAACGACGCGGCGGGAACCGTCGACCTCGTACGGCCGACCGGTTCTCCAGTGCGCATGGAGCGCCACGCGATCGTCGCGGCGACGCCGCAGCTGATGGCCAACTACGCCGGGGACTACATCAGCGACGAGCTTGGCGGGGCGATCAAACGCGTCGTCGCCATGGATTCGACGTTGGTGCTGCACACCGGTACGTCGTCGCCGATCACGCTTCGCTTGACGTTCGCCGACACCTTCCTTGGTGGCGGCTACACTGTGCAGTTCACCCGCGCCCGCGGGCAAGTGACTGGCTTCGACGTGACGAGCGCGCGAATGCGTCACGTGAAATTCGTCAGACGGAAACCGACATGATCGTTCTTTCACAAGCCGAGGTCGAGCGCCTTCTCCCCATGGAGAAGTGCATCGACCTCATGGCGCAGACGCTGTCGACGCTCGCGCGCGGCGAGGCACTGCTGCCGCTGCGAACCGTGCTCCTCATGCCGGATTCGCAGAACGCGTTCGCGGTGATGCCCGCCTACCTCGGCACGCCGAAGACGATCGGCGCCAAGATCATCACGGTGTATCCCGGAAACCACGGCAGTGAGCTCGACGCCCATCAGGGCGCCGTGCTCCTGTTCGATCCGGAAAACGGCAGCCTCGCCGCGATCATGGACGCGACGTCGGTGACGACGATCAGAACCGCCGCGGTCTCAGGCGTCGCGACTCGCGCGCTCGCCCGCGAAACCGCCTCCACGCTCGCGATCATTGGCGCCGGCGTGCAGGCGCATTCGCACCTCGAGGCGATGTGCGCCGTGCGCCCGATCAAAACGCTGCGGGTCTGGAGTCGCACGCGGGAAAACGCCGAACTGCTGGCGGCCGCGGCGCGCGAGCGATTCGGTCTCGACGCGAGCGTCGCCGAGAACGGCAAGGCCGCGGTGACCGATGCGGAGATCGTATGCGCCACGACGTCGGCGCGTGAACCCGTGCTCTTCGGCGACTGGCTGTCGCCGGGCACGCACATCAATGCCGTCGGCGCATCCGTGCGCGCGGCGCGCGAGATCGACACCCAGACCGTCGTGCGCTCGCGGCTGTACGTCGACCGACGTGAGTCAGCCCTCAAGGAACCGGGCGACATCATCATCCCGCTCGAGGACGGCGACATCACCCCCGATCACATCGTCGGCGAGATCGGCGAGATTCTCGTCGGGAAGGTCCAGGCGAGGCGCGACGCCAACGAGATCACGCTCTTCAAGTCGCTCGGCTTGGCAATCGAGGACCTCGGCGCCGCGAATCACGTACTCGCCGAAGCGCGCCGATTGGGTGTTGGCACCGAGGTCTCGCTCGGCGGCGCGCGGCATGCGGCGCATTGACCCACCGACGATCGACGACATTCGCGCGGCGCGCGAGCGGATTGCGTCACTCGTAACCAGAACGCCGCTCGTCAGACTTCAGGTCGACGCGCCCGCCGAGATCTACCTCAAGCTCGAGAACCTTCAGCCGATCGGCTCCTTCAAGCTGCGCGGCGCGGGGAACGCGATCGCGAAACTGAGCCGAGACGAGCTGCGCGACGGCGTCTACACGGCGAGCGCGGGCAACATGGCCCAGGGCGTCGCGTGGAGCGCGCGCGCGCTCGGCGTGCCCTGCGAGGTAGTCATGCCCGATTCCGCGCCTCGCACGAAGGTCGAGGCGGTCGAGCGGCTCGGCGGGCGCATAACCAAGGTGCCGTACGCCGAGTGGTGGCAGACGTTGGCCGATTTCGGTCGCGCCGGAGCACGCGGACGCTTCATTCATCCCGTTGCCGATCGCGATGTGATGGCCGGCAATGGCACGATCGGTTTAGAGATCGTTGAAGATCTGCCGGATGTAGATACAGTGCTCGTCCCTTTCGGAGGCGGAGGACTGACGAGCGGCATCGCGACCGCGGTTCGCGCGCTCGCTCCGCGCGCCACGGTGTTCGCGTGCGAGGTCTCGACCTCCACGCCGCTGACCGCCGCGCTCGCCGCGAACGAACCGGTCACCGTCGAGCGCGTCCCCAGTTTTGTGGACGGAATCGGCGGTCGTGGCGTACTTCCTGAGATGTTTCCAATTGTCCGCGAGCTGGTCGCCGGCGCGCTCGTTTCGCCGGTCGATGAGGTCGCCGCCGCGGTTCGTCTGCTCGTAGAACGGGCGCGAATCGTCGCTGAAGGCGCGGGCGCGACACCAGTCGCCGCCGCGATGGCGGGCCGGGCAGGACGCGGCAAGGTAGTGTGTGTTGTGTCCGGTGGAAACATCGACACGACTACGCTCGCGGACCTTTTGACGAGGTAGATGCGCTCTCACACCAGTTTACGTGAGGGAGGGCGTCCCTTGTCCGTGCCTCGTGTCACGCTTGGCACCTGACCTGCTAATCACAGATCGAGTCGCGGAGACCGCCGCTGTGGAAACGCGCGGTCGAGCCAGCAGACGGGGGCAAATGCGAAATGAGACATTTTATTGATTCCGCGGGCGTCGAGTGGACAGTGTTCGAGGTAAAGCGAGGAGAGACGCAGGCGAAATGGTCTTACCTCCCGGACGAGTTCGGCGACGGCTGGCTTTGCTTCGAATCGAGATTCATCAAGCGCAGGTTGACTGTGGTGCCCAAGGGGTGGCGCGAGGCGAGCGACGTAGACCTCGAGCGCATGATGAAGCAGGCGAGGCCGAGCGCTCGCGGGAAGACGGCGGAAGGCGAGCTGCGTGACTAGGCTCACGACAAAGCGTGCAAGAATCGAAAGCGGCGCCGAGGAGTTGGATCCTCGGCGCCGCTTTCAGTTTTACCGACCTCCGAAACGCGCGGTCTCGGCGTCAGTTACGGTTTCTTCCCTTTCCCAATCGACCGATAGTACTCCTCGACATGCTGCTTGTACGCCGGCGGTACTTCACCCGCCCTCTCGAGCAGCACGCGTGTCGAATCCTCTCCCATCGCCCTGCGCAAGCCGAACTCGAAGTCCTTGAACCCTTCGATCGTCTTCGAGCGAAGGTCAGCGGCGGCTCTCGTATCCTCGAGGAAGTTCGGATTCGTCAGCTGCCGGAGATTCTCCATGGCCTTGTCGAGCTCGCGCGTCGGCTGGCCATTCTTCGCCAGCTCTCGGCGTAGTGCTTCGGCGTCGGCGAGGCGCTGTTGGGCTTCGCGGCTGAACTGCTGAGCGTCCTGCGGTGACAATCGGGCCGGACCTTGCTGGAACTGCCCGCCACGCGGAATCCCGCCGCTATTCGGCATTCCACCGCCGCCGAGCTGTCGCTGCGGATTGCCCTGCTGTCCTCCACCCTGCTGCGCGTTGTTCTGCTGGCCTTGGCCACCGCCTTGCTGGCCCTGTTGGCCTTGTTGGCCTTGTTGGCCCTGCTGCCCTTGTTGGCCCTGCTGGCCTTGTTGGCCGCTCTGGGCGTTCTGGCCCTGCTGACCCTGTTGTCCTTGGTTCCCGGCTTGGCCTTGCTGCCCTTGTTGGCCCTGCTGGCCCTTCTGTTGTGAGTTCTGTGAATTCTGGTTGCCTTGCTGACCCTGCGCGCCTTGTTGGCCTTGTTGATTCTGTAGACGCTGTCCCTGTTGCCCTTGCTGGCCTTGTTGGTTCTGCGCGCCCCCCCCGTTCTGCTGGTCGGCGCGCTGCCGCATACGCTCGTCGAGCGACTCGAGTCCACGCACGAGATCGCGCGCCTTGTCCACGGCCTGCGACGACTGCCGCTGGCCTTCGCCGTTCTGAGCCGCCGCCTGCGCCTGGGCGATTCGTTGGCCGAGGTCTGAGATGTCGTTGCCGATCTGCTGCTCGGCGGAGTTCAACCAGTCCGGCGGTGCGGTTCGCGCGGCCTGCTGCGTGTAGCGCAGCTTCTCTTCGAGCTTGCGGCCGCGCAGCGTGTCCGCGGCCGTCTCCAATGCGCGCGACAGCTCTTTCTGATTCTTCTTGTTGTCGAGCGCCATGCGGTCGAGCTTCGACTTGAGGTCCTTCACCTCGTCGGCCATCACGCCCTTCTGCTCGGAGATCGACTGCTGCAGCTGCTGCTTCTGCCCGCCGTCGCTCGACTGACCGAGCTTTTGAACGTCTGACTGAACCTTCTTTTCCTGGTCGGCGAGCTTCTGCGCCTGTTTCGCGGCGTCGTCCAGGTCGCGTGACGAACGGCCGCCGCGCTCCTGATCGAGCAAGCGTCGCGCGTCCTCGAGGTTCTTGAGGGCCTGCGCCGTTTCACTCGTCTTCTGTCCACCGCTGCTCGCGGCGGCTTTGCGCATGTTGTTCGCGGCGTCCTGGAGCCGGCGCGCCGCATCGGCGAGCTGCTGGTTCTGCTGCTCGCGCGCGAGGCGCTCGAGTTGACGCGCCTGATCTTCCGTCTGTTGCGCGAGATCGCGTTGCGACTGTCCGCCTGACGAGCCGGACTGGCCCATGCGCGCAAGGCTGTCGGCTTTGGCGCGCGCGCGATCATTCTCCTGCTGCTGGCGCGCGGCTAATTGCCGGAGCTTCTCCGCCGTTTCGTCCACCTGATTGTCCGACTGCTGTTGCTGCTGCTGTCCGCGCTGCACCGTCTCGTACTGATTGCGCAAACGGTCCTTCTGCAGCTCGAAGATGTCGGCGAGATCCTGAGCGTCCGTCTTGTTTCCACCCCCACCGCCTCCACCGCCCCCGCCGCCCATAGACACCTGGATCTCCCGGAACACCGCTTCGGCGCGCTGGAGCTGAGCGAGCGCGCGCTGCTCGGGCTGCAACGCGGACGTCGGCGCTCCGCCCGACAGCTTCTTCTCCGCCGTGTCCATCTCGGCCGCGGCCTTGGGCAGGATCTGCGAGATCTTCGACCAGTTGCTGTCCGACCGAGAGATGCCGCGCTCCACGAGCTTGTTCGACAATTCACTCGTCTGCTCGCGCAGGCGTTGTTGCGACAGGCGCAGCGTCGCGAGGTTCTCGTCGAGCGCCTTTTTGTCCGTCTGGGCGCTGTCGCGCGACGTCTTGAACGTCGCGGCGATGATCTCACGCTGGCGCTGCGACAGCTGGTTCGCGTCGTTCTGCTGACCACCGCCCCCGCCGCCACCACCGCCGCCGCCCTGCTGCTGGCGGTACTCGTTGTCGTACGGACGAACCTGCATGAAGTAGATGTCCGTCGACGCGCGCCCCGGTCCGCTCACGGTGTTGTTGTCCGTCGCGCGAGCGTAGTACGAGACGATGTCACCCGGCTCGAGCTTGAACCCCTCGAGCATGAAGGTGTGGCCCGCCGAGATGTCCCGGATCGCCTTCGCGCCATCCTGCAACGGCACGGCATGCTCCTCGGCGCCGTTCACCGAGTAGACGAGATCGACCTTGGCAACACCGTAGTCGTCCTGTGCGCGAACCTCGGTGTAGACCTCGTCGACCGAGAGCACTTTCTGGTCGCGTCCCGGCTTCGTGAACTGCACCGTCGGCGGGCGATCGGGCAGAACGTCGATCGTGTAGTCGAGCGAGCCGGTGACCATTTTCCCGTCGGGCCCCTGAAGCTCGACCTTATAGAAACCGGGTTTGTCGACGCGCAGCATCGCCATCAGCTTGCCGTCGGGCGTCGGCACGAGCTTGAGCGTGTCGCCGCCGTCGAGAACGACGCGACCGCCCTGTGTCGGGACCGTCGGCGCTATTCGAACCCGCACCATCGTCCCCTTGAGCGCCGCGATGTCGCCGCTGCTGTCTACGTCGACGGGCTCGAGCTGCGTGTACGACGGATAGCGGTACTGCAGGTCGACGTGCTTCACGTATGGCAGATTCGAGACGTCGATCGTGTATGTCGTCGACCGCACGCCGTTCGCCTCCACCACGTACTGCGTCTTCGTGCCGATGTCGAACATCCGGAACGCGAAGCGCCCGGTGCTGTCTCCGGTCATCGGCAAACGCGTCCACGACGTCGAGTCGGCGCCGCGAACCAACAGCTCGACGTGATCGGACTCGAAGCCGCGCAGGCGCGCCTCGATCAGCTCGTCGCCACCCTTGGCGACCGTCACGTTCCCAGGTTCAACGGCAATGCTGAACATGGTCGCCGGCGACGCACCGCTGCTCCATGGCGTCGCGAGCAACTGAATGCCATGTCGGAACGTCACGGGGCCGAATAGCACGGTGGCCAGTGCCGCGAATGCGACCGCCGCCAGGATACCGCCATTGAGTCGAAGCTCGCCCGCGTCGATTGCGCGTCCGTCGTTCGCGCGATGCACTCGGTCGAGCGCCGCCCGCGTGAGTCGCTCGATCAGCGCCGGAGAGCGCATGCCACCGGTTGGCGCTCCGGTCCTCATCTCGACGGCGGTGACGACGGCCGCGTTGAGCGACCGTTCGTTCTCCTCGAGATATAGCGCGACCTGTTCGTCACGCCATTTGGGACGAAGCGGCAGCACGACGAACCAGATCGCCACTGCCGCGACGACCAGCAGCGTCAGCACCCGCGCCGTGATCACCACGCCGTCGGAGTACTTGAGCGCGTGCATCGCGTACGCCGAAAGCGCGAAGAGGGCGAACGCTGTTGCGAGCGTGATCGCCGCGCCTCTCAGCGCGATCTTCGTGCGGTAGCGGTTGCGGACGCCGCGTACGACGCCGAGTAGCTCGGACTGTTCCGACGACATCCCGTGGACGCTTTCCATTGTGCCCCTCCCCGCGTTGCGAGGGTCAGACCCTGTTTACAATGTTTGTAAACAGGGTCTGACCCCATTAGCTGGTGGCGCGCGACAGGCGGTTCGAGATGGTCGTCTCGACCGCCATCAACAACAGCGCGCCCAACAGCAGGTACCACCACAGCTTCTGACGCCGCTCTTGATCTTGTGGCGTGGCGGCGTTGAAGTCACTACCCATTTGACGCTGCGCGTCACCCGACGTGACGGCAACGACGATATCGTTCGGATCGACATGCGCCAGATCCGTCTCCGACGGATCAAGATTCACGGCAAGGGGACGGCCACTGCCGACCGGCGTGTCCTGTCCTCGAAGCTCGTAAAAGCCTTGTTCGTGAAGTGCAATCAGATGGTTTGGACCGGTCGCGGTTACGCGCTCTTTGGCCCCCGACGGTGCCGCGAGCACCAGCTCGGTCAGGCTGTCCGCCGCGCGACCTTTGAGGAAGGGCGCGGTCAGCTCCCCATGCCGCGAGAGATCGAGCACTTCGCCCGCCGTGAAGGATGTTCGCGGATCAGCGTAGCGACCCACGTGCTTCCCGAGCTGGTGCATGAATGGTAAGAACACCGGCTGGAGCGGAAGGTTCGTCCAATAAGAGTCTAACGTGGACGCCCAAAGCACCAGCTTCCCGGAGCCCACAGGCCGCTCGATCAGCGCCGGCGAGCCGTCGTCGAAGCGGGCCGACACCGTGGATCCTAGTTGCGCCGTTAGGGCCCGGTAGCGATAGAAGCGCGCCGTCGAGAAATCACCGCTGCGCGGCGCATTGAACAGCTCGAACACCGGATGCGCGTAGTCGACCGACGACAACGTCCCACCCGCATCGGCCGTCCGATCGACGACCTGGCCGACTTTCGCCGGCAAAATGTTGCGCCAGTCCGCCGGCCAGGTGTCCACGCCTGCCGTGCCGGGAATCGCCAAGAGGCCGGCGCCGGCGTCGAGGACGGCGCGAAGCCGCGCCCCGACTGCCCCCGCCGGAGGCCCGACTTCGTCGAGCACGATCAGCGCGCGGCCGTCGAGGTCGCGCGGCGTGAGCGCGTCAATCGTCGTCTCGCTCACCCGGAACGCCGGCCGGTCGCCGATCGACAGGGCCCGCGACATGAAAAGACTCTGATTCTCCCGGCGCGTGCTGCCGCGCGGCTCCACGACCAGCACCGACACCGAGGCGTCCGGCGCGATCGTGAAGTCGTACTGGTCGTCCGCCGTCATCTCGTCCGCGTTGACGCGGACCGCTGCTTTCGTCGCCGTGTTCGGCACGACCACCGCGGGGAAGGCCACCTGCTGCGTTCCGGAGGCCGGAATCGTCACCTTCTGGGTCTGCGCGTCACGCCCGCCAACGGCGAGAACGGCCGTAACCGCGCGCGGTTCGCTCGACGTGTTGACGAGACGCGCCGCCACGGTGATCCGGTCGCGCTCACCGGTGCTGTCGCGATCGAGGTTCACTTGCGAGACGGCGACATCCGGCGACGCTCCGCCTACGTCCACCGGCGTTACGGTCGTGCCCCGCGGAAAGGCGATTTCGTTGTGCGTCGTCCACCCGGTCTTCTGGAAATCGGAGATGATGACCACTTCGCGCCGCGGGAGCGTCGACGCCCCGATGATTTGCGACGCGATCTTGAGGGCGGGTGCGTATTTGGTGCCTTCGGAGCTCAGCTTGGCCGCGTTGATCGCGGCGATCACGCGGTCCGGCGGCGCCATCGGCTCGCTCGCTACAGCCGCATCCGACGCGAACAGCACGACGGTCGCGTGGTCGCCGGCGCTCATGCCGTTCACCGTCTTCTTCGCCTGATCGCGCGCCTTCGACCAGCGGTCGGCGTAGCCCATGCTCGCCGAACGGTCGAGGAGGATCACGACCTCGCGCGCGCCGGTCGTCGCGATCGCCGCGCTCCGCTTCTCGAAGAATGGCCGCGCGAACGCCGCGACGAGCAGCGCAATGGCAAGGCACCGCATGGCGAGCAACAGGAGGTGACGCAGCTTCTGGCGCCGCACCGATCGATACGGAATGCGCTGCAAGAACATCAGCGACGGAAACTCGACGACGACTTTACGCTCCCGGTTGATCAGGTGGATGATCACGGGAACGGCGATCGCCGCGAGACCGGCAAGAAACGCAGGAGCCAGAAAATTCATCTACCGCACCCGATTGAAAACCTGTCGGCCGAGCAAATACTTGAACAGCGCTTGGTCCAGCGGCTTCGACGTGTCGAACAGCGCGTAGTCGGCGCGCGATTCGCCGATCTTCTTGCCGAGCGCCGTCGTGTGCGCCTGCATCAGCTCGCGGTACTGCTTTCGGAGATACTCGGGAATGACGGGCATCTTCTCGCCCGTTTCCATGTCGATGAAGTTGCTGGCGTCGGAGAACGAGAAATCGATCTCGCGCGGGTCGAGCACGTGAAAGACCATGAGATCGTTCCCGCGTCCACGCAGATGCGTCAGTGCGCGCGTGACGTTCTCTACATCCTCGTAAAAGTCGGAGATCACGACCACGAGACTCCGCCGGCGCAGCGAGTCCGACAACTTTCGTAGCGGCGGTTCGAGGAGCGAACGCCCCGGTGTCACCTTCGAATCGCGCCCCTTCTTCTCGATCCGATCGAGCGTGTGCAACAGCAAGTTCAGATGCTTGGCCGACGGCGGCACGTAGTCCACAATGTCATGATCGATCGTCGCCATGCCAACGCGGTCACGCTGTAGACTGGAGAAGTAGGCCAGGCACGCCGCGAGATAACAGCCGTACGTCAGCTTGGAAACACGCCCACCGTCTTCCTGCGCGGTTGCGCCATACCGCATCGACGGCGACGTGTCGAGCACGACGATGAAGTTCGTGTTCGTGTCCGCTTCGTATTCCTTGATGTAGTGCCGGTCGCTCCGCGCGTAGAGCTTCCAGTCGATCCGACGGATGTCGTCGCCCGGCATGTACGCCCGATGCTCGGCGAAGTCCGTCGACGCCCCGAGGTGCGGCGACCGGTGGAGACCGTTGATGAACCCTTCCACCACCGTCCGCGCCAATAACTCCAGATTCCCAATCCGCGCCAGAACGGACGGGTCGAGGAAACTGGTTTGAGCTGGGTTAGCAGGGGTAACGGAGGTCGTCATAGCTGCTCGGCTGCTCGGCTGCTCGGCTGCTCGGCCGAGATGCCGAGATGCCGAGATGCCGAGCCGCCAGTTCACATCCCCGACTTGGGCACCGGCACCGCCCGCAGCAGTTTGTCGATGATCTGGTCCGAGGTCACCTGCTCCGATTGCGCGTGGAAATTGGTAAGCACGCGGTGGCGCAGCACCGGTTTCGCCAGCGCACGGATGTCCTCGAAGCTCACGTTGTAGCGCCCGTCCATGAGCGCCCGCGCCTTGCCGCCGAGGATGAGATGCTGCGGCGCGCGCGTGCTGGCGCCGTACGACACCCACTGCTTGATGAAGTCTGGCGAATTGGGCGCTGGTCGGCTCGCCCGCGCGAGGCTCACGGCGTAGCGCGCCACCGGCTCGGCAATCGGCACACGGCGGATGAGCTGCTGGAACGCGCTGATGTCGCGCCCAGTCACCGCGTGCTGGAAGCGATGGTTTTGCACGGAGGTCGTCGTGGTCGCGACGCGGACTTCGTCGTCTTCCGGCAGATAGTCCATGATGATGTGGAACATGAACCGGTCGAGCTGCGCTTCAGGGAGCGGGTACGTCCCCTCGAGCTCGATCGGGTTCTGGGTCGCGAAGACGTGGAACGGCTCGTCGAGCGTGTACGTCTTGCCCTGCACGGTCACGCGATGCTCCTGCATCGCCTCGAGCAGCGCCGCCTGCGTCTTCGGCGGCGTACGGTTGATTTCGTCGGCGAGAACGATGTTCGCGAAGATCGGCCCCGGCGTGAACACCATGTGGCGGCGTCCCGTTTCCGGATCGTCCTGAATGATGTCGGTGCCCGTGATGTCGCTCGGCATCAGGTCGGGCGTGAACTGGATGCGCGAGAACTTGAGGTCGAGAACCTGGGAGACCGTATTGATCAGCAGCGTCTTGGCAAGGCCGGGCACGCCGACGATGAGACTGTTGCCGCCGGTGAACAAGGAGAGCAGCACGAGCTCGATCACGTCTTCCTGCCCGACGATCAGCTTGTGCAGCTCTCTGATGATTGAATCGTGCCCGGCCTTCAATCGGTCCGCGAGCGCGATATCGTCGTGTGATTCCAGCGCCGGAGTCTGAAGTGTAGTCGCCAAGAGAAACGTCCCGGTTCAAAGTGTAAGTCTTCGATTTTCAGCTACCACCCACCGCCCATCGCCCATCGCCCATCGCCGGCCGTTCAGTGCGTCAACGCGTAAATCACGTAATTGATCCCCAGCTTGTACGTCTCGTTCGCCGCGGCGATGGGAACGAAGCCCGTCGCGGAGTACTGCCAAGACTCGCCGATGTCGTCGTCCACATTGGCGATGATCATCAGGCGCTTCTTCGGATCGTTGTTCTCGTAGATCCCCCAATAGCTCGGGGGCCGCGTCCCGTACGCCGACGTGCCGCTGATCGCCTTGTTCAGATCGACGTCGAAGAACGAGTGGAAGATCGACTCGTTGCCGGTGAGCTGAACCCATTTCGCCTTCGGCAATGCTTTCGCCACGATCTGCTGGAGATTCGTGAAGTCGTATTCGCCCCGCCATCCTTCACGAAAATCGTCGAAGATCATGAACCCGCCCTTCAGCAGATAGGCGCGGAAACCGGCCATCTCTTTGTCGTTCGGGTGCCAACCGCCCGGTTCCGACATGTAGCTCACCGGATACTTGAACAGCGCCGGATCGTCGAGCGCGATAAGCACGCTGCCGACCATCGGCCCATCCTGGAGAAACGGCCGCACGATCGTCACATCGCGCAGGATCTTCGTGAAATTCTCCTCGGCGTCCGGATAGTCGTGCGACCAGCCCGGACCTTCCGGCCCGAAATGCGCGAAGCCGCGGTAGCGGATCCGCGCGAACGTGAAGCGGCCGTCATACGGGACGTTGCCGTGGTAGGCCGGCGGCTGATACATGTCATTGTCGCCGCCGAAGAATTGATCGAAGCCATTTCCGCGTCGACGTTGCGCGTCGGCGCCCGCGCTCGCGACCGCGACCATGGCGACCACGAAAAGCGCTGATCGAATCGCCCGCCGCCGATCGCCCATCGCCCACCGCCGGCTTTTCATGGCTTCCGCGCTCCGCCCTGCGTGCGGGCATCGTAGAGCGTCAGCAACAGCGTCTGTGCCTTTTCGTAGTTCGGCGCTTCCTCGAGCGCGCGCAACACCGTCTTGCGCGCCTTCGCGTCGTCGCCCGCCTCGTGCTGCGCGAGCGCGAGTTGATAGAGCGCGTCCGCTTTGTCGACCGGAGCAAGCGCGACGAGCGCCGCCCGCTCTCTCACCGCCCGGTTCTTGTCGCCCGCCGCCTGCGCCAACGCCGCGAGCTTGCGGTGCAGATCCGGATCGAACGGGTTCACGAACATCGCGCGGTCGAGCGCCTCGGTAGCGCCCTTGGCGTCGCCCAGCTGCTCGAGGAGCTGCGACAGGCGGATCAGTGCCTTGGCGTTGGTCTCGGTCAGCGACGTCCATTTCGCCAGAACGTCGGCCTCTTTGCGCGCGTCGTTCTTCTTGGCGTACACGGTGGCGAGCAGCGCGTACGGGCTGTGATCGCCGCCGTACTCCGGAAAGAGATCGCGCGCCTTCTCGAGATACGGGATCGCCTTGTCGAGCTCATTGTGCTCGATCATCGCCTCGCCGGCGAAGAGCTGCGTTCCAAAGTCGTTCGGCTTCGCCGCCGCGAGCTGCTGGACTGCCGCGATTGGCGTCTGCCCGTTGATGTCTTTCGGCGGCTCTTTGCCGACCGACGCCAGCGAGCTGGCGAAACGCGTTCGCAGATAGTCGTTGAACTTCTTGTCGAACGCCTTGACGTCGATGTTCAGCACGCGCTGGAACACCTGCTCGGTCGTCAGGCCGTCCTTGTACCCCTGCAGCATCTTCACCAGCGCCGCTTCTCCGTAATCACGGGCGATCAGCTCGCAGACGAGCGACGCCTGGTAATACGAGAACTGCACCTGCTGCGGAAACGCCGGATGCATGAAGCCGTCGTTCATCCGGCTCACCGGCACCAGGCTGTCCGTCTTGAATGCCGCGAGGAAATCGGGTGTCACATTGAAGCCCCAGCCCGGCTTCGCGTGGTGCTCCTCGTACACCGACAGGCCTTCCGACAACCAGCGCGGCACGCGGTGATCCGTCGAGCCGAGCGTGAACGTGTGCGCCAGCTCGTGCCAGACGGTCGAGCCCCAGTTGAACGGACCCGCGTCTTTCGCGGCCGGCGAGTCGAAGGCGAGCGTCGTTCCGAAGCTCACGCCCAGCGCGCCGAGTCCCGCCAGGCCGACGGTGCGCACCGAGAAATCCGCGTGGCTGCGGAACACCTCGATCCGAATCGGCGGAGGCGGCGTGTAGTTGTACCTCTTGGCGAAGGTCGCGTACGCCTGCTCGGCGAGGTCCTTCAGATAGATGGAGAGGATCGCCGACTCGTCCTTCTCGATCATGAACTGGAAGTGCTCACTCGACACGAGATCGTAGTTCTTGAACGTGTCGAGCAGGTCGAGCGTGTTCTTGACCCAGACGTTGTATGGGTCGCCGGCGAACGCCGCATCGAGACTCTTCTTCCCGTCCGCGATCTGCCCGAGTCGCAGTTGGTTCATGCCGAGCTTGCCCCAGGCGTCCCAATCCCTCGTGTCGAGCGTGGCGCCCTCACGCGCGAAATCGGCGGCCGCTTTGTACAAGCGAACCTGGCTCGCGAGCTCGGAGAGCGTCGTGTAGAACTCGGCGTCCTTCGGATACAGCGCCAACGTGCGCTGCTTGACCGCCTCGAATCCCGCCTGATCGTGGGTCAGATATTTGACGCCAGCGGCGACGGCCAGCGTATGCGCCGCCGTTGGATCGATCTTCAGTGCGCGGTCGAGATCCTGCTGCGCCGTCGCGTAATCCTCGAGCCCGACCAGCACCTCGGCGTGCAGCGTGCGTGCGTCCACGTAGTCCGGGTTGACGGTCAGCGACGCGCGAAGCAGCGAATCGGCGCCGCCTTGGCCGTCGGCCTGCAACCGCCGCGCGGCGCCGAGCAGCGCACGCGGCTCGCGCGGATTCGTCTCCAGCACGTCGGCGAATGTCTTCTGCGCGTCGTCGAAGTTGTACTTGCCGAGGAACAACTCACCGAGCCGGATCTTGGCGTCGAGGTTGTTCGGATCCTCCGAGATCGCGCGGTCATACGCCTTGAGCGCATCCTTGAACAACTGCGGATTGGTCGCGCCCAGGTACTCGACCGCCCGCGCCACCGCG
>DATMHK010000360.1:0-15469 GCA_035554995.1 Gemmatimonadaceae bacterium
CGAGGCGCAGGACGGCGCGCAGCAGGGTGCGCGCTACAAGGCGTCGTCCGGCGCGGACGACGAACGCGCCGCGATCGAAGCCGCACTCGCGCACACCGGCGGCACTCTCTCCAGAGCCGCCGAGCTCCTCGGCATGGGGCGTACTACGCTCTGGAGGAAAATGCGCGCGTACGGAATCACGACCCCGGCGCCCGAAGACGCCTAGCTCTTGTAGCGCTTCGAGGCGTGGTTTGCATTGACCGCTCCGGGCTCACCTCTCCGCTGCCTCCGTGCGCGACAACCTGTATCGCGTCACGCCGTGTCGTTCCAGCAGTCACCTGCGCGCGTAGCGCGCGCGCAGCGCGCGCACAGCCGCGCCACACGGCGCCGAGCGAGCGGGCCGGGCAGTCCGGTTCGCGAGCACTCCGCGCACGGAACGGCCGCGCGGTCGGAGCGCCGGTGTTCCATGACGCCGTTTCGTTCGCGGCCGCGCTAGTTCATGAAACGCGTTCATCGAGTGCCCGTTCGAAGGACGGCCGCGCAACCAAAGGCCGAACAATGACTTGGCAGCGACCTCTGTCGTTGCCGATCGCGGTGTCCGGATTGCCAATACACGGGGCGTAACTCAATCCGAACACCGAGGGCACTATGATCCGCATGCTTTTCTCGCCGCTCGCGACCATGGTCGCCGGCGTCGTCAGCAGTCACTCGCCGCGCACCGAGCAGGTTGCTGTTTTCTCCGGCGGCTGCTTCTGGGGAGTCCAAGCAGTTTTCCAGCACGTCGTCGGCGTCACGAACGCCGTGTCCGGCTACGCCGGCGGTGATGCGGCGACGGCGCACTACGATCGGGTGAGCGAAGGCAACACTGGCCATGCCGAGTCGGTGCGTGTGACGTTCGATCCGTCGCAGGTGAGCTACGACCAACTGCTCCAGGTCTTTTTCACCGTCGCGCACGATCCGACACAGCTCAACTACCAAGGGCCGGATCACGGACCGCAATATCGGTCGGCAATCTGGTCCACGAGCCCGGAGCAGCAAGCCGCGGCGAAGACGTACATCGCGCAGCTCGCGAAGGGCAAGACATTTCCGCGGCCGATCGTCACCGAGGTCTCGCCGCTCGGTGCGTTCTATCCGGCAGAGTCGTATCACCAGGACTACGCGACGATCCATCCGTACCAACCGTACATTCTGTTCAACGACGCACCAAAAGTCGCACGGCTCAAGAAGCAGCTACCCACGCTCTACCGCGACAAGCCGATGCTCGTGAGCGACATGAAGAAGGAGTCGAACATGCGAACCTACACGAAGCCCAATGACGCGGAGCTCAAGAAGAAGCTCACGTCGATGCAGTACCAGGTGACGCAGCACGAAGGCACCGAGCCGGCGTTTCACAACGAGTACTGGAGCAACCATGAGCCCGGGATCTACGTCGACATCGTGAGCGGCGAGCCGTTGTTCAGCTCACTCGACAAGTACGATTCCGGCACCGGCTGGCCGAGCTTCACGAGGCCGCTCGAGCCGGAGAATGTTTCGACGAAAACCGATCGGCAGTTCGGGATGATGCGGACGGAAGTCCGATCAGTGCACGGCAATTCGCACCTCGGTCACGTATTCGACGACGGGCCCCGTCCGACCGGCCTTCGTTACTGCATGAACTCCGCGTCGATGCGGTTCATCCCGGCCGCGAACCTCGAGGCCGAGGGGTACGGCCAGTACCGGAAGCTGTTCGAGAAGCCGTAGTTCGGCGCGAGTCGGCCGGGTCGTCGAACAACATCCCGGCCGGCTCATTTCCGACGCCCATCGTTTGCGTCAGCGCGGTCAAGCTGTCCGCGAGCGCCCGGCGTTCGGGCCGCGACAGCGCGCGGATGCCGTCGACCAGCGCAACGGTCGGCGGCGTCGGCGCGCGTCGCATGGCACGGCGGCCGCTCGCCGTGATCGTGAATTCGGCGCGCCGACGGTCGTGCTTCGATTGCTGTCGAACGACGTCCCCTCGCTCAGTCAAGCGGTCGAGCACCGCAGCGGCGGAGCTGCGATCGGTCATGGTGGCGTCGGCGATCTCATTGACGGAGGCGCCAGGGCGCTCGGCGATCATCGCCAGCACGAAGGCCTGGGACGCGCTCAGCCCACTCGCCAGCTCGGCTTTGCGCGCATGAAGACGCAATTCACGTAGGATGCGCCGAAAGGCGTCGACGGATCGAATCACGTCCTGGTCCTCGTCGCCCGTAACGCTTTCCTTCGGTCTGTTGCCCTGTTTGGCCATTCCGCTCCCCAAATCGCGCCTCAGTTGCGCCTGCGCCCGACTCTCTCCCTCGGCCGGCTCGCGCTCAAAGCTAAGCCATCCGGGCGAACTTCCATTAGTCTAGTAAGGGGGGAACCCCGTATTGGCGAGCGCTGTGGAATGTTGAGCATGCCGTGTGACGACTGAAGCGACGAGTTTGACCGAAGGCGACGGTGTTCGTGCGACCTGGGCCGCGCGGGTCGCCGGTTTGGTCGAGGATCTGCGCCGCCGCGAGGACAGGCTCGCATTGTTCCTCAGCCTTCTGATCGGCGCGCTGGTCGGGCTCGTGGTGGTCGCGTTCATTCTGCTCACGGGTCGTCTCGCGGTGCACATGTATCCGGCGGGCGACGACTCGGCCTGGCGCCGCATCGTGGTTCCGACATTAGGCGCCCTCGTCACGGGCATTCTCCTCGTCCGGTTCTTTCCAAATGCGCGCGGAAGCGGCATTCCGCAGGCGCGTGCCGCGATCTTCATCGAGGACGGCCGCATCACGCTGCGCACGGTCGTCGGGAAGTTCGTGTGCTGCTCGGCGTCGCTGGCGAGCGGCATCGCGCTCGGACGCGAAGGGCCGTCGGTGCACATCGGCGCGGGCATCGCGTCGGTCATCGCGCGCCGGCTCGGATTGAGCGTCCCACAGGTGCGGTGGCTCGTGCCCGTCGGCGCCTCGGCGGCGCTGGCGGCGGCATTCAACACACCAATCGCCGCCGTGCTCTTCTCGCTCGAGGAGATCATGGGCGACATGCACGCGCCGATCCTCGGTTCAGTCGTCCTCAGCTCGACGACATCGTGGATGGTGCTGCATCTCGTTCTCGGCGACGAGCCACTCTTTCACGTTGCCGGATATCATCTCGTCGATCCGCGGGAGTTGCTCGTGTACGCGGTGCTCGGCATCGTCGGCGGAATCGGGTCGGTGGCGTTCGTTCGCCTCCTTCTCACTCTGCGCACCGCGTTCGCGAAGCTGCCTCGCTCCACGCTTTGGATTCAACCCGTCGCGGGAGGCCTGTGCGTCGGCGTGCTCGGCTACTTCGTCCCCGCTGTTCTCGGCGTCGGATACGATCAGGTCGAGCGGGCGCTGGGCGGTGAGTTGGTTTTGCAAGCGGTTGCGCTGCTCGCCGTTCTCAAGATCATCGCGACGACGGTTTGTTACGCGTCGGGTAACGCCGGCGGAATCTTCGGACCGAGCCTGTTCATCGGGGCGATGATCGGCGCCTCGGTCGGCCATGTCGCCCATGAGCTCTTTCCCGCGACGACGGCCGGTGCCGGCGCCTACGCGTTGGTTGGCATGGGGACGGCGTTCGCGGGAATCATCCGGACGCCGCTCACGTCGGTGATCATGATCTTCGAGGTGACGCGGAACTACACGATCATCGTGCCGCTGATGATCTCCAACTTGATGGCGTTCTACATCTCGCAGCGGTTCCAGCGAGAACCCATTTATGAAGCGCTCGCCCGACAGGATGGCTTGCACCTACCGACTGGCGAGTTCAGGCGGATCGCGCGGCAGTTTCGCGTGAGCTCGGCCCTGCAGCCGAGCCCGGCGCCGCTCGATGTCGGTCTGTCGATCTCGGACGCCCACGAACGGACGACGAGCGTCGATTTCGGATCGTGGCCGGTTGTCGACCGCCGCGGTCTCGTCGGAATGATTCGCGTCGGCGACCTCTTGGCCGCGCTGGCCGCGGGCCGGGGCCAGGAAACGCTTCAGTCGCTGCTGGATGCCGACCGGCACGACTATGACGAAAACGCTCTTCACTTGCACGCGGACCATCCGTTGAGCGTGGCGTTGTCGCGAATGGGCGCGACCAGTCATACGGTGCTGCCCGTCGTCAGTCGGGCCAACGTACGCGTGCTCCTCGGCGTCGTAACGCTGCCGGACATCCTTCGCGCCTACGGCGTTGAGCAAGCGCTCGACATACCCACCCTCGAGGCAAAGGCTGGTGACTGAAGCCGCGGTCGAGCGACGCCTGCCGACGCTCGGCGGCTTGCCGGTATTCGTCGGCACCATCGCCGCGGTGTTGATCAGCATCATCGGCTTTCTTTTCTTCGACCTGTCGCTCGCGGCCATCGATCGTCGGGAGTCCGCCGCGCATGCCGCGTCGGCGTACGACCACGGGCTGGCGCTCCTACGGTCGCTCGATCCGGACGCCGCCCTCGATCAATTTCGAATTGCGGCAGCTCTCGACCGGACGAACGTCGCCTACGCGCTGGGCCTGTCGGAGGCAATGCTCGAGGCCGGCCGCGCAAGCGACGCCGAATCGACCCTCAAGGTGCTGCTGACGAGAACCGAAAACGACGGCGCGGTGAATCTGACGATGGCGCACGTCATGGCGCGCGAAGGGCGCGTGAACGACGCGAAAGCGTACTTTCATCGCGCGATCTTTGGACGGTGGGGCGCCGACTCGACGACGCGTCGTCTCCAGGCGCGGTTCGAGCTGATTCACCTGTTGACCGAGCATGGAGCGCCGGCCGAGCTGTTGGCAGAGCTACTGCCGCTCGAGGACGTTTCGGTGGACAGCGTCGCGCTGCGACGGCGCCTCGGTGGTTTGTTCCTGCTCGCCGGGTCACCGGCGCGCGCGGCGACGATGTTTCACAGCGTGCTACTGAAAGAGCCGGGCGACGCCGACGCGTATGCCGGTCTGGGCGAATCGGCGCTCGCGCTCGGGAACTTCAGGACGGCGAAGGCCGATTTCGCCGAGGCGGCGGCGCGCCGGCCCGACGACACGCACCTCCGCGACCGCGCGGCACGGGTCGACACGATCCTTGCGCTCGACCCGAGTGCCAACGACCTCACGGCGGACGAACGCTACGAGCGCAGCCGGAATCTGCTCGCGCGGACGGTCGATGTATTGACGCGCTGCGGGGAAGCGTCGTCCACGGCGGTCACCTCGGCTCGCGAGCTGCTCGGTCGCGCACCGGCGCCGGCGGCGCGGCGGGTTGCGGGCGATTCAATGATCGGCGCGGCGATCGGATTATGGAACTCTCGACTGCCCCGGTGCGATGCCTCGGCGTCCGACGAAGTGTTGCGCTCCGTTTTCGTTCGACTCACCGGCTGAGCGGGCGCGGCGTCGCTGGCGTGACGGCAGCGCGACGATCAGGAGGCTCGCGATGAGCCCCAGGCAGATATCGAGCACACCGGCTGCAACGTCCGTCGACAATGTCATGACGCCGCGCGACCGCGCGGTTAGGGGGTGTACCCCATATTAGTTGTCGGGGCCGGAATTCGCCAGACGCGACCGACGTCGCGTTCTCGGCGCTCCTCGGCGCGTGTGGCACGCGAGTCGCGGCGCGTCAGGGCAAAAAGGGATCTCACCATGTCCAAACCGTGCTTTCCGCTCGTGGTTCTGATCGCGTTCACCGCGGCTTGCGGCGGTGGTGGCGAGAAGCCGAGCGCCGGCTCGAGCGCCGCCGCTCCACCTTCGAACCCCGCGCCCGGTTCGACCGCGGCCGCCCCGACGGGCACCGCGGCTCCGATCACCGGAAAAACCTGGGACGTCAAGATGATCGGCGACGCGACTGGGTCCCGCTTCGATCCGGCGTCGCTGACGATCAAACGAGGCGACGGCGTGCGTTGGACGGTCGTCTCAGGGGTGCCGCACAACGTGACGTTTTGGTCGGACAGCATTCCGTCAGGCGCCCAAGGCCAGCTGTCGGCGAACATGCCGCAGCCCGCGGGGCCGATGACGAGCCCGATGTTAGTCAATGTTGGCGACACGTACACTGCGTCGTTCGGCAACGTCCCGCCGGGCACCTATCACTATTATTGTACGCCGCACCTGGCGCTCGGGATGAAAGGGACGATCGTCGTCCAGTAAGCAGACTTACTGCCGTTGCCGGTTCTGGCGTAGCTTGTCTCATGCCCAGGGATGGCATCGCACGTGTTCGGGCGCTGACGAGGAAGCTGCCGGACGTCGAAGAGGGCACGACGTTCGGCTTTCCGGCGTTCAAGATCGAGGGAAAGACGTTCGCCTGGTTCCCGAAGAAAAAAGAGGTCGAACCGGGCTCGCTCGGCGTTCGCATGAGCATTCTCGAACGGGAGTACCGCATCGCGGCCCAGCCGCGCGTCTATTATGTCACGCCGCACTACCAGGACTACGACTCGGTGCTCGCGCGCATCGACGAGCTGACGGACGCCGCGCTGCGCGAGTTGCTCGAGTCCGGACACGAGTACATCGTGGCCCAGGCGAAGAGCGCGGGTTCTAAGCGCCGGCCGCGGCGGTGAGAGTCGTTTCCCAGACGTCGGTCACGCGCTCCCACGTATAGCGCGAAAGCGCCTTTTCGCGGCCGCGTTCGCCGAACCAGGCGCGTTTGTCCGGATCATCCAGCAAGTCGAAAATCTTGCGAGCGAGATCTTTCGGGTCGAACGGAGTCGCTGTCCACCCGTCCACGCCGCGATCGATGACGCAACGCGTGGAAGCGATGTCGCCGCCGATCACCGGCTTCCCGCACATCCACGCCTCGACGAACACGATGCCGAAGGACTCCTCCACCGAGGGCATCGCGACCATATCGCACGCGTCGATGATCGAGGGTCCGTCCGCGTCGGCGAAGTCGTCGATCAGGACGAGCTTCGCCCGATCGCAATCGGAGAGCGCATCAAGCTCCCGCGAGACCGCTGCATCGCGATGCGCGCTCTGGCCGGCCATCAGCAACACGACATTCGGCCTATCCCGCCAAACGATGCGCATCGCTTCGATTAACGTCGCCGCTCCCTTGAGCTTGTCTTGCCGGCCGACGAATCCCACCACCGGGCGCGTGCCGATGCCGTACTGTTTCCGGATGCGCGCGCCGTCGCGCTGCTCGAAGCGAGCCGGGTCGGCGCCCGCGCCGGCGATGGCGACTGACCGTCCGCCTCGCGCCCGGACAAAATCGCGCTCGGCCTCGGTGGAGACGATCGACGCGTCGCAGTTCCGCAGCATTCGGTCGTAATGCGGGCTGGATACCCAGTCGCATTCGACGTGGAATATCGGGACGCCGACGCGTGGCACGCGGCGCAACGTTCGCGGGAGACAGGCCCAGTACATCGCCGGGTAGCACCAATTGATTGCCGTGACGACGTCGGCGCGAAGCGTGGCGATCGGGAGAAGCATGTTGATGCCGCTCGGGCCGATGAGCGCCCAGTCGTCCATGCCGACTATCCAGCCGGCGGTTCGCCATCCTCCGCGGCGCTGCAACCACCACTCGAACATGTGTTGCAGCCTCCCGGGCGCGGTCGGGAGACGAATGACCTGAACACCGTTGATCGTCTCGCGGCGAGGCAAACCCGCCGGCTTCGAGCTCCAGAAATCGAGCTGCGTCGCGCAGTCGAAGGTCACGACGCTCACTTCATGCCCGCGCTCGACGAGTCGTTCGGATACGGATTGCAGCAGCCGCTCCGCACCGCCGACCATCGGCGCGTATGACGGAGAGACATGAACAATTCGGAGACGGCGCGATCGATCCGGGTCGTGGCTCACGAAGGATGGACTAGCGAAGCCTTGCCGGACTTTCGCCGGGACCGGCCCGGACGCCGACGGCTTCGCCGGCCGCGTGACAACACGACAACACGAACATCAACGGCAGGCTGGCCCGGGCTGCGGGGGTCAACTTCTTGATGCCGCCCATTGCATCAAGTCCTTGCCGGAACAGCTTCCACGGTCCGCGTCCTCGTTCGTCCGCGCGCGCGCGCAGACCCGTGGTAGAGCGGCCGTTGTCGTAGTGTGCGCGCAGCGTGCCCCAGAAGCCGTGTGACTGTACGTGCGTCGCCGTAAGACCGTCGCTCACGTGACATCGGCCTTCAAGGAATAGCCGGGGGTTAAGCTCGAGCTCGAGCCATCCCGTCGCGATTGGTCCGGGACCGAGGACGGATCGGCGAAACGCGAAGTTCGCGACCGGCGGACACAGATACCCCTGGTGGCGATTCACTGGCGGGTAGAACGCGCCGAAGGTGTGCAGGAAATTCGCCCAATCGATCAACGAGCCAGTCGAGCCGTTCAGCACGGGGCCAGTCACCGAATCGGCGCCGGGGTTGCGCTCGAACGCCTCGAGAACCTGCGCGCACCAGTCATGAGCGACGAGGACGTGATCTTCAGTCATCGCGATGATGTCACCGCGCGCCCGTTCGGCGGCCCGGGCGCGCAGCTCGAACACCGACGCACCCGGCATTCGCACCCACGACAGGCGCTCAGAGCTCGCGGCCTTCGCCGCATCGAGCGCTTCGCCGTGGCCGTCGCCGACGATGATCTCTCCACCGACGGCGGCGACCTGCGGCTCGAGCACCTCGAGGCAGTTGGCCAGGTCCGGCCACGGCTCGATCGTGGCGAGTATGACGGAGAGTGTGATGCGGTCGGTCATGCGTGGGTGGAGTGGGTCAATCAGAAGAGTCTCAATATGAACCGACGGCGGTCCAGTCGTCCAACACATCTCATCCCGTTGTTTACCCTCGAAACAACGTCGCGCGAGCAGATCGACGTGCCATTTGAAGCGCGAATGCATCGAAACTGTCGAACGCATCCAACAGCTTGACGACACGTTGCCACAGGCACGCGTCGGACCGCATACTTTCGACGCCTCATCGCGCTCAGTGTTAATCGATGCCCACGAAGCCAGACATTCGCCGCGAGCTCGCCGCCGTACCGGAATCGCCGCTCGTCCAGATTGCGACGCTGGCCGAGTCGATGCCCGGATCGATCAAGCTCTGCTACGGTGAATCGGACCTGCCGACGCCCGCCTTTGTCACGGAGGCGGCGCACCGCGCGGCGCTCGACGGGCACACCTTCTACACCCACACGGCCGGCTATCGCGAATTGCGCCAAGCGATCGCGACGAAGGTCCGTGAGCTGCACGGCGTGAGGCACGACGAATCCGAGATCATGGTCACCGTCGGCGCGTCGATGGCGATCTACGCCGCGATCCGCGCCGGCATCGGACCCGGCGACAACGCCGTCATCATCTCACCGGCGTACGCGATATACGCCAATGGCGTGACGATGTGCGGTGGCGAGCCGCGCTTCGCCCCGCTCGCTCGGTCGGGAGCCGGATTCGTTCTGGACCTCGACCGCGTCCGTGACGCGATCGACGGCAATACGAGAATGCTCATTGTCAACAGCCCGTCCAATCCGGCGGGCATCATGCTCTCGACCGGCGAACAACGCGCGCTCGCCGAACTGGCGGAGGCGCACGATCTGCGAATCCTCGCCGACGAGGTCTACGAGCGGATCACCTACGACGCGCCGATCGCGCCGTCGTTCGCCCGCGTCGTCGAGAACAAAGACCGGCTGATTGTCGCCAACAGCTTCTCCAAAACGTACTGCATGACCGGCTGGCGGCTCGGCTGGGCACAGTCGAGCGTCCCGACGATCCGCGCGATGACGACCGGCGTCGAGTTCATGACCTCGAACGCGTCGGCCCCGGTGCAGCAGGCGGGGATCGCCGCGCTGCGCCAGGGCGAGGCGTACGTCGCCGATCTACGCGCGCACTTCGCCGCGCGGCGTGCCCAGGTGATCGACGGACTGTCGCGAATCGACGGCGTTTGCGTCGCCGCTCCGGCCGGCAGCTTCTTCGCCTTCTTCACGATCGACGGCGTCACCGACTCCGCGGCGTTCGCGGTCGAGCTCCTGCGCGACACGGGCGTCGCCCTCGCGCCAGGCTCCGCGTTCGGTCCCGGCGGTGAAGCCGCGCTGCGGTTGTGCTTCGCTTCGAGCGAGGAGACGATCGCGGAGAGCCTGAACCGGCTGCGTCAGGCAGACTTGTTTTCGAACAAGTATTTGTCGCGAAGGTAGGCGACGCGCAGTCCGGCGCGCAGCATGTTGCGATACGACGGATTCGTGTGCTCCAGGCTGTCCGGCGACGTCTCCGCGGTCACCCACGAACAGCCGAGCCGCTTCGCGTCGCTCAAGCGTCTCGCGAGCAGCGCCGATTGCGCGCCGCGATTGCGCGCGTCGGCCGCGGTGCCGGCGACACCGAACCAGGCGCCCCCGTCCTGGACGAACATCGCCGCGCCGGCGATGGGGCGCTCGGCGTCGAACGCCATGTAGTAGCGCCATCCGGTTTTGCCGATGGCGGAGGCGATGTCGGGCTTCACGGACTCCGGGAGACCAAACGCCTCGCCAACGATCGACGTAAACGTTTCAGCGGATTCGCGGCCGACCTCACGGACGGAGATGCCATCGCGGTGGGCAGCGGTGATGTCGCGTAACTCGCCGACCAACTTGACCGTCGGCGTCTTCAGCACGCCGCCCTGTCGGGTCAGGGTTTCCGCGCCGCCGACGATCGTCGCGTCCGGTCCGCAATCGATCAGCCACCGCGGCACGCCGGCGTCCCGAAAGAAGGCATTCACTTCGGCGAGGAGCGCGTCGTCGAGCGGTTGATCCAATCCGATGCCGATCGTGCGGTTCACCGTGGCCACATCGGCTCCGGGCGTCGCCAGAGCCAACGCGCGTCCGAACCGTCGCACCCGCGTTCCCAAACGGTGCTTGAGCTGCGCCGGCAGCGCTTCGACGCGCTGCCTCCACGCCTCGGCTTCGAGGAATTCGATCGATGCGCTTTCCATCACTCGCTACGTTAGCGCCGAGCCGACTCGACCGCGAGGTGATGCCATCGTTGCGAGAAGATTACGATGTGATTAGCAGCGGACGCCTGCGGCCATAGAGGGTTGCGGACGACGCCGGAGACTTCACAATAAAGACATGAAAACATTCCGCGCTGCCGCAGCCAGCCGCTGTCTCCTCACTCTCGCCGCGATCGCGCTCTCGTCCGCGCAGCTGACGGCGCAGATTCCGACGACTCACGCCGGTCGCGTCTTTTCGGCATGGCTCGACGCGACGAATGCCGGAGACCGTGCGAAGATGAAGGCCTTCCTCGACGCGAGCCTGCCGGACTTTTCGCTCGACCAGTCGATGGCGATGGGAGCACGAAGCGGCGGCTATGACGTGCGAAAAGTCCAGAACTCAAAGGACCGCGAGATCGCCGTGCTGCTCCAGGAGCGCGGTCCCGCGCGCCAGTTTCAAACACTTACCTTGGTCCTCAAGGACGACACTTCGGACCGCATCGACGACATCCGTCTGCGTGCCGCCGAACCGCCTCCCGATCTCGCGACGCCGCAACTCACGGCCGCGGAGCTCGCTGCGGCTCGCAATGGAGCGCCGTTCAAGCGCCTCAACGAGTATCTGAACGCGCTCAACTTCGGCAACCCCGACGTCATCCGGCGTTTTCTCGAGACGAGCTATCCGAGCGCGAACGTCAACGGGCAGGTGAACTTCGCCGAACAGACTGGCGGGTTCGACCTGCGTTTGATCGAACGGGCGACCCCGACGTCGATCGTCGGTTTGGTCCAGGAGCGTCGCTCGGATCAGTTTGCGCGATTCGTCGTCGTCGTCGATTCGACGAATCCGGTAAAGATCCTTCAGCTCAACCTCTCGGCCATTCCGCGCCCGGCCGCGTTCCCGATCGCGAAGATGTCGGAACCGGAGCTCGTGTCGGCCCTCAAGACGCGATTGGAGACGGATGCCGCCGCCGACAACTTCGCCGGCTCGATCATTCTCGCCAAACTCGGGACCGGTCCAAGCAAGGTGTTGTTCAGCGGCGCCTATGGGCTCGCCGATCGTGACGCGAAGACGCCGAACACGCTCGACACCAAGTTCCGCATTGGGTCGATGAACAAGATGTTCACCGCGACGTCGATCCTGCAGCTCGTGCAGGCCGGCAAGATCAAACTCACCGATCCGCTCGGGAAATACGTCAGCGACTATCCGAACAAGGACGTCGCGACCAAGGTCACGATCCACCAGTTGCTCACGCACACCGGGGGCACCGGCGACATCTTCGGACCGGACTTCAGCGCGCATCGTCTCGACCTCAAGACACACGACGACTACGTGAAGCTGTACGGTTCGCGTGGGCTTCGCTTCGAGCCCGGGAGCAAGTGGGAATACAGCAATTACGGAATGTTATTGCTCGGCGTCGTAATCGAGCGCGTCACCGGCCAGAGCTACTACGACTATGTCGCCGAGCACGTGTTCAAGCCGGCGGGCATGACGCATAGCGGCTCCGAGCCCGAGGACAAAGCGGTGTCCGAGCGCTCGAACGGCTACATGCGACGCAACGGCGCGTGGACGCCGAACACGACCACGCTGCCATATCGCGGGACCGCCGCCGGAGGCGGCTACTCGACCGTCGGCGATCTGTTGAGATTCGCCGAGGCGCTGATGAGCCATAAGCTTCTCAACGCGCAGTACACCGACATGCTGTTTACCGGCAAAGTCGACGTCGGCAACGGGCAGATGTACGCGTATGGGTTCGAGGACGGGCGGAAGAACGGCGTCGGCGCCGTGGGACACGGCGGCGGCGCACCCGGCATGAACGGGGAGCTTCGGATCTACCCGCAGTCTGGATACGTCATCGCCGTGCTGTCCAACCTGGATCCGCCGGCCGCATCGCGACTGAACGGTTTCATCGATCCGCGACTGCCTTAGGGGCCAAGGCTGTAGAAGAACCGTCCTTTGAAGCCGGGCGTCGTCACCATCTCCCGTAAACCGCCCGGCAGCAGGCGGAGCTGACCAGGCGTGAGCAGCTCCTTGATCCACGGACCTTCGGCGTAGATGATGTCCCACATCGCCGTCGCCGCGTCGGTCACGTGCTTGGCGGCGTCCTTCGCGCTGTAGCTCTCGGGCAGCTTCGCGAGGTATCCGGCCAGTCCGCCGAACACACTGTCCGCTCGCGCGATGAGCAGTTTCTGTCGCGCCTGCACCTTTTCCGATTGATCGCGGCTGAGCGCGAGCGAGTCGGCGTAGCGCAGCATCAGCTTGTAGATGTCCATGAACGCGTTCGACGACGTGCTGTTCATGTAGCGGTTCTTGAGCGTGTCCGCGCTCGCCCGCGTTCCCTTGAGCGCCGGCTTGACGCGCATCTTGAGGATGACGTCCTGCTCCTGTGCGTCGTGGCCGAGATTCATCCGCACGTCGAGCGTCATGCGGAACGGCGAGCGCAGCGTGCTCGCCGACGGGCTCGTGTTCCCGAATCTCGGATTCACCTGATAGATGTAGCGTCGCGCCGTGGCGTCGAAACCGCGTACCTGATAGAGCGTCCCGTCCATGAACGGCGTCGCGCCCCAGCCGCGCAGATGGTCGTCCCCGTGCAACAGTTGATCGATCCCGCCAAGCGGGTTCGACAGATTGAGCGACAGGCTCATTCGGTTGTTCGTCCGCGGCACGTTGCCCATGTACAGACTCGCGTTCATCGACGCGAACCACGGTCCGACGCAGCTATTCCGGCCGGCAAGCGTGTTGGTCTGCGATGTGAGGCAGTTTCGCACGGACGACGAGCCGTTCGTCATCAAGTCCCTCAGACCCTGCGAAAGCGCGGCGTCCGTCACCCGCGCCGGATCGAACACGAATGCGCGGTCGCCGAACCAGCCGTCACCGTTGACGTCGCCGCCGACCGTCGGCGTGTAGCGAAGGCCGGACGAGATCCGGGTGAACGTGGTGAGCGCGATCTTCCCGCTGAAGAACGAGCGCGCCGCCTGCACGAGAAATTGATGCCGGGGCGTGAAGCCGTTCGTCGCCCACTCCGCGATGCGCGGATCGAGCGCTGTACTCTGATCGAAGCCGCGCGCTTCGCTTCGCGCATCGGCGTACGTGTAGCCGAGCGTGAAGAAGCCGATACGGAAAGGAATATTGGGAACGACGTACGCCGTGATCTGCCGCGTGTCGCCGCGCAGGTCCGACACTCGGTCGGACACTCGGCCAAAACTCGTCACTCGCCGCGATTCCACCGGCGACGAGCTCCCGGTGGACGTAACGATGCTCGACGCGGAGATGTAGACGGGCCGACTGCCTTCGTCGGCGAGCGTGAACTTTTGCGCTCCGTTGAAGTTCAGATCGACCACCCCCGCCTGGCTTCGATTCAGCGAATAGGTGGCGTCGATCGCGAGGTAGTTGCCGAAAATCGAGTTCGTCCAGCCGGCGGTGGCGCGCCACGAACGCATCGGGGAGTAGCTGGGATCGATCAACGTGACATTGGGCGCCGTGTCCGCAAAAACGCTGGCGCCGCCGAGGCACGTGCTGGGAATCGTGGACGGGTCGTTCTCGTACGCCTGCCAATTCGGAATCGGCGACGCCGGCCCGACACAGGACAGTCGCTGCGCACTTCCGGGCAACCCCGTCGCGCCGATGGCGTCGGCGAGGAGATCGGAGCGCAGGAAGTTTCGGAACTCGCCGATGCCGGCGCGGAGCGACTGTCCGCCGCGGATGAGCGTCGAGTAGCCGGTGTTGTTGAGGCTGATTCCGTTGCCCGACTTGTAGTACCAACTGGCGCCGATGCGCGGACTCACCGCAAAGGAGTTTGGCGAGCGGTCATTTCGCATGCCGAACGCCTGCTCGAGCTTCGGATTGTTCGCCGGCAGACCCGTGAACGCATTCGCGTCGACGCGCGCGCCGCCCGTCACGACGACCGTGCGCGTGTTGTAGTTGAATCCCAGCGCCGCTGCTCCCATCCACTCTCCACCGGCGCGATCGGGCGTATGCAGCGTCCGTGAGAAGCTCGATGGAACGTTGTTGGCCAGATCCGACAGCGACGCGAAGCTATACGAGCCGTAGCGGTTTGCCGCGACGGACTGATCGTAGTGTTCGTACCGCGATTGCAAATAGACAGTCGCCGGCAGCGTCGAGTGCGCGTTGAGCAGGAACGTCGTCTGGTTGTTCCCCTCGAGCGCGACGTTGCGCGAGTCGCGCGCCAAGGTCCCGTTCCCGCCGAAGCCGAGCGATCCAATCGTCGCTTCGGTGGAGCTCAGCGACGAAGCAATGAGTACGTTGCCGCCGGGCAGCGTGAGGTACGGCGACCCTTTCGTCTCGTCGAACGACGCTCCGACCGACGTTTCGTTCACGTAGTCGCCGCGGACGCCGAAGTAGCGCGAGTAGAGACCCTGTACGAGGCCGCCGCCACGGCTCGACTTGCCGGTGGTCGCGGGCAAGACCGTCGGTGAGAGACCGCCGCCGCGCGTCTCCGTGTAGTTCGCCCCGGCGACGACGTTCCACTGCGGCGGCGGTGTGGCGCCGGGGTTCGACGGAACGGAGTAGTCGAATCGGCCGAGTACCGACCCACCCATCGTCGTGCGGTCACTCGGCGCGCCGCCTGCGGTGACCGGCACGTGCAGACTCGAGAGAATCTGCGTCAGACGAAACGCCGAGTCGGGGGAGATGCCGGCGTGGGCGAGCGCGTCGGCGTCGAGGTCGAGCAGCGTCG
>DATMHK010000361.1:0-24869 GCA_035554995.1 Gemmatimonadaceae bacterium
TTCGTCTTCTCCTCGACTTGCATTCGACCTGCCCCGTGTCATTCTACAGTATGTCTGAAACCACGCAGGCCGGGGCCGGCAAGACGGTTCTGGTCGTCGACGATCATGATACGACGCGGCTGACGATTGCCCGGATGCTCGAGGCCGGCGGCTTCGTCGTCGAGCAGGCGTCGAGCGGGTTAGAAGCGCTGTCGCACCTCGCCGTGCATGGCGATGCAATCGATATGGTCCTGTCGGATGTCACGATGCCGGGCATGAGCGGCATCGACCTGTCGTATCAGATCCGCGAGCTCTATCCCAACATTCCCGTCGCGATCGTGTCGGGCGACGTCAGCGAGCTGGAACGGTCGATCATCGGACGGGCCGACGTGCCGTTCATCAAGAAGCCGTTTCATGCCGAGTCGCTCTATAGCGCCGTCAGGGATGCGATCAGGCAGGCCTCGTCATCCTGAGCCTCGACGTGTCATCCTGAAGCGAGTCATCCTGAGTCTCGACCTGTCATCCTGAGCGAGCAACGCGAGCGAAGGACCTACTGTCCCGACCTAGTTACCAGAAAGGGACAATAGGTCCTTCGTTTCGCTTCGCACGACGGCTGCTACTTCTTCTTCGCCGGCGCGCCCTTCGCCGGCGCGCCCTTCGCCGGCGCGCCCTTCGCGGGCGCCTTGGCGCCGGCGTCGCGGAACACCTTCGTCTCGCCTTCGTACGCGAACTTCACGTTCGCGCTTTTCTCGACCTGGCTGATCGCCAGGCGGCTCGAGTCGAGCGGCACCGAGAAGGACGCCTCGCGATCGAACAGCGGCCGATCGATGACCTTGACGTCGTAGTTGAACCAGCGCGTCAGCGCTTCCATCACATGGCGCAAATTGCCATGCGCGGTCGCCTGACCACTCAACCACCCGAAGGCCTCCGTCTTCTGGTCCTCCGGCAGCGCGTTGATCCCCTTCGCGTCGGCAACCATCGCTTGGTTCGCCGCCACGGTCGTGATCTGCTTGCCGAGCTTCACGGTGACCGAGCCTTCCTGCACGAACACCTTCGCGTTGCTGTCGCCCGGATAGGCCGACACGGCGAACTTCGTTCCGGTCGCGATGAAGTGTGTGTGATTCGCGACGACGTGGAATGGCAGCGTTCCGCCCGGCGCGACCTCGAATGACGCCGTCCCGTCCACGCGGATTGCGCGCATCTTCGTCGGAAACTGGTCCGGGATATAGATCTTCGTGTCCGGCCCGATCTGCATCTGCGATCCGTCGCCCAGCTTCACGGGTCGAGAGATTTGCCCCGAGCTGGAAGCGATCGGCTGGATGCCCGGCGCAGCGACCGCCGATGAAATGGCGTCCTCCTCTCCGGCATTGCTCAAGGCGCGAACGCCCCAGAGCGCGAGGACCAGCGCCACAACGCCGATGAGGACCGGAACGACCCACGACGGCCGCTTGGCGACATCCTTCATGTGCGCGGCGGCCTCATGGCGGGTCGCGCTCGCCGCCGCTCGATGCGCTTCGGCCGTGTGTCCCTCGCCGTGGATCGTGCGCGTGATGCGCGACCATGCGGCTTCGGGATCGGCGTCGGGCGTTGCCGCATGCGTACCGGTCATCGTTTGCTCATCGCGCGCCACGGATCCTGATGCAGCGCCCCCAAAGCGCCCCGCCGCATGACGGCGGCTCAGGGCCCGCGCCGCACCGTGATGAATCTCCGTCATCAGCACGCTCTTGAACTGTTCTTGCGCGGTCAGCGAGGCGCGCTGCTGCCATACGTTCACGAACGCCGTTTCGACGACGCGCGGGGCCAGCGACGTCGCGTCACCGAGCTTGCTTCGCGCTTCGGCGATCGCCGCGTTGAATTCGAGATCGAATGCCCGCTTGAGCGCGTTCTCATCCCCGAGGAATGACGCGGGGGTCAGGGGCGTCGATTGGGGAGCGGTCGGACGGGTGTCGGGCGACGACATGCAGCCTCCATTGCCACGGATGGATGTGCGTATATCATGGCGCCGGGAGCGCGGCCTGCAAGTAGCCGAGTCCCTACTGGCGGTAGGGACTCTGCCCGTCGCCGATCAGCGCGCTTCGCCGGGATGGTAGCGACGAATCGTTTGCGCGGCGATGTCTGCCTCGGCCCAAGCCACCCGTTTGAACTCACCCCGGGCGAACATCGCTGCCTGGTCGCTGAAGAACGGCGAGTCCGGGCGCGGGCTTTCACCGTACGCCAAAACGGAATACGCGCGGGGTTGGTCGCCGAATTCCACCGCGAGAATCCACCCGTCGGAGCCCGTCGCGACGCGCTTGCCGTCGGGATCATCCCGGTAGGTGAGCACACGGAAACAGCCGAGATCACTGCCGCAGCCACCGACGGGTACATCGACGCTGCCGCGCCGGACACGGTGCACGTCGCCCCAGGCGACGTCGAAGCCGCCATAACGTCGAGTCATGTCCGACACCGCCCACGAGAAAGCCTCGACGGCGCGGGGCGGCGATCGCAGCCCGCGGGGCGTCGACGTCGGCGCGGCAGCGCTCCAAGGCTGCGCATACGCGCTGTCCGGCGCCCCGGGTCCGCGGCCGAGGTATCTGCGCCACCAGGTCTCGAATAGCGTCCCGCCGCGGCTCTCCGGACTCACCGTCTTGTCCCATGCGGCGATGAGATCGATCGCGCGCGCCACATCGCCTTGAGGACTCGTCGCGCGTACCGCCGCGACGAGGTCGTCGCGAACGCGATCCGCCAGCAGCATGCGATACGAGTGCTTGAGCTTCACGACGTCCTCCAGGCTCATCTTCCGATCGTTGTCGATCAGGTCAATGGCAAGCTGGCTGCGAAGGCCGAGGCGCGGCGGTGGGAAGTAGGCCGGAACCTTCGTGAAGTCGAGCGGCGCGCGCATGTTCGTGAAGTACGGCGCGTCGTTCTCGTTGTGGATGTAGCCGCCCGCCGGGTTCAGCATCTGCGGCAGCGAGTCGAACGGAACGTACGCGCTCCATGCCTCGCTCGTACGTCGGACGGGGATCGCGACGCTGTCGCCACCGTTGGGATGCGGTAGCACAGGCAGCGAGGCGTTCCATAGGTAGTAGATGTTGCCCGCGCGGTCCGCGTAGGTGAAGCTCGAGTTGACCCGCGCGCGCATGCGCATGGCGTCCTTCCACTCATCGAGCGACCGTGCGCGCATCATGCGGAGGAACTGTTCTCCGCCCCGGAACTCACCGTCGTTGGCCGCGTGAACGACGTAGAGCGTGTTGCCCCTTCGGCCCACCACCGGACCAAGCGAGGTCCGAAGAAACTCGCGAGTCTCCGTCGAGTAGCCCGCGCCATCCTTATACTCGGCGGAGACGCTTTGCTTTTGGATCTCCTTCCATTCGCCGTCGAGCAAATACCTATCGGGGCGAGTGCTGTCGGCTTCGAGGGCGTAGATCTGCGACAGAATTGGATCGTTGTTCGTCGTCGCCCAGCCGAGATCGCGGTTGAATCCCCCGATCACGGCGAACGGTCCGCCGATGCGGAGATCGCCGTAGAAGTCCAAGACACCGGGCACGCTGAGGTGGGCCTCGTAGTAGCCGGCAGTCCACGTCAGGTGCGGATTCCGAAGCAGGATCGCCTTGCCGGACAAGCTGCGACTCGGCGCGAACGCCCACGCATTTGATCCATCGTCGGGATTGGACCGCCGGGCTGAATCGACGCGGGCGAGCAGTCGATTCGCCTGCCCCGGGGATGCGATCTCGACATCCTTCGCCAGGACGTCCGATCCCGTGAACCGCGGCGCGAACCCCGCGGGAAACTCCTCTGGGTGAAGCGCGATGTATCGATTCACCCCTGCCGCGAAGCCCTCGTAGATCCGCCGCGTCCCCTCGTCCACCCGCGCGTACACCTCGATCGCCCGCGCGTGTTCGACCCGACCGGCAAAGTCGCCAGCGATGCTGTCGCGTCCAAACCATCGGCCCATCTCACCACGCGCTCGCAGGAGGCTCAACGCTACTCGGGCACCGTAGTCCTCGGACTGGACGTACGCCTCGCCAAAGCCGAGTGCCGCCAGGTTCTCAGCTCGGATATGCGGGACGCCATAGGTCGTTCGCCGAATCTCGACCTGCCGAATGAGGGAGTCGGCAGCGGCAGCGGTTTGCGTCGGGGATGGCTTAACACCCGGCCGTCCCGCGCAAGCCACGGATGTCAGAGCAATCCAGAGGAAGGCGAGTCGCGTAGATCGCATCGCGAGGAGTGCGTGGGTTCGGGTTTGCTTGTATACGCGCCGATCGCGCGTATCGCAGCAACAGGTGTTGCATCTCGCCAACGCCGAAAACCGAGAATTGGATGGATGGCGAATGCCGGCGTCATAACTCATTGAAACACAACGGTCTGATTTTGGAGTGAGTACGGATCGGCTTGGCATAGCAGGTGCGATTGCCCGCCGGCGAGGTTCTGGTGTCGAGTGCCGACGTTGTCAGTCGAGTGCTTCTTGTTGCATCACATGTTTCGGAGGTCCGATGGCCGTAGCGCTTCGTGCGGAGTTGGAGCCCTGCCAGATTCAGCTGGTCGGAGACTTCGACGATGGTTATCGCCGCTTTCTTCGATCGGCAATTCTGGCGGCGCTTGACCGTGGCCATCGACAAGTCGTGGTGGATTGCAACGCCTGGAGACGGTTGGACCTTGGCATATTGAGCGCCCTGATTCACGGCGCCAAGGCCTGCGCGATTCGGGGCGTGACATTCGAGTTGGTCAACCTGGCGAAGGAGCTCCGGTCAGACATCGACGCACTGCGGTTGACCAGCCGTCTTGGCCTCTATTCCTGACGCGTCGGGACGCTTTAGAGGTCATGAGGGCACGGAGGCAAGCCTCCGTGCCCTCGTTCTTTTGCCTGGATGGGCTACGGGGTCAGAGTCGGATCGTAGCTGGTGACGAACTCGAGGAATTTCGACGCCTCGATCATGTCCCGGGCGCTGAAGCGGACGGTATGCGAATCGATCCGCTGCACGTTAGGTAGGTATCCGAGCAGTTCCACGGGACGGTAGTTCTTGAATGACACCTCCACCACCACCGGCCGGGGCATCGCGTACGGCTTCATTTGAGCGCGACGCTCGATTGCGGTCTTGGCGTGCTGGCGAATCTGCGACTGTGCCACCTCAGGGGTGAGCGTGGACGCCGAGTGAAAGCCGATGGCGTGCTTGACGGCGACGCCCTCGATCACGCCCAGTCGCTGCTTCGTTTCGTCGACGATCGCGTCGTCGCCGGTGATCATGACCACCGGGACTCCGAACTGCGCCGCAATCGCCGCGTTGACGCCCGCCTCGGACATCGAGACACCGTTGAGCGCGATCCGCGTCAGCAGCGCGCTCGACATGGTATGCGCGCGTACGCCGGTCGTGCTGGACGTCGACGCGTGATATCCGATGAAGATCACGGCGGCGAAGCTCGAGTCGATCCCTTCCATCATGCCGAGCGGCCGTGGGAACGACCGCACGATGTGGATCGGCACGTCAGAAGGAAACTTGTCGATGAGAAGCGACTGCCCGTTCCCGTGCGAGTCGCTCACGACGAATTCCGTCGCGCCGGCCTCGCGGGCGCCCTGAATCGCGGCGAGGACTTCCGCGGTCATCCACTCGCGCGCGCGTCCGTACTCGAAGGCCGTAGGCCCCAGCTGGTCCGCCGAGGCCACGCCGGTGATGCCTTCCATGTCCGCCGAGATGTACACCTTCAGTGGCCGCTGGGCGGAAAGGCTCGATGCGATGAGCCCGAGCGCCGCGGCGGTCGTGACGGCCGTTCGGGCGATCACGATTTCTTAGAGTACACCATCTTCGCGGTGGCCTTCTGACCCGAGATGGCGACATCTCCGTCCACGGTCAGCTGCTTTCCGCCGTCGCTTATCGTCCACCGTTCGACCTGGGTGTAGCCGCCGTTGAAATCGGCGGTGGTGGTGATTACCAGGGTCGGCCCGTCCCACGAGGTCTTGGACTTGAATTCGATCGGCGCGGCGCCCGGCGGATTCGCGGTATTTGTCGAGATCGAGCCGTCGATACTGTAGACCAGCTTTCCGTTTTGCGTCCCGCCCGAGAATTTGGCCGTTCGATCGATCGTCAGGACTTTCTCAGATTGAGAGACAACCAGTTGCGACGATTGCGGAATCATCGGCGCCTGGCTTTTTGCCGGCTCGAGGATCCAAGTCCCCGTAAAGTCGGGATGCCCTGACTGCGCCGGGGCCGACGCCACCCAGCTCAGGACCATGGCGAGAACGGCAAACGGTGTCGAAAGGCGACGCATTCAGATTGCTCCTGTCATTGCGGGTTAGGCGCCGAGAACGCCGGCTCGGCGTTTCCCATCGAGGCCAGTAATATCTTGCAGCGGGTGCGGGGCCTGGCAAGTACGAGTTGGCAACCGGGCTCAGGTACGGCGCTCAGAATACGCTCAGGCGGTTGAGACTGTTGGTGTTGCGCTACCTCCACAGAACGACGAAACGAGCAACATTTTTTGCACCGGCGTGGCTGGTGAGGGCTGTCGAGGTTGTTTCTATAGCGTTGGAATCCAATGGGTTACAATCTTGTGTCGCATGTCACGTTGTTGGTACGCCAAATGCTAGGGGACGCTGGCAGCAAGCGCTGATCTTCTCGACGCCAGCGCCAACAGACTTACCACCAGCGGAGGAGTGAGGATGCAGATACTCAAACGGGCAGCACTGTTCAGTGCCGCCGCGATGGCAATCGGGGCCGCCCCGGTGCTATCGCAGACAGTTTCGTACACGACGGCGGGCGCGTTCACGGGCACGGGTTGCGCTGGTACTTCCTGTACCGAAGGCACGTTCACACTGTCGTTCGTCGGTAACGTTGGTCCGAACGCCTACCTCAGCGGCAGCCAGATCGACCTCGGAAGCTTCCAGGTGCAGTGCAACAACGCCCCAGCGACCTGCCCGATGGCGACGATCCCCGGCGGCACGACGTTCACGCTGACGATCACGCAGTCCGCTCCGACCGGTGGCACCGGCAGCTTTACCGGTACGGTGAGCGGGCAGGTTGCCTTTAATCCGGACTTCAGCAGCTTGGTCTGGACGCCGACAACTAGCTCGCTCGTGATCGGAGGGGTGACGTACAGCCTCACCATCGATAACTCGGGCAACATCCAGATCCCTGGACCGACGTTGACGAGCCAGAACCCGAACGTGACGCAGGTAAAGGGTCATGTCGACGTCACGCCTGAGCCCTCGACGGTCGCCCTGATGGCCACCGGCATCGTAGGCCTGGTTCCGCTGGCCCGCCGCCGTCGCCGGAAGTAGTAGTCACCGCGATCGGAAAGCTGTCAGCGCAGCGTCGAGAAGTAGTTACTTCATAGGTTTCGCGGGAGTCACTCTAAGAGCGACTCCCGCGTTTCTTATCCGGCGCCGACGCCGTGCCTCCCGGTTCGCTGGTTCGAGCCGCAGGCTTATCAGCGCGTTCAACAAATTCCAACGAGATAGGTATCCGTGTCTCTGATTGCCAAAGACCTCGTAAAACAGGTTCGAGTCCCGGCGTACATCGTCACGGCCTACATGGCCTTGGGATCGATTTTCGACGTGCTCGCCACGACGTGGCCGGTCCAAATCCACGAAATGCGGTGGCGCCTCACCTTTGAGGGCCTGGCCACCGCCGCGAGCGGAACGGAGCTACTCGCCGTGCTGCTTTTCGTGGTATTCGCCTGGGCTGCCGCTGATCACATCGCCCTCGCCGTGGGATTCGCGTACTCGCTCATCGCCGGAGTGGCCTATCTCTGTGGCGCTGCCATTTTCAGTCTGGACATCCTGCAAGCTCGCGGACAGATCGCCCCCGAGCAGCTCAGCCGCTACCACGTAGGAGCGGGGTGGACCATTGGCCGCATGTTATTCGCCGGCGCGATGCTCCTAGTGTTCGCCGTGGTTGCGTTTCGCGCGTTCCGAAGCTTGACCCGCGTTGAGCGGGGCGTCGCGGGGCCGGCCGGGAGCCTCGTCGTCGGCAACAAGACCGTTGCTGCGCCCAACCGCGCTATTGTATAACCGCCGGGTCCTCGACCTCGAGCCAGATCTCCTGATTCTTCGTTTCGCGGAGTAGGAAGCTTCCGACGACGAACGTCATCAGCGATACGCCGATCGGGAACCACAGACCGGCGTACTTGTTCCCGGTCGCCGCCACTATAGAGGTCGCGATAACCGGCGTGAATCCGCCGAACCAGCCGTTGCCGAAGTGGTACGGCAGCGAGAGCGACGTGTACCGGATTCGCGCCGGGAAACTCTCCACCAGGAACGCGGCGATCGGTCCATAGACCATCGTCACATACAGCACCTGCAGAAAGACGAGGCCGACGAGCGCCGAAATGTTGATCGGATCTGCGTAGTTCGCCATGGCGTGGTAAATGGGGATGTACGTCAGGCCCGCGATCAGGCAGCCCGCCATGATGATCCCCTTCCGGCCAATACGGTCCGAGAGCGCCCCAAAAACTACGAAGAAGGGCGTTCCCAGCAGCAGCGCCAACGCGACGATCTTGTACGCCGTGTCGAGCGGGACCTTGAGGGTCGTCTGTAGGAAGATGAGCGCGTAGAACTGGCCGGTGTACCAAACCACCGCCTGCCCCGCAGTCGCACCGAGCAACACGGTGAAAAACACCTTCCATCGCTCGGCGGTGCCGTAGCTGTCGGCGATTGGCGCGGTCGACGTCTTCCCCTCCGCCTTGAGTTTGGCGAAGAGCGGCGACTCCGCCATCCGCGCGCGAATGTAGTAGGACACCACCACCAGGACCGCCGAAAGCAGGAAGGGAATCCGCCAGCCCCACGCCTTGAACTCGGCGTCGCTCATCGCGTGCTTCGTTCCCAGGATCACGAGCAGGGAGACGAACAGGCCGAACGTGGCCGTGATCTGAATGAACGACGTGTAGAAGCCGCGTCGATTGTCCGGTGCGTGCTCCGCGACATAAATCGCGGCGCCGCCGTATTCGCCGCCGAGTGCCAATCCCTGGAGCAGCCGCAGCGTCACGAGCAGGATTGGGGCGAAGATGCCGAGCGTCCCGTAGCCCGGGAGCAGGCCGATCGCCGCTGTAGATCCGCCCATGATGAGCAGTGTCATCATGAACGCGTACTTTCGCCCGACGAGATCACCAATGCGTCCAAAGACCAGCGCGCCGAAGGGGCGGACGGCGAAACCAGCCGCGAACGTGGCCAGCCATTTGAGCAGCGAAACGGTCGGGTTGCTCGCCGGATAGAACACTGCCGAGAGCACGGCCGCCAAGCTGCCGAAGATGTAGAAGTCGTACCACTCGATCACTGTCCCGGCGGACGACGCGGCAATCACACCCCAGATCTTGCGCTCGGCAGTCAACTGATCTCCATGTCGAAGGCGCGATAATCTGGCTCAGCGACACAACACGCGCTATCCATTGCGGTCTCCATCAATCACCCTCGCCCCCGACGCCCGCCATGCCTGCGAGATTCATCGCGCTGTTCGCGTCACTGCTCGTCACCGGCGGCTCCGCGCCACGACTCGAAATCGAACCCGCACCGCGCATGCAGGTCGTGCTCCTCGGCACGGGGACGCCGAACGCGGATCCCGATCGGTCAGGGCCGGCCGTGGCGATCGTCGTCGGCAACGACGCCTACCTCGTCGATGCCGGCCCCGGAGTCGTCCGTCGCGCCGCGCTGGCCAACCGGCGCGACTCTATTCCGGCGCTCGACGCAAGCAAGCTTCGCCGGGTCTTTCTCACGCATCTGCACTCGGATCACACGGTCGGTCTTCCGGACCTGATCCTCAGCCCGTGGGTGCTGGGCCGCACTGTTCCGCTCGAGATCTACGGACCTCGCGGAACGCGTCGCATGGCGGGCCTGCTCGAATCAGCGTACTCCCAGGACATCGCGATCCGGCTACGAGGCGGTGAACCGTCGAACAAGACCGGGTACGCGGCGACAGCCCATGACATCTCGCCCGGCGTGGTCTATCGCGACAGCAACGTCACCGTCACGGCGTTTGCCGTGTCGCACGGAAAGTGGGAGCAAGCCTTCGGCTTTCGGTTCGAGAGTCGCGATCGCTCGATTGTTGTCTCCGGCGACACTGGGCCATCCGATGCCGTGGTTCGCGCCTGTCATGGATGCGACGTGCTCGTGCACGAGGTGTACTCTGCGAGCCGGCTGAAGACGCGGACAGCCGACTGGCAACGGTACCACCGCGCCTACCACACTTCCGGCGAAGAGCTGGGAGACATCGCCACGCGCGCCGGCGCCAAGCTGCTCGTGCTCTATCATCAGCTCTACTGGGGCGACACCGACGAGGGAATCCTGCGCGAAGTGCGAGCACACTTCGGCGGACACGTCGTTTCCGGCCAGGACCTAAACCGCTTTTAATGATGGGTCGCAATCTTACTCGGCGGGCAGGCGGCCTCTATCACGCGTCTCTCGAACGCGGCATCTTTTTGAATGTCCGTTCGCGCTTCTCGCTAGGAGGCGGCCATGACGACTCGTCGAGATTTCCTCAAGTCCACCGCGGCCATCGGCGGCGCAATGGGCCTCGCGCCTCTCGCGCGCGCCACGGCCGAGCCGAACCCCTCGCTCGCCGAAGAGCCGGCACCGCCGGCCGAGCGCGCGGCGGCGCCGCTCAACATTCTGATTCTGGGCGGCACCGGCTTCACCGGACCCGAGCAAGTGGAGTACGCGATCGCTCGTGGCCATCGCGTCACGCTGTTCAATCGCGGAAAGACTCGGCCCGGGATGTTCAAGGGGAAAGTCGCCGAAGAGCTGATCGGTGATCTCAACAGCGACACGAGCGCGCTCAAAGGCAGACAATTCGACGTCGTCATCGACAATCCAACAACGCTGCCGTTTTGGGTGAAAAACGCGGCGCAATACCTCAAGGGCAACGTCAAACACTACATCTTCATCTCGACGACGTCGGTGTATCGCGACCAGAGCGAGATCGGCATCAACGAGAACAGCCCGACCGTGCCCATGCCGGCCGGCCTCGATCCCTATCAGCCCGACCAGCGCAATCCGACGCAGCTCGCGGCGTCCGCGAACCCGGCGAACTATGGCGCCTTCAAGGCGCGCGCCGAGCAAGAAGTCCAGATGCAGTATCCGGGGATCAACACGGTCATCCGCCCGTGCCTGATTGTCGGTCCGCTGGATCGGACCGACCGGTTTACTTACTGGCCGGCCCGCATCGACAAGGGCGGCGAAGTGCTTGCGCCGGATAAGCCCGACGATCCCTGTCAATTCATCGACTCGCGCGATCTCGCCGAGTGGACGATCCGCATGGCCGAGATGCACGAGCTCGGGACCTTCAACGCGATCGGTCCTGCCAAACCGATGACGATCGCCGAGATGTTGTACGGCGTGAAGGCGGTCACCACCGCGGGCGCGCAGTTTACCTGGGTGCCATGGGAGTTCCTGCAACAACAGAAAGTCCGCCCGTGGCGCGATATGACGGTTTGGCAACCGCCATATGGCCGCACTGCCGGCTACCAGCGGCGAGACGCGTCAAAAGCAATCGCCAAGGGCCTGACATTCCGTCCGGTGGCAGTCACGGCGAAGGATACGCTCGACTGGCACAAGACGCGTTCCGCGGCGGAGCAGGCTGCGACGCTGAATGGTGAGATCAATGGCTTATCGATGACACGGGAGGCCGAGGTGCTCGCCGCCTGGAAGGCTTCTCGTGCCACGCCTCCCTGACACCACGTATGGCCATCCCTGGAATCATCAAGAACCACAAGCTCGTCACCATCATCGCGCTGGTGATCCTGATCCCGATTCTCATCTTCGTGCTCTGGGCATCGATCACGTTGAACTACACCTACTCGAGCGGCGAGCGAGCCGGTTTTCTCCAGAAGGTCTCGAAGAAAGGCTGGGTGTGTAAGACGTGGGAAGGCGAGATCCAGCTCACCGCGATGCCCGGCGCCGCACCGGAGATCTTCACGTTCACCGTGCGGTCCGATTCGCTCGCCCAGGTGTTGAACAAGCTCAATGGACAGAAAGTCGTGCTCGACTATAAACAGCACATAGGCGTGCCGACCTCCTGCTTCGGCGAGACGGAATATTTCGTGGTCGGCGCTCGAGCCGTAGGCCAGTAGCGCGCGCTAGTTCCGCGAAAACAAGAATTCTTGGACTTTGCCGTCGGGGGTCCGGTAAAGCAGCCCGCGCGATTGCGTCTTGCCGACGTCGAACAGCACTGTCGCGACTTCCATCCCGCCGCGCTCCCCCACGCCTGCGATGCGGACGTTCGAGATCGGGCCCATTGCGTTCAGCGCGCGTTTGCCGGCGTCGATCTTTGCTTGGGTGAGAAAAAGGCTGAAGTCCTCGCCGAGGCTCGTGCGATCGACCTGCCCCCGCTCGAGCTCCGTGAGAAATTTCTTCGCCGCCTCGAGCGCCGAGCGGCCCGCGACGGTCGGCACATCGGGACTCTTCGGCATCACCTTCGCGATCAGCTCCTGATTCAGCGCGCCGATCGGTGAGAAGTCGCTGTTCGAGAGAACGACCACGGCCGATCGCGTGGACGGAATCACCGTGTTCTGCGCGACAAATCCGCTCACGGCGCCGCCGTGCGACAGCACGACACCGAGCCCGCGATCGTTCACGCCCTCGCCACAGCCGTACCCGCTCGACCGCCCGTCCGTCAGTCGCTGTGGCGTCGTGAGCACTTTGTACGAGCTGTCCGAGAGAAGCTTGCGGTCGAGCAGTGAGATGTCCCAGGTCAGCAGATCGGTCGGCGTGGACCAGATCGCGCCGGCCGGCCCGGCCCATCCCGACGCCTCGGGTTCGGCGGGAAATGGATCGGCGAGCGCGAACGACGTGTAGCCGCGCGCCATATCGCCCGCCGGTTGCGGCTTGGGCTCGTACGCCGTGCGAGTCAGGCCGAGCGGTCGAAAGATCCGCGTCTCGACCACGGACCCGAACGATTGTCCGCTGACCTTCTCGATCACGCGGCCGAGAATGAGAAAACCGGTATTGCTGTACGAGTAGCGCGATCGCGGCTCGAAATCGAGCGGCCTGGTTGCATACTCGGTGATGATTGCATCCGCCGACTGCGGCTTTTGCATCTCTCGGTCGACGAAGTCGAGCGGGTAGTAGTCCCGGTATCCCGACAGGTGACCGCCCAGGTCGATCAGCGTGATGTCCTTCGCGCGAGTGAGACTCGGGAAATACTTCGCGACCGGATCCTTGAGCGACAGCTTTTGCTGCTCGGCGAGCATCAACATCGCGCTACACGTGAACTGCTTCGTTACCGAGCCGATGGCGAACATCGTGCTCGGCGTCACCGGCGTCTTGGAGGCGATGTCGCGCACGCCGTAACCCTTGGCGAGGATCACCTTCCCGTGCTGCATCACGCCGACCGAGACGCCGATGAGCTGCTTCTCGGCGACGGCCCTGCGAATGATGCTGTCGAGCTCCTCCGCTTTGACCGTCTGCGCGCGACCGGAGGCCGGCGCGAGCACGGCCACGAACGCGGCGATCCAGCGGGTCGATCTCACGGCACCACCTTCGGCGGCTTCGCCGGTTTCGTTCCGTTCATCTTCGGCCGCGGTCCGTTCGCGACGTCGACCATGAGGTCGCGGATGTAGTTCGTGATGCGCGCGTAGTGCGGGTAGTCGATGAACTCCGGTTCGTCGGTGCGCTGGTGGTAGTCTCCGTGCAGACCGGTGAAAAAGAAGGCGATCGGCACCCCGTGCAGCGCGTAGTTGTAATGGTCGCTTCGGCCGTAGATGTTGTTGTAGCCCGACCAGGTGAGCGTCGTGTCGTACTTGTAGTCGAGCTCCAGCGGCTTCTGCTGCTTTTTGTTGGCCGCGGTCACCGCCTCGCCGAGGTCCTTCGAGTCGAAGAACGATCCGACCACCCCGAGGTAGTCGGGACCGCCACCCGGCAGATCTTCAGCGCGCCCGCGGCCGATCATGTCGATGTTGATCTGTGCCACGATCGAGTCCATCGGCACGGTGGGATTGTCGGTGAAATACCGCGAGCCCTGTAGTCCGGCCTCTTCCCCCGTGTGCCAGACGAAAAGCACCGATCGCTTCGGTTTCACCTTCATGTTTTTCACGGCTTCGGCGATCTCGAGCAGCGCCATCGAGCCGGAGCCGTCGTCGTCCGCGCCATTGTTGACCGAGTCGCGGCGCGCGCGAGGATGCTCACGACGAATGCTATCCATGTCCACCTTGATCGTCGCCAGCTGCTCGGGCGTCAGCGCGATCATGTTGTTCGTGATCAGCATTGCGATGCGCGCGTCATTGAACGCCTTGAGTGAATCGTGATCGACCGCCGTCGCCGCCGTGACGCCGATGTGATCGTTGTGGGCGCCGATGGCGACATATTCGTGGCGCAATCTGGGATCGCTGCCGGGAATGATGCCGACGACGTTGCGTCCCCAATCACTCGCTAGCTCCACGTAGTCGAGTGAAGCGGTCACTGTGCCGCCGGCCGTTCCCGGTGTCAGCGTCTCGAATTTTCGTCCGCCGAAGAATTTTTGCGCGGCGGCCTTGGTGAGTCGGAGCGTCGCCTGCGGCGACAGCTGCGCGATCTGTTGTCTGAGGAGGGTGGCCGAGTCCGGCGGCGGTGTGGCGGCGTTGCCGCGCCCACGACCGCCGCCGCGCCCACCGACGGTGCTCAACGTCGCAATCGCCGGCGCGGCGAGCACGGCGCGCGCGCCCTCGTTCAGCGCATCGAGATCGACCGTTGCGACGGCAACGGCGTCGGCAAAACGGGACGGAGCAGGCGCGAGTCCCCCACGGCCCGCGGCGGCGGGAGCGGCTCCACGCCCACGACCGCCGGCGCGTCCGGCGGCCGGCGCCGCGGCGAGCACCACGAAATTGCCGGCGGCGCGCAAGGCACCGATTTGATGTGCCGTGTCGCCTTCAACCCCGCCGTACACCACCGGAACATTCACGATCGGACGCGGCGCGCGCGCGCCCGGAATGGCAATCCAGTCCGTCTCCCACGCCAGCGGATTTCCGTCGACGGTGAGCCGCGAGTGATTCGTGAACTGATGAAAGTGATAGGGCAGGTTCTGGAAATACGACTCGTTGTCACCCGCCGGAACCACACCAAGGCGCTTGAGCTCCGCGGCGATGTAGTTCGTTCCTTTGAAATTCCCGATCCGGCCGACCTGGCGACCGAGCATCGAATCGTCCGCGAACTGATAGAGTCGCGTCTGCAGATCCTGCTCGGTGATCGCGGCCGTCGTGGGCGACGGCGTCAGCTTTTCGGGATTGCCGTATCGATTGAGCTTCGCACGCGACTGAGCCGACGCCGAGGTCAGTCCCGTCACGAGCAACAGGAGCGATCCGATTCCTGAGACGCGCATTCGTTGTCCCTTGGGAGGGGGAAAATGGAAGTAGGTGGCAATAACATGCAGCGACGACGCGGCGGCCGTCACTCTTTCGACGTGCGGCGCTTGATGGCCTCGAATGCCTTATCGACGGTCGAGGGGAGAAGCAGAGAATCCGAGATCGCCGCGATCTCCTCGGCTTCTCGCCACGCGGTCTCCAGGGCCTGCAGCTCGCCCTCCATCGCGGCGCGTTCGGCCTCCTCGTGCAGCGCCATCTCGAGCGCAAGGCGGTGCACGGTACTCATCCCGAAAACGCCGGTGCTCCAATCGTTGTTCCACCGTTGGTAACGACGCTGCCGGCGAGTCAACCCCGTTCCGGATTTCGGCCGCGTGGCAACCGCCGCTACGCTTGCCAGCCGTTCGAGAAACGCCTCCGCGCTCCCCTCGCGCTCGATCTGGTCGACCGCACTCGCGACGTTTTCCTTCGACCCGCCGAACCGATTCGCCGCGGGAATTATTCGCGACGCGATGTGCATCGCCTGCTGACCCTCGAAGTAAGCCTGGCCGCCGGCGTATCGAAGATTCACCGCGATTGGATCGTGCGCGCCGGGTTCGATCGTCGTCTCGAGCAGGTGCCGGCGCCGCACGCGAAGGGTCTCGCCCTCGTGGGTTTTGATGGTCGCCACGACAGCCTCTCCACTGCCGCGCACGATGCCCATGCCGGCACGAGAGATCAGCCAGCCAAAACCGCCGATGCCGACGCCGGCCGTGACGCCTCCTACGACGAGTACGCCGAGTGCCCCCAAACCGGCACCGACAATCGCCAGTTGACGTCGGCGCCGTCGGCCGAATTGGTCCCCGTACCGCCACGCGGCGAACTCCGGCCGCATCGGCTCGCCGATCCTGACGAGCGTCGTCCCGTCGCGCAGCTTCGAGAGCCCGATGTTGTCGGTCGCAACGCGGCGCTTGCTATCGCGGTAGTAGCGCTCCGCCTGTTCGATCGCCTCCCAGCGCTCTTCGAGCGGGGACAGGTTCCAGCGCTCGCAGTGCGAGCAGACGACCCAGAGTCGCCCCTTCGCGGCATCGAACGCCAGGCGTCGCCCAACGGGAAACGTCTCGAACGACTCGTTACGACCGAGATCCTTCTGGCAGAACAGACACGTCGCGTACATGGCCTGGATTCAAGTTATAGCCCGGCACAGGCCCGTGCATCGTCCGCCGGTTTCAAAATGGACACGCCCGCCCGGCGCTGAGCCGGGCGGGCGTTCCTTGATCGCCTATTGGTTTAGCGGAAGCTCAAACCGATGACGACCGGGACGTAGTTCGTACGTTCGTGCGACGTAAAGAGCCGGACATAGCGGCCCTCGACGAACAGTTCCGTCTTGCCGAAACCGAGCGAGAGGCCACCGCCCGCGTTGGCGCCAAAGCGCCACAGTGAGCCGTTGTCGCCCAGTGACGCTGACGTTCCTTCGTCGCTGATGTTCGTGTTCGGGTTGGTCACCCCGAACGTCGAACCGTAGTTGCGCAGATAGTGCGCGCCGGCACCACCGAGCACGTAGAGGCCCGTGGTCGCGCCGGCAAACTGACCGTTGAACGGCAGCCGGAGCTTGACGTCGGCCATCGCGGACCAGATCTGCGGGTTCACCGATGTCAGTGCCACCGCGGTCGGAAGGTCATCGCTCGACCGGAACGTCGAACGCGCGTGAAGCTGATCGTACGTGAGGTCGAGACGCAGGCCGAATGGACCCGTTTGCGAATCCCAGCCTATCGGCACGCTCACGTTATAGCCGGCGTTGTACGCGTCACGGATGCCGCCGCTCGGCATCGTCGCCCCGCCGCCGATCCCGAAGTAGAACCCGTTGCTGTATCGGCGAACGACCAACGGCGGTTCGACGGTGCCGGCCGCGGTTTGAATCTGAACCGTATCTACGGTGCGAACGACCACCGTGTCGTGAATCGTGGCGCCAGTTACGGTATCGACTCGCGTCACCGTATCGACGCGCACGACGGTGTCGATGCGCATCGCCGTTTCACCCTTGGTGATCGGAATGCGCACTGAGGAACTTGCCAAGCGTGCTTGACCACATGTCCGATTCAGCCGCGATAGACGCATCTGATCAACATTCGTGGAATCGCGCAGCATCGTGACCGTGTCGCAGGCCGCCGTCGAGCGCGCGACGCTTTGCGCCACAGCCGAGGACGACATCACTGCCACAAGGGTCGCCGCGGCGCCCGCCTTCATTTTCAATTTTAATTTGCTCATCTCCCCTCCCGTCACAGGTCCTTTGATGTCCCTCGCGCTTCGAGGGCTCTCGGGATGGACTGGAAGGGGCAGATGACGTGCCAGATTTCGCCTCTAAACGCGAGTATATGCTCAGCCGTAGCGATTTTTCTGCGGTTCAGCTCGCGCGGATGTACTTGCAGCCGACGTCCTGCGCGCGGATCGCGGCGAACACTCCCGAGGGCTGCAGGATCACACCCGGCAGCAATCCCTCGAGCGCCGTCTTGCGAGATGCGTCGCCGGTCGTCCCATCCTTCTTGGATACCAGTTCGATCATGTCGTCGAACGCCAGGTTGCACGCGAGCGCGATGTTGCCCCGCGCGATGTAGCGGTCGAGCGCGACTTCGTCGAAGTCCGCCGGCACCTCGTTTCTCGACGACGACAACAGCGCTGGATTGCGGTCCGTGCCCTGTTGCGTGATCGGGTGCGTCACAGTGTTTTCCTTCGCCACGCCGTATTTGTCCCAGAACGACTGCTTCATGGCGAGCGCGATGCCATGATGCCGCAGCACGAGCACTGGCGTGCAGTCCTTCGGTCCGGCCTTCAAGGTTTCCATGTACTGCTTCACCCAGAGCGACGCCCGCCAAACGCCGTAGCCACTGTCGATCTCCGGGACGTCGAACACTGCCCGGTATTTTCCCCCCCCCGTGACGCGGTTGGTCCACGTGAGATCGAATTCTTCGGCCGGCGTCGCCGGCGCGCCGGCGCGCAAGGCGCTCAGCACGTCGATCGAAGCGGGGAAGCTGGCGAGCATCGCGCCGGAGGCGATGCGCTCGAGAAACTCGCGGCGGTCCTGAGACATGAATCGCTCGGTGTTGGTGGCCAGTCCAAAAGTGGCGAGCGCGCCACAAAGTTCCAGTCGCGGGCCGGTAACGAAGTCGCCCTTCCCGCTGCCCCCCCGGACCGTTAGTCCTTTACCCCCATGCACCCGTCCCACCCTTCGGTCCATATCGAGTACCCGCGCTGGATCGACGATCTCGTCGACTGGAATCGCCCCTACCGCTCCGACGAAGACAAGATGCGCCTGGCGATCGACGTCGCGCGCGCCAACGTCGAGCACGAGACCGGCGGCCCGTTCGGCGCGGCGATCTACACGCAGGATACGGGGCGTCTCGTCGCAGTGGGGATGAACAGCGTCGTGCGACTGAGCAACTGTACGCTCCACGGCGAGATGGTCGCGTTCATGATGGCTCAGCAACGTCTCGGGTCGTTCACCCTGAAGGCGCCGGGGCTTCCGCCGCACGAGCTTTTCACTTCGTGCGAGCCATGCGCCATGTGCCTTGGCGCCACATTGTGGAGCGGGGTGCGCCGGCTGGTCTGCGCCGCGGCGCGCGACGACGCAACCCGGTTGAACTTCGAGGAAGGACCGGTGTTCGCGCAGTCGTACCGATACCTCGAGGAGCGCGGCATCACCATCGTGCGCAACGTCATGCGCAACGAAGCGGTCGCGGTACTCGAGGCGTACCGCACGCGGGGCGGTCACGTGTACAACGCATGACGAGCTCGACACCGCGTCCGGTTCGCCGCGCCCTCGACGATGCCGCCCTCGCCGACGCCGAGGCAGCCCTGCGCGAAGCGAACCTCCGCTTCACCCGCTCGCATCCCGGCGAGCACGAAGGACGACAGCCCGTTCACACTGTCTACGGCGGCGCGCAGCTCTTCGCCGCCGACACCACGCCAAAGCTCGGCGCCATCGCGTTGCGGGCACTCGACGAGTTCGCGCCAAATGCAAAGACGCTCGGTGACGCGCTCGGCATCGCCGGTCACCCGGCGCTCGAGCGGCTCTACACGCGGCTCGCCGACAAGCTTCGTGGCGAGCCGGTCGAGGACTATCGCGTGGATTTCGAGGACGGATATGGCAATCGCCCGGATTCCGAGGAGGACCATCACGCCGGCCTCGTCGCGCGGGAGCTGTCGCGCGGAATCCGCGACGGAAGCCTCCCGGCGTTCATCGGCCTTCGCGTCAAGCCGCTCACCGAGGAGCTTCGACAACGGAGCGTCCGCACGCTCGACCTCGTCCTCACTAGCCTCGCCGACTCAGGGGGCCTGCCGTCAGGATGGATCGTCACGCTCCCCAAAGTCACGGTCGCCGAGCAAGTCGACTACTTCGTCGCGGTTCTACGAAACCTCGAGCGCTCGCTCGGCCTCGGTGACCATGCGCTCACCTTCGAGGTGATGGTCGAGACACCGCAAATCATCCTGGATTCTGACGGACGGTCGCTCCTCCCTCGACTGGTGGACGCCGGCGACGGGCGAATCACCGGCGCGCATTTCGGCACATACGACTACACGGCGTCGTGCAACATCACGGCCGCCTACCAGCGCATGCAGCATCCGGCGTGTGAGTTCGCGAAGCAGGTCATGCAGGTCGCGCTCGCCGGAACCGGCATCTGGCTCTCCGACGGGTCGACGACCGTGATGCCCGTGCCGATCCATCGCGCGGCCGCCGGACAGGAGCTGAGCCGCGAACAGCGCGCCGAGAACGCCGCCGGCGTGCACAGCGCGTGGCGCATGCACTTCGACGACGTGCGGCATTCGCTCGCCGGCGGGTTCTATCAGGGATGGGATCTCCATCCGGCGCAGCTCGTGTCGCGCTATGCGGCGCTGTACAGCTTCTTCCTCGAAGGCATCGACGCGGCGGGAGCGCGCCTCGCGAACTTTGTCAACAAGGCCGCGCAAGCGACGCTCGTCGGCGACGTGTTCGACGACGCGGCCACCGGACAAGGGCTGCTCAATTTCTTTCTCCGCGGAATCAACTCCGGAGCGGTGACCGAGGAAGAAGCGCTCGCCATGACCGGGCTCACCGCCGACGAGTTCCGCGGCCGGTCATTCGTGAAGATCCTCAAAGGACGGAAGTGAGCGGCGCTCTGCTCGAGCTCTTCGATCTCGTCGTCCGCTGGCTTCACGTGATCGCCGGCATCATGTGGATCGGCAACTCGCTGCTCTTCAACTGGCTCGACCGAAACCTTCGACGACCCTCGAGCGACGCGCACGCCGCGCTCGGCGAGATTTGGCTGCTGCACAGCGGCGGCTTTTACTTCGTCGAGAAGACGCTGCTCGACGGCCAGCCCGTTCCGCGGCCGCTGCACTGGTTCAAGTGGCAAGCCTACACGACATGGCTGAGCGGCGCGGCGCTGCTCGTGATCGTGTACTACGCAGGCGGACGGGCGATCCTCGCCGACCCGACCGTCGCATCACTTTCGCACGGCGCCGCCATTCTCGTTGGGATCGGAGCCATCGCCGCTGGTCTCGCCGTCTACGAGGCGATGCAGCGTTGGGTGGCCCCCACAAATGCTGCTGTCGCGACGACTCTTTGGCTTGCCGCCCTGACGGCGATCGCCATCGGTCTCACGCGATTGCTCAGCGGGCGCGCCGCGTTCCTCCATGTTGGGGCGATGCTCGGCACCATCATGGCCGCGAACGTCTTCCTGACCATCATCCCCTCGCAGCACGATCTCATTCGTTCCGTCGCTGAGGGTGGCGCGGGGGATCCGTCGATATCGGCGCGCGCGAAACGCGTCTCGATCCACAACAACTACTTCACGTTTCCAGTCGTCGTGCTCATGGTGAGTAGCCACTTCCCCGCGATCTACTCGCATCCATGGAGCTGGCTGCTGTTGATCGTGCTCGTTGCCGGCGGCGCGGGCGTGCGTCACGTGTTGAACGTCCGATTTTCCCTTCCGCGCTGGCGTCCGACGCTCGTCGTCGTCATCGCCGCGACATGCGTCGCGATCCTGGCCATTCTGAGGATTCCGACGACCAGCGGCGGCAGGGAGCCGACCGACGTCCCAAAACGAGTCACGTTCGACGACGCGCGGCACGTGATCGACCGACGCTGCGGCGCGTGTCACTCTGCCCAACCCAGCGATCTGACCTTCGGCGTCGCCCCGGGCGGCGTGACGTTCGATACGCCGGAGCAGATCGCGGCGCACGCGGCGCGAATCCGTGAGCGCGCCGTTCTCACACGCACGATGCCGCCCGCCAACAAGACCAACATCACCGAAGCCGAGCGCGCGCTGCTCGGCCGGTGGATCGACCAGGGCGCTCAGCTGCCGCGATAGGTCGTGTAGCCGAACGGACTGAGAAGCAGCGGCACGTGATAGTGGCCCGTGCCATCGATGCGTATGCTCACCACGACCTCGTCATAGAAGCATTCGCGATCGGACTCGCGAAAATAGGCGGCGACGTCGAACCGAAGCCGGTAGCTGCCCGACAGGAGCGTACCGGTGAAATCACGTGCTCGGCCTTCCCCGTCGGTAACGGCCGAACCGATCGCCGCGCCGTGCGAGTTGAGGAGAGTGACGCGAACGCCCGCCGCCGGTCGGCCGAGCGCGGTATCGAGGACATGCGTGCTCAGTGTGCTCATGCCGCCGCCGCCGGGTCGAGCAGCTTCTCCAGCCGAAGCCGCGTGATTTTTCGTTGCTCTTCCGCCGCCACCCGCAGCTCGGTGTCGCGATCGTTTTGCATTCGCTGCCGCGCGAATTCCAGAAGCTCGCCGGCCGATCGACCCGTCGCGTAAACGATGTAGATGAATCCAAAGCGCGCCTCGTACTCGTGGTTCAGGCGCGCCAGGCCAATGCGCGTCTCATCGGACGCCGACACGACCGATGACTGCTCCGACGCGGACCACGTGCGCGCCGTCGCGCTGCCGCCGGCCGCGGCGGTTGTCTCGCCGATCTTCGGGTGGTGCGAGAACGCCTCGAGCCAGTCGCGTTCGTTCAGCGAGCTCCACTCGTCATCCGCGGCCCGCAGCACGGCGTCACGAGAGAAGAACGGCCGACGACTCACCATCGCCGTCACCCACCGCGACGCGCCGCAGCAGGCGCGCAACAGTTCGGCTGCCCGATCGGTGAGCATCACATTGAGCTCTTCGACCGAGATGCTCACGAAGCGACGCGGCCGAATACGCGCAAACGCGCGACGCCGCCGTCGGGATAGATGTTGAGTCGGACGTGCGTCGCCGCATCGGCGTTCAAGTCGTCGAATCGGTGCCGTGAATGTGGTTCGACCGGCTGTTCTGTCACGATCGGCCGCCAATCGAGTGATCCGGCTTCGAACGCGCCCTGATCGGAAACGTCCGCGCTCTCGAGCATGACCCGGCCAGGAGCGTTTCCCTTGTAGTGGTCCGTATCGAGCTCGATGCGTTCGATCCGGCCGCGGCGGGCCAGGCGAACGATCGTCCAGTCGTGCCCGGGGCCGCGGCGGCGCTTTGTCTCCCATCCGTCTCCCATGTGCGTCGACCGACCGGGCATCAGGAGATTCTGTGGATTGCCGTAGTGCATGTCGCTGCAGGCAATCACGTGGCCGCCGTTCTCGATCGCCGCGAGATCGACTTCGCGGTTTGCCGCGAACACGCCAGGATCGGGCATCGCTTCGCCGTGCACGCGCAGCCGGGCAACGCCACCATCGGGGAAGATGTTGAGCCGAAGGTGCGTCACGCGTCGCTCCGAGATCACCTCGATGGGATTCGCGGCGTTGCCGGCGAGCTTGGACGGGGCCAACAGCGAAAACCACTCCACGTCCGCGCTGGTCAGCAACGCGGTGGAGGGCGTGCCCACGAGCGCGCACGCATCGATGCTCGCTTCCTCCGGATAGTTCCCGGTGAAAAAGCTGGTGTCGATCACGACGCCCCGGACGACCCCCGCCAGCCCGAGACGAACGATCGCCCAGTCGTACCCTGGTTCGCGGCGGCGGCGCGTCTCCCAGCCGTCCATCCATTTTCCACGCTCTGTGTACACGCCCTCGCGCCACTCGGGCTTCGTGGGCTTGAGCATGGCTTCCTTGGGCGCAAAGAACTCGTCGTTCGCGGCCAGCACGGCGCCGCCAAGACGTTCCGCGGCGAGGTCAGGGAGATGTGTGAACACGTGGGAGTCGTGGGAGGCGTTTATCATACGCGCGCAAAGACACACCGGCCACCGACGTAGGTCTCCTGGACCACGCCGTACAAGTCGCGCCCTGCATACGGTGTGAGGGCGTGGCGGTGGCGCAAGGCGGCCGGTTCGACGCGAAAGCGTTCGTCCGGATTCCACACGACGAGATCGGCGTCGAGACCGGCTGCGATCGTGCCTTTCCGGCCGGTAAGTCCGGCCAATGCCGCGGTGCGCTCGCACATCCAGCTCGCGACGCGCGAAAGCGGAATACCGCGCTCGCGTGCCCCGGTCCAGACAGCAGCCAACGAGAGCTGAAGCGACGCGATGCCACCCCACGCGCGAAAGAAATCGCCATTCGTATCCTTCATCGCGGGCGGACAGGGCGAATGATCGGACGCAACGAGTTGAATGTCGTCGGCAACCAGCGCGCGCCACAGCGCATCGCGTTCATCGCGACCGCGAATCGGCGGCGCGCACTTGTACTGTGTGGCACCGTCCGGGATCTCCTCGGCCGCAAAGGTCAGGTAGTGAGGGCACGTCTCGGCGGAGATCGGCACGCGCCGGGAACGGGCCTCGCGAATGATCACTGCCGAGCGCGCCGACGACACGTGGACGACGTGCAACCGAGTGCCGTGTTCCTCGCTCAGCCGGACGAGCAGGCGCACAGCTTCGATCTCTGCCTCCGGCGGCCTCGAGGCCACATAAGCAGCGTACGACCGTGATCCACCGGTGGGACCTTCGTGAAGCAACGACGGCAGCTCGGCGTGGACCATCAACGGGACACCGCGTCGCGCGAGAATCGGAAGCGCGAGCCGCAGGTCGTCCTCCGTGACGTTCTGGAATTCGTCGACGCCGGACGGAACGAGGAAGCACTTGAAGGCGCGAACGCCTGCGTCACACAACGCCTCGATCTCGGCCGCATTTCCCGGCACCACGCCGCCAATGAACTCGACGTTCACCGTTGCGTGTTCGGCCGCGGCCTCGCGCTTCGCGCGAAGCGCGGCGACCGAGGTGGTCGCGGGCACGGAGTTGAGCGGCATGTCGAGGATCGTGGTGACGCCGCCCGCCGCGGCGGCACGGGTGGCGGTGGCGAATCCCTCCCACTCGGTGCGCCCCGGTTCGTTCACGTGCACGTGCGTATCGACGACGCCCGCCATCACGACCGCATCGCCGACGTCGATAGCGTGTGACGCGTGATCGTCGAACGAGGCCACGACGGTAATTCGGCCCGTCGAGACGTGAACGGTCGCCGGTCTGCACGCGTCGCCGGTGATCACGCGTCGGGATCGCAGCGCGAAGTCGTTCACCGACGCGCCTATTGCGTGTCGGTCAAGAACCGGCGCACCAGATTGCCGCTCACGAGGCGGCGATATCCGGCGGTCGAACGGATGTCGTCGATTGGCACGATCTCGTCGCGAAGGAGCTGGACTGCCTCATCGATTGACGCGCCCGCACCCAGCGCCTCCTCGGTGCGCCGCGCTCGGACCACTGTCGGTGCGACGCTACCGAGCGCGATGCGAACGG
>DATMHK010000362.1:0-8926 GCA_035554995.1 Gemmatimonadaceae bacterium
GAAAGGAGTCCCCGTCAAATCGGATCCGCGCCTCATCGTGGGGCGCGAGACCTTCGACGACGCGGGGGTCTTTGTGCTGTCCGACGACGTCGCCCTCATCCAGACGGTGGACTTCTTCGCCCCGATCGTCGACGACCCATATCTCTTCGGACAGATCGCCGCGGCAAACGCGCTCTCCGACATCTACGCGATGGGTGGCGAGCCGCTCACGGCCCTCAACATCGTCGGCTTCCCGTCGGGCAAGCTGCCGATCGAAGTCCTCACCGACATCCTTCGCGGCGGGCAAGACAAGGTTCATGAAGCCGGAGCCCTCGTCGTCGGAGGACACAGCATCATCGACGAGGAGTTGAAGTTCGGGCTCGCCGTCACCGGGCGCGCCGATCCGAAGCGCATCCTCAGCAACGCGAATGCGATGGTGGGCGACGTGCTCCTTCTCACGAAGCCGCTCGGGACGGGACTCCTCGCCACCGCCGGCAAGCAGGGCCAGCTCGGAACCGTGGAGGCCGATCAGCTGTACGCATCCATGTGCGCTCTCAACGGAATCGCCAGTCGCGCCGCGCTGGCGGTGGGATCACGCTGCGCGACCGACATCACGGGCTTCGGGCTGCTCGGCCACGCCCACAACATCGCCGAAGCCAGCCGGGTGACCGTCGTCATTCACGCCGATCGGCTTCCCGTGTTGCCGGGAGCGGAAGAGGCATGGCGACGTGGCATCCGAACCGGCGGCGCGGAGCGCAACACGGAATTCCTCGAGTCGCGCGTCGAATGGCGCGCATCGGGTGCTTTCGCTCGTGATATCGCGATCGACCCGCAGACGTCGGGCGGACTGCTCGTCGCGGTCGCCGCTCCTCGCGTCGAGGAGTATCTTTCGCTCGTTCCGTCGTCGGTGGCGGTCGGTGAAGTCGTCGCCAGAAGCTCGCACGGTCTCGTGCTTGCGTGACGCTCACGGGAGTGGATGGAGCCTGGTGGCTCTCACGGTCTTCAAAACCGTTCGCGACCTGACGACGTCGGGTTGGGTGGGTTCGATTCCCATGCACTCCCGCCAACTTCACTCGACGCCTGTGTATATGAATATGCTCATGCCGGGGCGCGCGCTGGCCGGCGCCGCACTGATCGGCGCCGTGTTGGGACTGAGCGCGTCGAGCGTGGGCGCGCAGGTCGCGCGCACCGACACGGTGCACCAATCGCCGGCAGACTCGCTCAAGCCACCGATCACGCCGCGACGGGCATTCCTCTATTCGTTCCTCATGCCGGGATACGCGCAGAGCGTGCTTGGACGTCATAAGGCCGCGACGACGTTTCTGCTCGTCGAGGCGATCGGTGTTTCCATGATCCGGGAGTCGGCGGCGGACGCCCACGAGGCACGACGCATGTCGACGGACTCCATCGTCGTATCGTGGGTCGACCCTCAGGGCAACCCGCAGAAGACCATCACGCCACCGCCGTTTTCCTCCAGGGAAGTGAAGACACGCGACGCGCACGTCGAAGACTGGGTCGCCGTCGTCGTGGCGAACCATCTGCTCGCCGGCGCTGACGCGTTCGTCGCGGCACATCTCTGGGATGTGCCGGCGCGACTCGCCGTGCGCGTTCTTCCCGGCGGCGGCGCGTCCGTCGCCGCGTCGCTGACGTGGTGACACGACCATGGTGACGTCGAAATCGCCCGCCGCGCCCGTCGGCGTTTTCGATTCGGGCATCGGCGGCCTCACCGTCGCGCACGAAGTGATCAAGCAGCTGCCACACGAGAGCGTGCTCTACTTCGGCGACACGGCGCGCGTCCCGTATGGCCCGAAGAGTCCCGACACCGTTCGCCGCTACAGCCGCGAGATCGCGGCCTTCCTCCAGGGCGAGGGCGTGAAGAGCATCGTCATCGCGTGTAACACGGCGACGGCGCACGCGCTCGACGTGCTGCGCGGTGAGCTGGACATGCCGGTGATCGGCGTCGTCGAGCCGGGCGCGCGAGCCGCGGTTTCCGCCACGCGCCGCGGCCACATCGGCGTCATCGGCACCGTCGGCACGATCAAGTCGGGTGCGTACGAGCGGGCCATTCGCGCGCTCCACGCTGACGTTCGGGTAACGGCGCGCGCCTGTCCGCTCTTCGTACCGCTCGTCGAAGAAGGGTGGACGGATCACGCCGCGACGCGGCTGATCGCCGAGGAATACCTCGCGCCGCTCGTCGAGGAAGACATCGACACGCTCGTCCTCGGCTGTACGCACTACCCGCTCCTCAAGCCGCTTCTCGCATCAGTGCTCGGATCCGACGTCCGACTCATCGACAGCGCGGAGGAGACCGCGGCCGAGACGGCGCGTACGCTCGCGGCGGCGCATCTCACCGCGCCGGAAAACGCCGACCCGCGATACCGCTTCGTCGCCTCTGACGGCCCGCTGCAATTCCTGCAGCTAGGTCAGCGATTCCTTGGCGACACGATGGAAGGTGTCGAGATCAGAACTCTCGGCTGAGTCTTCCCAGCGTCGCAACGCGACGCGGTCCTCGGTGATTCGCAGGAACGTGGGCGCGTCGAGCCAGGAGCCGGGGTTGGCGTAGATCGTTCCGCCGGCCAGCCGCTCCAACGTCGCGACGTGCGAGTGACCCATGATGATCAGCTCGAGCGACGGGTCGGCCGCGGCGATGCGGGTCGCCGCTTCGCGCAAACCGCGGCCCGCGTCGCGCGCGACGTACGCACGGCTCGCGTGCGAGCTCGTGGTGGCGAGCGGTGTGGCGAGATCCGGATGCAACCAGCGAAAGGTTCGAATCGCGAGGCCGTTGCGGAGCACACGCCGCAGCATGCGGTAGCGCTTGTCCTCGGCGGGCCGAAGTCCGTCGCCGTGCTCGATGTGCGTGCGCCAACCGGCGGCCATGTCGATGATCGGGCCGAACCGGTAGTCGATCCCGACGTCGTCGCGCAGGACCTCGCCCCCCCAGCAGTCGTGGTTGCCGGCAACCATCGTCACCGGGACGCCCGCGTCGACCACGTCAGCCAGCGCCGCCAACGCGCGAAAGCCGCGACGGGGGATCACGGTTCGCCACTCGAACCAGAACTCGAACAGGTCGCCGTTCACGACGAGCGATCCGCCGTTCGAGGCCACATACCGAAAAAACGACACAACGCGGCGCTCCACGTCGGCGTCGGCGAATCCGAGATGCGCGTCGCTCATCACGTAGCAGGGCGGTGGCGCCTTGAGCACGCGCGAATTCTACCGTTGCCACGCTCGCTTTACAAACGCAATTGTCCCGACGATCCTTCGCGCGTGTCCAACCCATCACCCGGCCCGGCGACAGCGTCGCCCGCCGTCGTCCGTTCGCACCACGACGTCGAGTTTCGCGTGCGGTACGCGGAAACCGATCAGATGGGCGTGGTCTATCACACCAACTATCTCGTGTGGTGCGAGGTCGGACGAACCGACTTCATTCGGGCCCGCGGCATGAGCTACGCCGACATCGAGCGCGCGGGAATCGGCCTTGCCGTCTCCGAGCTGTCGGCGCGCTTTCACGCGGCCGCGCGCTACGACAATCTCGTTCGCGTTCGCACGACGTTGGCGGAGATCCGCTCCCGCGGCATCACCTTCGATTACGTCATCACCAACGCGGAAACAGGCGAGCGCTTTGTGACGGCGCGCACAGCCCTGGTCTCGATCGACCTTACTGGCAAGCTCGTTGCCCTCCCGCAGGGCATCAGAGCTCTGTTCGAGACTACGACATGAAATTCAGACTGACCGCCGCAGCCCGTCTCGTCTTCGTCGCGACGGCCTTCTTCGTCATTGCATGCGTTCCGCATTTGTCGCCCCTCACCGGGACGCCGATGCCCGCGAGCGCGCTCCCCCGGCCGGGAATGCCGCCCGGGCGTGCCAAGATTGTTTTCAACTGGGAACTTCAGGATCGGGAAACGACGACGCGGGGCGAAGGCGCGGCGCGAATCGCGTCGCCGGACAGCGCCCGCCTCGATTTTTTCCTCGCCGGCGGCTTCGCCGGCGGCTCCGCGGTGCTCATCGGCGATTCGATCCAGGCGCCGGGAGGCGATTTCATCCGCAAGCTCATTCCACCGCCGCCCATGCTTTGGGCCGCCCTCGGGCGCTTGGCGTTGCCTAATCTTCCCGATACCGTCATTCGTGGTGAGGGAACGAGCACCCGCGCCGACGTGGGAAGGCCGGTCAGCTGGCGCCTCACCTTTCACGGCGACTCGCTCATTCGCGTTGAACGCGTCGACCAGGATAGGGTACTGGAGTGGGTCGACCGCAGTGACCCGAAGCACGTGAGTTATCGCAACACGGTCGCACGGCGATCGCTGCAACTCACGATCACGAGGATGGATGAGGTATCGAGTTTCGATGCGTCGATTTGGAGGCTTGATCGGTAGTCTGGCGCTTCTGCTGCTCGGCGGCTGTCTCTACAGCTTTGCCGGGGGCGGGCTGCCGCCCCACATCCGGACGATGGCGATCTCGACGTTCGACAACCAGACGCCCTCGCCCGACGTACCGAAAGAGCTGTACGACCAGATGAATCACGAGCTGCGCCGCCGGCTCGGTGTTCGCGACGCGCCGTCCGATCGCGCGGACGCTGTCGTGAAAGGCGCCATTGTTTCGTACGACGCGGACGTCCCCGTCTCGTTCAGCTCGAACCCGAATCAGGCGGTCAGTGCGCACCGTCGCCTGCAGGTGACGATCGACGTCGAGATCGTCGACCAGTCGAACGGACGAACGCTCTTCTCGAACAGGGCCCTCCGCGAGGAAGCGGAATACCAGGAGCGTGCCGAAGCCGAGGGTCGCAAACAGGCGATCCAGAAGTTGGTGGAGAAGATCGTCGAGGGAGTGCAGAGCAATTGGTGACGCCTCGTCGGGGTGCGAGCTCGCTGGGCTGCCTGTTCTCACTGCTCATCGTGACGGCGGCCGTGTACTTCGGCATGAACGTCGCCGAGGTGTACTGGCGCTTTTACCAGTACGAGGACGACATGCGCGCGATGGCGCGGTTCGCGTCTAACGCGCCGCCCGACACGATCGTCGCGCGCCTTCGCGCCTCCGCCGATTCCCTCGGCTTGCCGCGTGACGCGGCGCGCGTCGTCGTGCGTCGCAACGATTCGAGAATCCTCCTCGAATCCGATTACTATGAGCACGTCGAGCTCCCCGGATACATCCGCGACATCCACTTCCATCCGCGCGCCGAGGGCACGCGTTGAGCGCGGTCGTCGACCCGCTCGACAAGATCATGAGTTGGAGCGCCGCCGCGAAATGGCGGCAGTCGCGAGCGGGGCAGGGTGCGGTGGTCTTTACCAACGGCGTGTTCGATCTGCTTCATCCCGGTCATATCGACGTACTGCTCGGGGCGCGCCAACAGGGTGACGCCCTCGTCGTCGGCATCAATAGCGACGACTCGGTGCGGAGACTGAAGGGACCCGACCGTCCGGTGCGGGTGGTCGCTGAGCGGTGTTACGTGCTCGCCGCGTTGGAGATGGTCGACACGGTCGTCGTCTTCGAGCAGGACACGCCACTCGATTTGATTCAGGCGCTCAAGCCCGATGTTCTCGTCAAAGGGGGGGACTACGACGCCGATCGCGTCGTCGGCGCTCCCGAAGTGCGCGGTTGGGGCGGAAAGGTCGTTATCATTCCGCTCACTCCCGGCCACTCCACGACGACGACCATCGAGCGCCTGCGTGCCCGCTGACACTGCTCCGAACCGTACTTCTCGCACGAACGACGACCTCCGGCCGATCACGCTGGAGCGGGGCGTTGCGCCGTACGCCGAAGGGTCGTGCCTCGTCGAGTTCGGCGCGACCCGCGTCCTCTGCACGGCGTCCGTCGAAGAAGGCGTGCCCTCCTGGCGGCGCGGCCGCGGCGAAGGCTGGCTGACGGCGGAATACGCGATGCTGCCGCGTGCGACGCGGACGCGCACGTCACGCGAGCGAACGCAGCTGGGCGGCCGCACGCAGGAGATTCAGCGTCTGATCGGCCGCAGCATTCGCGCGATGCTCGACGATTTTTTCTTCGGCGAGTACACGATCAAGTTGGACTGTGACGTGCTGGTGGCGGACGGCGGCACTCGCACCGCCTCGATCACCGGCGCGTGCGTCGCGGCGTCGGACGCATTTTCGTGGCTCGTCTCCAGCGGACGTTTGCCGGCATCGCCCGTGAAGCGACGCATCGCGGCGGTGAGCGTCGGCGTCGTCGACGGCTCGCCGCGGCTCGATCTCGACTACGAAGAGGACGTTCGCGCCGCGGTCGACATGAACGTCGTGATGAGCAGTGAAGGACGGTTCGTCGAGGTGCAGGGCACCGGCGAACACGGCACCTTCGATCGAGCGGAGCTCGATGCGCTGTTGAATCTGGCGGTGAAAGGGCTTGGCCATTTGGACCTCGCGCAACAACGCGCCCTTGGTCGCTGACCGTGTGCTCCTCGCGACGCGAAGCAGCGGCAAGCTTCGCGAGCTTCGACCGCTGTTCGCGGAATACGACATAGCGGTGATCGATCTCGCCGACGCGTGCGTTCAGGAACGGCCCGAGGAAGACACGCTCGAGATGTACGAGACGTTCGAGGACAACGCACGCGCCAAGGCCCGGTACTTCGTGCGGCGAGCGAAAATGCCGGTGGTCGCCGACGATTCGGGCCTCGTGGTGCCGGCCCTTGGCGGCGCGCCCGGTGTGATGAGCAAGCGATGGGCTGGTGTCCCTGATCTTCGTGGACAAGCGCTCGACGACGAAAACAATCGCCTGCTGCTCGAGCGGCTTCGCGGCGTCGATGATCGACGGGCGTCATACGTCTGCGTCGCGGTTTTCATGGGTGGAAACCGCGAAGTGATCGCTCGAGGGGAAGTCCACGGGCGCATCATCGACGAGCCGCGGGGATCCGGCGGATTCGGGTACGATCCGTACTTCCTGTCCGACGAGCTGGGCAGAACCTTCGGTGAGGTTCCGTTGGAGGAGAAGCAGCGAGTGAGTCACCGGGCCCGAGCGTTTCGCGCGCTCTTGAACGCGCTCCATGACGCGTCGTGATTCGCAGTAGAGAGCGGTCGCTCAAATTGGCGCCGCGGTTGATTCTAGGGGTTTGTTCGGGTACATTCGAAGGCTCGCGGGGCGTAGCGTAGCCTGGTATCGCGCCTGCTTTGGGAGCAGGAGGTCCCCGGTTCAAATCCGGGCGCCCCGATCAAGCAGGGCAGTCCAGCGAGGGAAGGGAACGGCAGGACCATCTGCATCGAAGCGCCAGTAGCTCAGTTGGATAGAGCAACAGCCTTCTAAGCTGTGGGTCGGGGGTTCGATTCCCTCCTGGCGCGCCATCCATGCTCGCGAGTTGTATCTGCGGGCCGTTAGCTCAATTGGCAGAGCAAGCGACTCTTAATCGCTAGGTTGTAGGTTCGATTCCTACACGGCCCATTGTGATGCGCCGGAAGTCGGGCGCGGCTGTTGGTAGATTTTGGAACTTGATGGTCGAAAGTTGGTAGCAGGTGGACCGACACCGCTCAGTGGGCGACGCGCTCGCGACGGGTTGGTTTTGGGCCGAGCTCGGCAGCGGATTCTTTCTGTAGCTGGGCGGTGCCGGGGCGAGTGCAGGAGATGCTTCGGCGGCCCCGATCAGGGGTTGAAAGCGGCGCCTCGAATGCTTACTATGCGGACCCGCCGCGAAAGCGACGGTTTACTCGAAGGACGTCGACGCGCAGAGCGCGACAACGGCATCGAGGCACGTCGGTGAAGCGCCCCGGCACGTTTGCGAAAGCAAGCAAATCAAGTGGGTTGAGCGCTTGACGATGTGTTACTGGTTCGATATAATTAAAGGCTGTCGCTGATTGCGACGCGAAATGATAACGCTTTTTGACAATTGAATTTGGGAAGAACGGATGTGCGAGGCGGACTCGAATGGAACTGGCGCGTGTTCAGCGTGTCAGTGAGAGTCCAAACCTGAACATTCTGTGATTCGGATACGCTGTCCACGCGACAGCGTGAGACAGCGAGTCTGAACGAGCTACATCAACTCTTGTGGAGAGTTTGATCCTGGCTCAGGACGAACGCTGGCGGCGTGCTTAACACATGCAAGTCACGGGGGGTAGCAATACCAACCGGCGAACGGGTGCGTAACACGTGAGCAATCTGCCGATGTCTGGGGGATAGCCGGCCCAACGGCCGGGTAATACCGCATACGCTTGCTTTGAGGAGTCTCGAGGCAAGGAAACCTCCGGGGGACATCGAGGAGCTCGCGGCCTATCAGCTAGTTGGCGGGGTAATGGCCCACCAAGGCGATGACGGGTAGCTGGTCTGAGAGGATGGCCAGCCACATTGGGACTGAGAAACGGCCCAGACTCCTACGGGAGGCAGCAGTGGGGAATCTTGCGCAATGGCCGAAAGGCTGACGCAGCGACGCCGCGTGTGGGAGGACGCCCTTCGGGGTGTAAACCACTGTTGCCCGGGACGAACATCCTCTTTCGAGAGGACTGACGGTACCGGGTGAGGAAGCACCGGCTAACTCCGTGCCAGCAGCCGCGGTAATACGGAGGGTGCGAGCGTTGTCCGGAATCACTGGGCGTAAAGGGCGCGTAGGCGGCGCGGGTAGTCATCGGTGAAAGTTCAGGGCTCAACTCTGAATCGGCCGGTGATACTCCCGTGCTCGAGCACTGTAGAGGCAGGTGGAATTCCGGGTGTAGCGGTGGAATGCGTAGAGATCCGGAAGAACACCGGTGGCGAAGGCGGCCTGCTGGGCAGTAGCTGACGCTGATGCGCGACAGCGTGGGGAGCAAACAGGATTAGATACCCTGGTAGTCCACGCCGTAAACGATGGGCACTAGGTGCTTGGGGGAGCGACCCTCTGAGTGCCGGCGCTAACGCATTAAGTGCCCCGCCTGGGGAGTACGGCCGCAAGGCTGAAACTCAAAGGAATTGACGGGGGCCCGCACAAGCGGTGGAGCATGTGGTTTAATTCGACGCAACGCGAAGAACCTTACCTAGGCTTGAC
>DATMHK010000363.1:0-51434 GCA_035554995.1 Gemmatimonadaceae bacterium
CTGCTTCTGACTCGCGATCAAGTTGAAGCCATCCGCACCGCGCAGGCGGATTACTCGGCGCGCATCACCGCGCATTGGGCCAAATGGTCCGCCGATCTCGCGTCCTTACCGGACGACTTCGACGCCGCCGACCTTCTCAAACGGCAGAACAAGCTGATCCTCGATGCCTGGGAGATCGCGCGGCAAGAAGCGCGAACAGTGCTGCCAAGGATCCTGACGCCTGTGCAGCTCCGACTGCTTCCGAGTTGGGCGAACACGCTCTATCGGGCGGAGAACCCGATCACCGGCATGCGGTACTTTTCGACCGGCGCATGTTAGGAATCGGGTAAGTCGCGCCGCGAGGCTTGCGCCAATACATCCGTGACGGATATACTGGCGTATGACCCCGCGCGATCCCGCTTCACAACTCCCTCTCACGCCCGCCGTCCTCCACATCCTGCTCGCGCTGGCCGGCGGAGAGCGACATGGCTACGCCATCGCCGGCGAGGTGGACGAGACGACGTCGGGCTCGATCCGGATGGGCCCCGGTACGCTCTACGGATCGATTCAGCGGATGCTCGGTGCTGCCTTGATCGAAGAGGTGTCGCCGAAACGCGCTCGTGACGACGACGAGCGACGCCGGTATTACCGTCTCACCGCCTTCGGCCGCCGCGTCCTCGAGCTCGAGCTTCAGCGCCTCGACCGCGTCGTGCGCGTAGCACGACGGAAGCATCTGCTCGGCGACGCGGGAGTGCTGTAGCCGATGCGCCGTCCAACCTACGAACGCGCCTATGCGGCGGCGTTGCGCCTCCTACCCGAAGCGTTCCGTGAACGCTTCGCCGATGAGATGCTCGACTTTGCCGCGCGCCGCCTACACGACGCGCGGCGCCGGGGCTCGCTCGCCGCGCTCGCCGAGCGCGTACGTCTCGCCGGCGACCTCGCTCTGACCATCTGCCGCGAACGGGCGGCCGAATGGAAACAGCCTCATGCCGATCTCCCACCACGGGACAACATGGACATCTTCCTCCAGGACCTCCGCTTCGGCATTCGCGGACTTCTCCGCCGGCCGGCCTTCAGCATCGTCGCGGCGGTAACGATCGCCCTTGGCATCGGCGCCAATACGGCGATCTTCTCCGTCGTCAACGCGGTCCTGATTCGTCCCCTGCCCTATCGAGAGCCCGATCGTCTTGCGCTGATCTGGGGAACGCAGGGACAGACGCACCAGCAAGGCGTCGTGTACGCCGATTACGTCGACTGGCGAACGCGGACACACAGCTTCAGTGAGCTGGGAGCCTTCCGCGGTCAGAGCGTGACGCTCACTGGCGGCGACTCGCCGGAGCGGCTGATCGGCGATTTTGTCTCGGCGAGTTTTCTGCGCGTCATCGATCTCAAGATGTCGCAAGGGCGCGCGTTCACCGACGCCGAGACCGAGGTCGCGACCAAAGCGCCCGTCGCCGTCGTCAGCTACGACGCGTGGCAGAACCGATTCGGCGGCGACCGCAACATGCTCGGCAAGCCGATCACGCTCAACGGAACGACCTTCACGGTTATCGGCATCACCACGCCGCACCCGGAGGTTCCGCTGGGCGTGCCGGATGTCATGATGCCGATCGGGTACTACCCGAACGCGCACGGACTCGACCGCGGCGTTCGTGGTATCGCCGTCGCCGCGCGCATCAAGTCCGGCGTGTCCTACGACGCCGCACAGCGCGACTTGTCGACGGTGATGAGCCAACTGGAGCAGGAGTATCCCGCCACCAACGCGTCGACCAGCGCCGAGCTGATCTCGCTTCGCGAGTATCTCGTTGGCGGGGTGCGTGAAAGTCTGATGATCATTCTCGCCGCGGTCGGCGTCGTGCTGCTGATCGCCTGCGCCAACGTAGCGAACCTCCAGCTGGCGCGCGGGGCGGCTCGCGCGCGCGAGCTGTCGGTCCGCGCGGCGCTCGGCGCCGGCCGTCGTCGTCTGGCGCAGCAGCTTCTCACCGAGAGCGTGCTGTTATCGCTCGTCGGCGGGGCGCTCGGGGTCATACTGGCGATCGCCATACGGAAGACGCTGGCCACGCTCATCACGCCCCAGCTTCCGGTCAACGAGCCGGACATCCGGCTCGACATGCCCGTGCTCCTCTTCGCGCTTGGCGTGTCGATGGTCACCGGTCTCCTCTTCGGCCTCGCGCCGGCGTGGAAGGCGTCGCGCACCGACATCACCGAAATGCTTCGCAGCCGCATCGGCGGCGGTCTGCGGCAAGGGATCACCCGGAGCACGCTCGTCGTCGTGCAGCTCGCGTTGTCGCTCGTCCTTCTCGCGACGGCCGGTCTTCTCACGCGATCGCTTCAGGCGCTTCAGCGCGTCGACCCGGGCTTCGACGGCGACAATTTGCTGACCGCGCAATTCCGTCTGCCCGTCGCGAAGTACGACTCACCGGTGAAGATCTGGGCGATGTTCGAGCGAACGGTGGCCGAGCTCCGCGCCATCCCCGGCGTAGAGGGCGCGGCATTGGTACGGGCATCGCCGCTCAGCCAGAACGGCGAGTCGTACCCGGTCGTCCTCGAGGGCCAGCAGCCTGTGAAGGTCGGCGACGCGCCGATGATGCAGATCAACAGCGTGACGCCCGGCTATTTCGCGACGATGCATATCCCGGTGCTCTCGGGCCGCGACTTCGCCGCGGCAGATCGCGGCGACGCGCCGCACGTCATCGTCGTCAACAAATCGTTCGCGGAACGAACCTGGCCGGGCCAGTCCGCCATTGGAAAGCGGATTCAGTTCGGCAACGAGGGATGGTGGACGGTCGTCGGCGTCGTCGGCGACGCGAAGCACTACACGCTCAACGAAGCTCAGTTGCTTCAGGGCTACGTCGCGCACGCGCAGCGGCCGCAGGTCTTCACCAGCATCGTCGTGCGAACGAAGGGCAACCCGACCGACTTTGCGCGAGCCGTGCGCGAGGCGGTCTGGCGCGTGGACCGCGATCAGCCGATCTGGCGCTTCCGGTCGATGGACGAGGATCTGTCCGGCGTGGTGCAGTCGAAGAAGACGATGATGTGGCTCACCGGGCTCTTTGCCTTGGTAGCGCTCCTCGTCGCCGTCGTCGGCGTGTACGGCGTGTTGAGCTACACCGTCGCGCAGCGAACGCAGGAGGTCGGAATTCGTATCGCGCTCGGCGCGGATGCGGCGCGGGTTCGCCGCATGGTGATCGGTGACGGTTTGCGACTCGTCGCCGTCGCCGTCGTCGTGGGACTCGCTCTTTCAATCGGCGCCGGCCGATTCCTCCGCAATCAACTCTTTGGCATCCCGGCGACCGACACGTTGACCTTCGTCGCCGTAACGGTGGTGCTGGGCGGCGTAGCGCTTCTCGCTTGCTACATCCCGGCGCGACGAGCGAGCCGCGTGGACCCGCTCGTGGCGCTGCGGATGGACTGAGCTATTTCTTGGCGAGCTGCGGGCGGACCGTGAGGATCATCGCGCGCGTTCCGCCTTCGGCCGCCGAGGTTCCGAGAACGACGGTCTGACCGATCGGCACGCGCACGCCCGTCGAGAACAGCTCACTCGCCGGCCGCCCGTTCCCGCCGTTTTGCGGGGTCGCCGGAATGCTCTGCCGATTCAGCTGAACGTACAGTTGCACGCTCGCGTCGTTGCCCTCGCTGCGCAGCTCGCTGATTTGAACGCTCAACAGCAAAGGATCGCCGTCCGCCGAAATGGTCTGCGATACCATTTGGCCCTCGCTTGCCGCCGCGACCGACGTGCTGAGGAGGCGGTATCCAGAGAATTTGAGAACGCTGCGGAGCAGCGTGTCGAGACTCGCCACCGCCGGATCGCGCGTGTTGGTGTTCTCCGCGGCAATGAGCTGGAAGTTGAGCACGACCGTCGCCGGATCCCGATCGTATCGCTCGAGCACCGCCATCATCTCGTTGAACACCGTTTGGATTTCCCGAATGGTCACGGCTCGAATGCTCGAAGAAGCCGAAGCCTCGTACACACCGCCGCCCTGAGTCTGGACGTACGGCGACAATAACTTCACCGCGTCCTGCGATCGCAGATGATGCAGTGGAACCGTCTTGACGAGAAACGGCTGCTCGGTCTTGATCGGCGGCCTTGTCGCGCTCGATTGCTGTTGTGCCGCCGAATACGCGGCGCCGCCCAAGAGCAGCAAGCCCGTCGCCAGCAAAGAAGTCGTTTTCACTCGCTACCTCCGGGAGAGATCCAGACCACCGTCACCTTGGGATCGCTGGTCTTGAGAACCGTGGCGTGTTGGCCTGCTTTGACGTCCACCGAGACGACGTTTGCGGGTATTGCCGCGCGCTGCACGACGACAACGCCATCATCCGGTTGGGCAATCAGAACACCGAGAACCACGGCGGCGGCCGCCGCCGGAATTCCGACCACGAGCGCTGCCCGACGATGGCTCCGCCGATTCACCGTCGCGGCGAGCGGCGAAAGCGCGGAGCCCAACACCTTCGCCTTTTCCGCGCATGCTGGGCAGCTGCCAAGGTGCCCCACAAGCGCTCCAGACCCGTGTCCGAGCAATTCCGGCGGGTCGGCCGTCATCATGGCTTCGCGTGCGTCGTCGCATGTCATGATCGGTACTCCTTCAGAAGTCGTTCGTGGTGCTGAAGCAACTGCTCGCGAATCGATCGTCGTGCCTTGAAGAGATTTCCGCGAACGGTGGACTGCTCCATCGAGAAGCGGCGCGCGACCTCCGCCGGCGTCAGACCTCGAATGTCTACGAGCTCGAAGATCCGTTTCTGCTGCGGCGGCAGCCCGTCGAAGTACTGAAGCGCGAGTGCCGCCAGCCGTACTGCGTCCGGGTCGCGGACATCGGGCGCGTCGTCCGCGGCGAGGCTCTGCTGCTCGGCGATGAGTGCCGCGCGTCTCAGGTCGCGCTGCCGACGTGACAGCGCGACGTTCCGCGTCACGCTGAACAGCCACGTCGAGAAGCGGCTTTCGCCGTCGAACCGCTGAACGCGCCGCTCCAGTCCGATCAGGACGTCCTGGGCGATGTCCTCAGCCGCGTCTGCATCCGACGTGAACCGCGCCGCCCATCGACGGACGCGCGCCTGAACCCGATCGAGAAGCTGCTCGAGCGCAGCCTTCCGGCCGGAACGTACCTCCGCCGCGAGGGACTGGAGGTCGTCGTCTCCCTGACTCACGATCGCTGTGGAGTGCGCTGACACATTCCTCAGACGTTACGGCGCCACAGAACGTTTACCCTCCAGACTCCAATCGCGCGAGTGGCCACCGGCGCCGCTTATTTTCCGTCATCATGACCTCGCCAATCCCGGCCAGCGCCACGCAAATCATCGTCATTGGCGCCGGGCGTCTCGGTCGAGCAATCGCGCCGGCCCTCGCGGCGAGCGGCGCAGCCGTCGTTGGGCCGTTGAGTCGGCACGACCCGCGTCCGACGTTCACGGAACAAGACGTGGTCCTGCTCTGCGTTCCCGATGACGTAATCGCCAGCGCCGCGACGGAAATCCCGCTCGGGCCGTTCGTCGGCCATTGCGCCGGTGCATTGCCGCTCGACGTGTTGGGCAACCACCGCGCATTCTCGACCCATCCGTTGCTTGCCGTGACGGATGGGTTCACCGGGTTCCGCGGCGCGGCGTGTGCCGTCGCCGGTCGCGACGCTGCGGCCCTGGCGGTGGCGAGCGAGATGGCCGCCCGACTCGGCATGGACGTTATTGGCGTGAGTGACGCACTCCGTCCCCTCTATCACGCCGCGGCGTCGATGGCGTCGAATTACCTCGTCACGATCGAGGACGCCGCCGAGCAAATCGCGGCACCGACCGGCGTCGAGCGACGCCATCTCGCGCGCCTCGCACGCTCGGCGCTCGACAACTGGGAGCGGCACGGTCCTCATGCGCTCACGGGACCAATCGCCCGCGGCGATGAAACAACCGTGCGCCGACAACGGGCCGCCGTCGCCGAACACGAGCCAGGCCAGCTCGCCCTCTGGGATGCGCTCGATCGAGCCACCCGCGAGTTGGCTTTGACGACCCGCGCCGACGCGTCTGGCTGATGGAGATCATTGGGACGAGCACTGCCATGCGCACGCGCGCCGACGCCTGGCACGCGGACGGAAAGCGCATCGGGTTCGTGCCGACGATGGGCGCGTTCCACGAAGGCCACTTGTCGCTCATCCGACAAGCACGCGCTGATTGCGACATCGTGGTGGTGTCGCTGTTCGTGAACCCGGCACAGTTCAACGACCCCGCGGATCTTGCCGCCTACCCACGCACCGAGGAGTCCGACGCCGCGGCGGCGCGCGTCGAAGGCGTCGACGCGCTTTTTGCTCCGACGGTGAGCGACATGTACCCGTCCGGCGCTGCGACGACCGTCGCCGTCGGCGGGCTCGAAGACGTCCTCGAAGGCGCGATGCGCGGACCACAACATTTTCGCGGCGTCGCAACGGTCGTTGCACGACTCCTGAACGTTGTCGCCGCTGACATGCTGTATCTCGGGCAAAAGGACGCGCAGCAGGTTGCGGTGATCAAGCGAATGGCGGCAGATCTCGCGTTTCCGGTACGAATCGTCGTGTGTCCCACGGTTCGCGAACCGGACGGCCTGGCCATGTCGAGCCGGAACGTGCGACTCGGTCACTCCGAACGCGAACGCGCGCTCGCGCTGCGACATGGGCTAGACGCCGCTCTCGCGTCGATCGATCGCGGCGTTCGCGCAGCCGAAGCCGTTGCGCAGGCCGGGCGCGACACAATGTCGCACGCCGGCGTCGAGCCGGAGTACTTCGCCGTCGTCGATGCCGCATCGCTCGCACCACTGGAGCGGATTTCGGGCGACGTCCTCATCGCCGTCGCCGCGCGCGTCGGCCCCGTTCGGCTGATCGACAACGAAGTTGTGCGCGTGTCGCCGTGAGCAAAGTCGATCGGCTCGTTGCGCTCAAGCGCGCCGGCCAGCGCATCGTGATGATCACGGCGTACGATGCGCCCTCGGCTCGCGTCGTCGAAGCCGCGGGTGTCGACGTCGTCCTCGTCGGCGACTCCGCCGCCACGACGGTACTCGGCTACGCCACGACGAGAGACGTGTCGCTCGCCGAGATGTTGATGTTGACTCGTGCCGTGCGCCGCGGACTCGATGCACCGGTGCTCATCGGCGACCTCCCGTTCGGCACGTACGAGGGCAGCGACGCGCAGGCGCTCGAGACAGCGCGCGCGTTCATGAATGCCGGCTGCGACGGCGTGAAGCTCGAGGGCGCAGACGACCGTGTCGCTCGCGTCGCCGCCCTCGTCGCGGCGGGAATTCCCGTCATGGGCCACGTGGGCCTCGAGCCTCAGTCGGTTCAGACCGCCAGCGGATACCGCGTTCGAGGACGCGAAGCCGACGTGGCGATCGCGATTCTCGATCGGGCGCGCCATCTCGAGCGTGCGGGCTGTTTCGCGCTGGTCGTCGAGGCGGTTCCTCGAATAGTCGCGGACGCCCTCATCGCCCAATCGTCGATCCCGGTGATCGGAATCGGCGCGTCCGCCAACGCGGACGGCCAGGTGCTCGTGTACCACGACCTACTTGGATTGCTGGGCCCGCACCATCCGAAATTCGTCAAGCAGTACGCAGAGTCGGCGTCTCAAATGATCGGCGCCGTTCGACAGTATGCGCGCGACGTACGCGATGGGAGCTTCCCCGCCGCCACGCATTCCTATGAGATGCCCGACGCCGAGCGAACCTCGTTCGAGAAACAGCTCGAGCAGCGACGCGCGAAGCCGAGTGGGAACTAACCGCCGGCCTTAATCGGTACGTCTGCCCCGAATTCCACACCGTGCCGTTCGCGTCCGAGCCAGGCCGCGATCGCGCCGAGGCTGAACACCGTGAACGCTGTAAAGGCCATGGCGCGCGAATACGGCATATGGTCGGCGAACACCGCCTCGATATATGCCACCGTTCCCGCCACGGCCACGCCGCACTGGTAGGCGAACCCGGGCAGGAACCCGCGCACCGAGTCGGGAGCCAGCTCGTTGATGTGGACCGGGATCACGCCCCAGGCGCCCTGCACCATGAACTGCATCATGAATCCGCCCGTCATCAGCAGGCCGACCGTGGGCGCGTAGGCCCAGAGCGGAATCGCGAAGATTGCCAGCACGAGCGCGGTGACGATCGCGCGCCGGCGCCCGATCTTATCGGAGAAATGCCCGAAGATGATCCCGCCCGTGATCGCCCCGATGTTGGCGATCCCCGTCACGATCGCGACGCGCTGCGGCGTGAAGCCCCAGTCTCGCTTGAGGAACGTCGGATACATGTCCTGCGTCCCGTGCGAGACGAAGTTCATGAACATCATGAACACGAACAGGTAGAGAAACAGCTTCCAGTGCGACGCGATCTCCGCGAAATACTCGCGGAAGCTCTTGTGCTTGTGCCGCGTGCGCTCCCACACCTCGGATTCCTTCACGAACATCCGCACGTACAACGCGAGCAGCGCCGGAATGCCGCCGATGAAGAACATCGGCCGCCATCCCCACCGCGGGAACACGAAGTAGAAGCAGATCGCGGCCAGCAGGTTGCCGCAGGCGTATCCCTCCTGGAGGAAGCCGGACAAAATGCCGCGCCGATGCCGCGGCGCCTTCTCCATCGCCAGCGATGCGCCCACGCCCCACTCCCCGCCCATGCCGATGCCGAACAGCGCGCGCAAGATCAGGAAGGTCGTGTAGTCGTGCGCGAAACCCGTTGCCACCTCGACCGCCGCGTAGAACACGAGGTCGATCATCAGCGGGATTCGTCGGCCCCACCGGTCGGCCATCAGCCCGAAGATGAACGCCCCGACCGGCCGGAACATCAGCGTGATCGTGAGCGACAGCGCGATCGCTTTATCCGTCTGTCCCAGCTCTTTCGCGATGTACGTCAACGCGTACGTCACGAGGAAGAAGTCGAACGCGTCGAGCGTCCAACCGAGGAAGCTTGCGAGCACCGCGGCGCGATGGCCGCTCGTCGAGGGCGGTGTGTACGACGGCGCCTGCCCGACGGTTGAGCTGGTGGCTGACATTGAGGGAGGGAGAAACGGAAGCGCCGGGTCGCATGACCCGGCGCTCAAAGAAGTGGCTTACTTGCCGCCGGGTTTGACGGCGAAACCCGCCACGTGAACGTTGAGGTTGTGGTTCACGCGAATACCGACATTGCCGCTGAGATCCTTCAGCGCTGTCCGCGGCAGCGCCTGGACTTGCGCGCCGTTGACGAGGAAACGCACCGAGTCCGACGCGACTTTGATGGCCAGCTCGTTCGAGTTCGGCGAATCGTCGAACTTGTGGACGCTCGCCGCGGGACTCCAATCGACGAGTTTGTGGACTTCCGGTCCGGCTCGGTGGTTGACCAGGAACTGCCCGCCCTGGCGCACCTCGAAGTAGAGATACGTCTCCTTCGACGCGTCGCTTAGATCCCGCCCGCCCACGAACAGACCGTACGCCTCACCGAGGTCGCCATGGCCGATGTTCTTCTCCCGCTGCCCGAAGGTTGCCGACACGGTGAAGTTGTCCTTCTGTTCGAGCGCCGGCTGCCAGTAGATCGCGGCGCCACCCGAAGTGACGTGGAACCCGGAGCCCATCGTCACGAACTTCGCCGCCTTCGTCATGTCCTTGTCGTCGAGGCGCATTGACCAGCCGTCCGGAAGGGGCGCGGCGGTCACGGCGGACGTCGGATCCTTGTCCTTGCCTTGCTGCTGCTGCGCGCAGAGCGGCGCGGCCACGGCGAGCGCGGCCAGCACGGAGCACGCGATCATGGAACTACGCATGACTTCTACCTCGTGAAGCTCGTTGAGCCGGGGAATATGGACGTGTGCACGGGGCGTCGCTACCTGATGGGCGATCGGCGATGGGCGGTGGGCGGTGGGGAAAACAGCGCCGTTCCCGCCGCCGACCGCCCATCCCCCATCGCCTAGTACCCGGCGGCGTGCCCATCCTTACGCGGGTCCGAGCCCGCCACGTAGCCATGCGCGAGCTTGATGATCGCCTGGCTCCCGCCGAACTGCGACGGATTCGCGATGTTCACGTCGTGGCCGAGCGCCCGTAGCTGCGCGATCACGTCGTCGGGCATGGCCGATTCCACGATGACACGCGTGCCCGACATGTGTCGGAAGCGCGCCGCGTCCTGCGCCTGCTGAATGTTCTGACCGAACACCAGCAAGTTGATCAGGAATTGTGCGTGGCCCTGTGCCTGCATCGCGCCGCCCATCAGGCCGAAGCTCATGTACGGCTCGTCGCCGGTGCCGTCCGCGGCCGAGTTGGCCCCCGGCTTGGTCACGAACCCCGGAATCAGCGTGTGAAACGGACGCTTCCCGGGGGCCACGGTGTTCGGCAGACCGGGATCCATCGTGAATCCCGCGCCGCGATCGTGCAACGCGAAGCCGGTGCCTGGCACAACGACACCCGATCCGAACTCGTCGAAGTTGCTGTTGATGAACGAGACCATGTTCCCGTCCTTGTCGGCCACGGTGAGATACACGGTCTCGCTCGACGTGCGCGCCGGCCCCGGCTCTGTTTGCGTCATGGCCTTCTTCTCATCGATATGACTCCGTCGCTCGGCGATGAAGTCGTCGGCGAGCAGACGGTTGACGGGAACCGTGAGGTGGTCGGCATCGCCGATGTACCGCCCGAGATCCGCGTACGCCAGTTTCTTCGCCTCGATGAGGTGATGGAGATAGGGCGCCGAGTTCTGACCCATTCCCTTCAAATCGTAAGTATCCAGGATGCGTAGCATCTCGAGCACGGCAACGCCCTGATTGTTCGGCGGCAGCTCCCAGACGCGGTAGCCCTTGAACATCGTCGAGATCGGCGTGACCCACGTCGGCTGGTTCTTCTTGAGATCATCCAGCGTGAGGAAGCCGCCGAGCTTCTGAACGTGCGCGATGATCTTCTGCCCGAGCGTGCCGCCGTACAGCGCCGCCGGTCCTTCCTTGGCGATCTGACGCAGCGAGTTCGCCATGTCCGGGTTGCGGAACCAGTCGCCTGCCTTCGGCGGCTCGCCTTCGACGAGAAATGTGGCTCTTGCACCTTCGTCGTTCGCGAGAATCGTCCTCTGCCCCGCCCAGTCACCCGAGATGACAGGCGTGACGACGAACCCTTTATCGGCGTAGCCGATTGCAGGCTGCAAGACCTGCGAAAGCGTCATCGTCCCGTACTTCTTGAGCAGCGCGTCCCATCCGGCGACGGCGCCAGGGACAGTGACGGTCTCGATCCCGCGCGACGGCATGCGCGTCCGCCCGCGCTTCACGAGCTCTTCGCGGCTCATCAACGAACCCGCGCGCCCGCTCGCGTTGAGTGCGACGAGCTTCTTCTCCTTCGCGCTCCAGACGATGGCAAACATGTCGCCGCCCGGGCCGGTCATCATCGGTTCGACGACGGCGAGAACGCCCGCCGCCGCGACCGCCGCGTCGATCGCGTTGCCACCGTGCTCCATCACTTCGATGGCGGCCGTTGTCGCCAGCGGCTGGCTCGTCGCCGCGACGCCATTCGGCGCGTAGACGGGCGATTTCCCGGCCATCGTCGCGACGCGGTGGGTTTCGACGGGCGCGCGTTGCGCGTCAGCGGAAGTTGCGAAGGACATCACTGCGGCCGTGAGAAGGAGTCCGAATCTTGATGACTGCGCGAGCATGTTCCGTCCTCATTGGGGGCTTCTGGTATCTCGTCGTCAGTAGGAACAACGTTACTCCCTGAACGACGGACGAGCGAGGCCTAACGTTGGAGCGCCGACAGATCGTCTGTCGTGTCGACGTCGCGCGGAGGATCGGTATCGACGTCCACGAACTCGACGCGCGATGGGTCGCGCGCGATCAGGTCCCGCGCGCCGGCATCGCCGCTCGCGTTCGACGCTTCGGCGAACACAGCGCGCGCGAGGAGCACCGGATGGCTGCGAACGCCGCGGTACCGCGCGGAGACGATCGCTTGTTGCGTTTCGCGCCATCGCAGAATCACTCGGCGAATGACTTCACGATCGACTGAAGGCTGATCGCCGAGACCGATGACGATCGCATCGACCTCCGGCCGCAGCGCCCGAATCCCCGCGGCGAGCGATGACGAAAGGCCGCGCTCCCACCCTGCGTTCTCGACGAGGTGCGCCGCCACGCCGTCGAGCGCGCGACGCACGGGCTCGGCGTCCGATCCCACCACAACCGAGAGCTCGTCGGTCTCCGCGGCCAGCGTTTCAGCTGACCGCCGCACGATCGGAGTTCCGTCGAGCAGCGCGAGAAGCTTCTGCGATCCGAATCGCCGCGCCCCGCCGGCGGCGAGCAAGAGCCCGGCGATCACGCCGGCGGAAGCGCGGCGACCGCGCGACGTAGCGTGTCGAGCGGCAAGATCGCGCACTTGCGGCGTCCCGGCGGCGGCTCGCCTTCGAGCGACGCGAACAGCCAGACCGCGTCGATCTTCAGCGCGTCATCGGCCGACATTCCGCGCACGCGCTCGGTGAGCAGCGACGCCGACGCAATACAGAGGGCGCACGCGTCGGCGCTGAAGCGCGCCTCGGTCACATGGGAGTGGTCGCCGCGAAGCTCCACGCGAATCCGGTCGCCGCAGAGCGGATTGGCGCCTTCTGCCGATGCCGACGCATCGGGCAGCGGACCGCGGTTCTTGGGGTGACGGAACAGGTCGATCACCACACGACGGTACGCCCCCCCCCCGCCCCCTGCCGTCACGCACGCTTTCCGCTGTACACCGCGACGATTTCCGAGAGGATCGACAGAGCTACTTCCGCCGGCGCCTTGCCGCCGAGGTCGAGCCCGATCGGCGTGTGGACGCGCGCCAGCTCCTCGTCGGTGAACCCTTCGCTGCGCAACAAATCACGCATCGCGACGCCTCGCTTCCTGCTCCCCAGCATCCCGATGTATCCGACGGGTTTTCTCAGCACGTCGCGCAGCACCGGGAGCTCGTACTTGTAGTCGTGCGCGAGCAGGAGAACGGCGGTGCGGCGATTCGCGTCGATGGCGCCGACGATCTCGGAGGGCATTCCGATCAGCACGTCGTCCGCCTCGGGAAATCGCTCACGTGTCGCGTAACGGTCACGCCCGTCCACGATCACCGTTCGCATCTCCAGCTCGCGCGCCATGCGGGTGAGCGACATCGCGATCTGACCGGCACCGACGATCACGAGCGTGAGCGGCGGCGCGATGCGATCGACGAATGTCCGATCGCCGAGCGACGCGTCATCGAGCGCGTCGATCGCCGCGGCGTACGACGCGGCGCCGGATTGAATCGGCGTGACGATCGCCGTGGGCTCCCCCGCCGACAGCAACTCCATCGCCTGACGGTGCGCGGCGATCGTCGGGTCGTCGGCCGCGCCGAGATCGACGCGCGTGAGCAGCACCTCGAGCGTTCCGCCGCAGGTGAGACCGATCTCCCAGGCCTCGTCGTCGTCGAGCGAGATCGAGAGGAGCCGGCGGTCGGCGTCGTCCTTGTCGAACAGCGCGTCCGCCGCCTCGACGACCTGCGCGTCGACGCACCCGCCGATCGTCACACCGCCGATGATCCGCCCGCTTTTGCCGACGATCATCTTCGCGCCGATTTTTTTCGAAGACCCGGCGGTCGCGGACACCAGCGTCGCCAGCGCGACCTCGGACTCGTCGCGCAGCGCGGGATCCGCGGGATCGATCAGACCGTATTTGTTTGCCATCGCGATATAGTCTGCGCCTCGACGCGGTCGGACACAATCACGTCATTCTCCGAGCGCGCCGGCGGCGTGGAGCGCGTCCAGCCAGACGCGCCGGACTTCGCTCGCCCCGCGCGCGTTCGGCTCGATCAGCGACCGGCGCCAGTACCAACGGTCGGCGTCTTCCGCCGCGACGCCGTGCCCGAGGAAGTGCGCATAGACGTCGGCGAGGACCGCCCGCGGCGTTCCCGAGGCGATGCGACGGATGTGCGCGTTCAGCCGGTCGAGGATCTCCAGCGGAAGCGGTCCCCCCCCGGCATCGTCGGACACGCCGGGAATCTTCGCGCTACGGTCTGACGGGTCGTACACGGTCGTGAGGACGTACGTGCCCTGCGGCAAACGGCTGCGCAGCGTCTCGACGAGAAAGTCGTAGGCCTCCTCGATGTCGTGCTCGATACGCTCGAGCAGCGACCGCCGGGGACGATTCGAGTACGCGCTCAACAGATCGTTCCCGCCGATCGTCAGGGTGACGAGCACCGGGTCGTCGCCCTCTTCAACGAGCGTCAGCTGTTCGCCGAAGACGTCGCCGATCGTCGCCCCGTCCTGCGCGAGGTGCTGGAGCTCGATTCCCGGGGACAGCGTCGTGAGATCCTCGCCGACGAAGTCCGGCCAATGCGCTTCAGAGTTTTGATATAGCAGCGACGCCGCGCCGATCGGCGCCACGTGGCCGGCGCTCACCGTCCGTTCGAGCGCAACGGCGACGTCGATGTCACCGGCGTCGAGGGCCGGGTAGAGATCGATCGACACGGAGTCGCCGAGGGCGATGTATCTGGTGAACACGTTCGGTGGTAGTGCTCAGACCGGCGCGCGAAGTCCCCGTGTGCCCAGCACGCGCGCCACGACGTCCCCGATTTTGTTGTTTGGCGTGCTCGCGCCGGCGGTGATGCCGACGCTGATTCGTCCATTCGGAAGCCAGCCCTGGGCATCCCGTTCACTGTGCTGAACGCCGGCCGGCCGGTAGTGGATCGTCCCGCGATCCGGATCGATCCCCGACGACGACTCGATGTGATAGGCCGGCACTTTTTCGGCGCACAGCGCGGCGAGCGAGATCGTGTTGCTCGAGTTGAACCCGCCGATCACGACCATCAGGTCCACACCCTCGTCGAGCAGCTCGCGCACCGCGTCCTGCCGCTCCTGCGTCGCACTGCAGATCGTGTCGAAGCTGCGGAAGTCGCTCGCGCGCGCCGCGTCGCCTCGTGCGCGACCAATCGCCGCGCCGACTTCCTCGCCGATCGCCAGCGACTCGCGCGCCAGCATCGTCGTCTGGTTGGCGACACCGATACGCCGCAGATGGGCCTCCGGATCGAAGCCCGGCGACACCGCGTGCGCGAACGACGCCATGAGCTCGGTCGTGGTCAGCTTTCCTTCGATGTAGTCGCAGACGAGCCGCGCTTCATCCATGTGCCGCACGATGAGATAGTGACCGTCCGGATGCTTGCGGACCTGCGACGCGGTGGCGCGTGTCTCCTCGTGGTAATACTTGCCGTGGATGAGCGCCGTGAAGCCGTCGCGCGCATAGCTCTCGACGCGCTTCCAGACGTTGAGCACGGAACCGCACGTCGTGTCGACGAGCACACAGCCGATGTCGCGCAGCGCGGCGAAATCGTCGATCGTCACGCCAAAGGCCGGCAGAATGACCACGTCCCCCGCGCCAACTCGACCGAAGTCGAACGCGGCACCGGCGTCACGCATCAGGATCTCGACGCCCATCTCGCGGAGCCGATCGTTGACGTGTGGATTGTGGATGATCTCACCGACGAGGAAGATCCGTTTGTCCGGAAACTTCCGGCGTGTTTGGTAGGCGTAATCCACCGCGCGCTCGACGCCGTAACAGAAGCCGAACTCGCGGGCGAGGCGGATCGTGACGTCCCCGACCGTCACTCGATAGTCCTGCGACCTCAGCAGGTCGACGACGCGGCCGTCGTAGTCCGCGGCGAGCTCGTCCCGCACCTCCGATTGGAGGCCGAATCCTTTGCGGAAATACGTGGGCGGCTCCGCCGGCGGTGTCATGGTTGTAAATGTAGTCCGCCGCATCTAGGATAGCCGCCATGACCACACGCCGGCCGCTGCTCCGCCCTCCGGCCATCGTCAAGGGCGACACGATCGGCGTCGTTTCGCCGTCCTACGCGCCAAAGGCGGGCTGGCTGCAACGCGGCATCCGCGCACTCGAGCGAGCCGGCTTCAAAGTCTTGCTCGATCCCGAGGTCGACCGCCCGCCGCGTTTCATCCGCGGCGAAGATCAGCGGCGCGCCGAGAGCCTCATGAGCATGTGGGTCAATCCGCAAGTGAACGCGATCATCGCGAGCACCGGCGGCTACGGCGCCGTGCGTCTTTTGCCGCATCTCGATCCCAAGGTCTTCCGAGACAACCCGAAGATTCTCGTCGGATACTCGGACATCACGGCACTTCATCTCTGGCTGATGCGCCGCGCGGATCTGCGAAGCTTTCACGGCCCGACGGTGGACGACCTGATTCCCAGCCTGCGCGACCCGACGATGGTCTCGCTCATCACGGCGCTCACGACGCCGTGTCCGCCGGCCAAGATCGGACGCGAGCTCTCGCGCGGCGTGGTCGCGGGCAAGGCGACGGGACGACTGGTCGGCGGGAACCTCTCGCTGGTTCAGCAGACTATCGGCACGCGGTATCAGGTGGACATGGAAGGTGCGATCCTCTTCATCGAAGAAACGCGCGACCCGATGTCGGTCGTCGACGAACGACTCGTCCACATGCGGGCGGCCGGGCTGCTTCAGTCAGTCGCGGGAATCGTCTTCGGACAACTCTCACTCGACCGATCGGAAGAGGACGAGTTCGAGGATTTTCTCCTCGACCTGATCGCGGATCTCCAAGTGCCGGTGTTGATGGATTTTCCCGCAGGCCATGAAAACCCAAACCTCACGATCCCATTCGGCACGGAAGTCGAGATGGTGGTCGAAGAAAACCGGGGCTGGATCAGTTACAAGGAAGACGCACTCACCGCACCCGTCCCAGCCAGCCCCTAGCCGTTCCCCGCCGTCAACTCGTCACGCCGTCTCCGCGCCTTTCCGCGGAAATCCGTGCCGTTCTCCGCGTCAAAATGCTGTTGATGGAGTTTGAATGGCTGCAGTCGCCAGACCGGCCACCACCAACATTCGGCTAAGGGCATTTGGACACGGATTTCGCGGAAAGGCACGGAGACGGCGTGAACGGGGACGAGACGAAGTTGTTGCATCATGAGCTGACGCACTCCGTCATTGGCGGGATGTACAACGTCCACACGGAGCTCGGCGTGGGCTTCGCTGAACCGGTCTACGCCAACGCCCTTGCAGTGGTGCTACAGAACGCCGGCCTGCGGGTGGAGCGAGAGGTGCCCTTCGAAGTGGTCTTCCGTGGCGTGGTGGTCGGCCGGTACCGAGCTGACTTGATCGTTGGAGGAACGATCGTTGTTGAAACCAAGGCGCTGCACCGCCTGGACGTGAACGGAACGCTGCAGCTTCGGAACTATCTCCGAGCGTCGGGACTTTCCGTCGGTCTACTTCTGAATTTCGGATCGAAACCGGAGCACAAAAGGGTCATTCTGACCCCCGAATTCGCTCACCCGGGGCGCCCCCGTACAATTCCGGCGTAATGAACGGCGCCAGCGCATAACTCACGAGCGACTCGTACGCCTGCTGACGATCGACCAGGCCGGCAGTGAGAATCCCGACGGCTCCCTTGCCGTGCTTCGTGTTCCGCTCGTTCACGTAGCGATCCATCGCGTGGCCGAGCTCGAGCCCTCCGCGAATCAACTCCGCCACCGCCGACGGCAGCGGCATCGATAACGACCCGCCCACTCCGTGTTGGTCCTCCGCGTCGACGACTGCCGCCCACGCGCAGGTACGCATCGATCCGTCGGGCATCTCGACGACGCCGCCTTCGATGCCGACGCCGAGCTCGGCGCCCGTCGCTTCTCGCGCGGCGCGGGCGCGGGCGAGCGCGCCGCGAATCGTTTCGTCGTCGCCCATCGGCTGATCGCGCACCGTCGAGGGAACACCGATCGACGTGATCTCCGCGCTCGCGCCCGCCGCGACGAGCACCGCGCGAACCGCCGCCACTTTCACCGGATTCGTCGAGCCGACCGCGACGCGGCGCAGCGCTTGTAACGACATGCTAAAAAGTAGCTGAACGTTACGAAATACCGATCGAAGCGCGGCTAATGTATCGACCACGCGCCGATTGGAATAGCCCCGATACGTTTCCGCCGAAAAATTGGTCGTCCGATGCTGTTCGCTTGCTGCGCGTCGTTCGGCGCGGTATGCTTGTCGTCCCCCGTCGCGAACGATGCTCACACTCACTCCTCCTTCCGCCAATCCCGCCGCGATTCCCTTCGCGCAGCGTCCGACGATGGAACGCTCGCCGTTCGTTTTTGTCGGCGAGCGACTGTGGTTGGACTTCGTGAACTCGGAGTTCGGCATTCGACGCTTCGACGCCTTGCGCGATTTCGAGTCGATGGTCCGCTGGCTCGAAGCAGCCGCCCTGCTCGACGTCGAGCGCGCCACCGGCATTCGCCGGCGCGCGCAACAACAGCCGGCGGGCGCGACCGCGTCGCTCATCGACGCCCGCCGTGTCCGCGCCGCGCTTCGCGGTCTCGCCGAGCGCGGGCCGACGAGCGACCGCGTGCGCGTCGAAGGCCTCGTCGAGATCAACCGCGTCCTTGGACGCAGCGCCGGAACGCGCCGCGTCGAGCAGCGGGGCGATGGCACCTTCATTCGCTCGTTCGTCCCCGTCGGCGACGCGTTCGCCGGACTCGTCATCCCCGTCGTCGAGTCGGCCGCCGACGCGCTCATTCTCGGCGAGCTGTCGCGCGTGCGTCGCTGCGCCGATCCGCGCTGCCAACGTGTATTCTTCGACAACACGAAGAACGGTCGTCGTCGCTGGTGCGACATGGCCACGTGCGGCAACCGCGCCAAGGCGGCGCGCCATCGGGAGAAGCTGAAGTCGCATTGAGTCGCAGCGTAGAAGTCGTTCGGACGTACCTGGAGCTGCGATCTCCCGCGCAGCTCCGCCCCGCCCCACCGCCAAACAGCGACGTTCGCTTTGTTCGTCGCGATCGGATCGCGGTCGACGCGTATCGGCGGCTTTACCGGGACGTTGGCGACCGGTTGTACTGGCGCGATCGCAACGCGTGGACGGACGCACAGCTGGCGCAGCACCTGGCACGCCGTGAGATCACCGTCTGGGAATGCCTCGTCGATCGCGAGAGCGCGGGCTATTTCGAGCTCGATCGCCATGACGACGGATCAGTCGAGATCGCGTATTTCGGTCTGCGTCCGGAATTCATCGGCCGCGGGATCGGGAAGGCGATGTTGACGCGCGCCGCGGACGAAGCGTGGGCACTCGGCGCCGATCGCGTGTGGTTGCACACGTGCACGCTCGACTCGGCGCACGCGCTGCCGAACTACCTCGCCCGCGGCTTCACTCAGTTTCGCCGCGAGACCTACACGGCGGAGCTGCCGGACGATTGACTCGTCACCCGCGCGGCCGGCGTTTTCGCTTGCCGCCGCGGCTTTCCGCCGGACGAAATCGCTCCGAACGGCTCCCGCCCGCCCCGCCCGCCCCGCCGCCGGCCCCGCCCCGTCCATCGGCGCGGCGGCCGTCGTGTCGCGAATCGGCGACGCGGCGATGGTCCTTCAGCCGTTCGCCGGTTTCCCCCCCCGGCGCGCGCCGGTCACGTTTCCGGTCGCGGCGCTCTTGTCGCCGCGTGTTGTCGGAACGATCGAGGTCCGCGAGCTCCTCCTGGGTGAATGGGCGTTCTAGCTCGTCTTGCAGCGCCGAGAGAGAGCTCGCGCGCGCGGCACCGCGCGCACCGCGGGTCACGATGAAGCGCAACGGACGATCTAGCGCGGGCAGCTCTTCCTCGGCGAGCGTGCGTGCCAATTTCTCGGGAAGCCTCAGTCGGGCGACGCCGACGGCTGTGCCCTCCGCCGTCTCCTCGACGTCGTAGTGAATCTCGACGTCGCGGTCGCGCACGCGCGTGCTCGACGGAAGCGATGCATAGCGCTCGCGCGTTGCCGCGGGCACGATGGCGTCCGCGTCGACCTTGATCTGCGCTTGTTTGAACTGCGCCAGCGAGCTGACATTCGACAACTGACGTTCGTACAGCGCGGTGAGATCCGCGAAGCTCAGCCGCGGCGTCTGACCGCCCGAGCGGCGGTACGTGTCCCTGATTAGCTCGACCGCGTCCTGGTTCTCGCGCGCGCCGTGATGCCGGGCTTCGCCGCGAGCCAGGGCCTCCGCCAACGCGTGGCGTGCGCGATCGGCGAGCTCCGGCGGGAACTCGTCGATCGCTTCGATGTCGCGCTGAAGCTCGAAACCGTGGTAGGTCACGCGGCGGCGCAGCGCGAGCGGCGACCGCCGGTTGTTCGCGTCGTACACGACTTCGCCCGCCGCGACATCGGCGAAGCGCCGAAGCAGGTCGTGCGGGATCTGCGTTCCCTCGATCGACGCGCGCGGGTTGCCGAACTTGTCCGCGAAATAGCGAAGCTCGCCGGCGATCGCGCCCCAGCTTCCGCAGACGCTCGTCTTCGAGACGCGCGCCTCGTCGCCCCACGACGTCTGCTCGTCCACCACCACCGTGAACGGCATGTAGCCGGCGAGCAGCTCCTGGAACGAGCGAAGCTCTTCCTCGCCGGCGTTGAGCATCCTGGCCGGGAGTGGAAGGCCAACGGCGCGATAGACGCTCGCCATTCCGAGCGCCGCATCCTCGATCGACTTCACGAGCGCGCCGCGACGCTCGGCCCAGCGCTCGATCCGCTCTTCGTCAAAAAGGTGGCGCGGCAAACCGTAGACGACACCCATGCGTCCCGCGTATTGATACGCCTCCGCGTAGAGATTGTACGCGGTGAGGTGGTCGCTTCCCGGAACGATGACGCCGTCCAGATCGCGCTCGTCGCGCGTCATTCGGTGAAGCGATTCGATCGATGCCATGACGGCGAGGTACGGCATCAACAAGTCGTCCGCGTTCACGAGGAGCTCGGCCCATGCCCGCTCGACCGGCATCGCCTCGACGGCGCGCCCGTAGTTCGTGAGGCGCCCGCGCTCGACGATGCCACGCTCCTCGAGCAGTGCCATCGCGCGACGATAGGCAATCTTGTCGAGCGGCACAGGGAGCTCGAGCTCGTCGGCGCGTACGCCCAGCGCGGCACAGGTGATCGCAACCCGCTCGGAGTCGCCGGCAAGCTGGAACTCGGGCTCCGTCGGTTGGAGCTGGTCGAATTGGATGTCGCGGTCGGAGAGGATGAAGACGCGGCCGCCCTGCACCCGGCCGTGCACCCGCCCCGCCATCTGCAGGATCTCGTTCGCGCCGAGGTGCTCCTGCGTCAACACGTTCCGCCCGCGATCGATCGCGTTGAAGAACTTCACGTCGTCGATGATCACCGTGTCCAGCCCGCGCACGTTCAACGCGCTCTGGCCGGCCGCGGTCATCGCGAGAAAGAAGGGCTTTCCTTCGCCGCCCTCGAGGAACGGGCGGATGACGCGGATCGGTTCCCCGCCGTGGTAGAACGCCGTATTGACGCGCGGCGCCGAGCGTTGCACGTGCTCCGCGGCGTCCTCCACCCCTCGACGCGTCGGAACGAAGAGCGCGACGCCGTGTCGTTGCTTTACGAGCTGCCGGAGAAAGGTTTCGTCGAGAAACTGCAGCGGCTTCTTGTTGATCACTCGAACTTGCGCCGCCTTGTTCGGGTCGAAGTCGTAGACTTCGAGCACGTCGCCCGAGTTGAGATACCGCGCGTAGAAGTCCGGGTTGACCGTCGCCGAGAGCCAGATGAAGCGGGTGCCGACGCGTTTGCCCAGCGCGAGACACAGCTCGAGCTCGGCCGACGTCTGATGGATCTCGTCGACGACAATGGTGTCGGTGCGCAGAATGTCGCCTTCCTCGAACCACCGCCGCGCGATCCCCGTCGTGACGATGATGACGTTCCACGTCGGCGTCTCGGGTGTCGCTTCGCGCTCCCGGTTCACGACGCCGACTTTGAGCTCCGTGGTGTGGAGGATCTGCTCGGCGATCGGGCGGATGGCGAGTGTCTTCCCCGTTCCCGTGCCGGCGATGATGCCGAACCCACGACCCGCCGCTGCGAGCTCGCGCACGCGCGCGCCGTGGTGGTCTTCGAGGTACGTGTCGATGTGAAGGCGCAGCGCGAGCTCGATCGTCTCGCAGGCCGCGCGCGTCGGAGCGATCACGATGACCCGGCCAGTCGCGGGCTCCGACCGGACGAAGGTGTCGTGCTCGGGGATGTACGGATCGCGAACGGTTCGGATCACGCACCCCGTTGGAGCAAGGAGAAGGCCGTGAGCGTTCTCTGCTTTGCTCTACTCAGGCGGCTTGATCTGGAACGCCGGCGGCTTTCCGCCCGTGAAGCCTTTTGCATTGGGTGGAATCTTCGGCTTGTCGCCCAACTTCTTCGCGGAATCTGCGAAATCGTCACCGAAGATCACTTTGCCGTTGGAAGGGCGGTTCTTGATCGCCGTCGGACAATCGGTCGCTGCTGGTTGCTGCGCTGCAGGGACGCCTTCGATCCAGACGCGGCACATGCCCTTCGGCGGACGCGAGTCTGCCGGAATCACGTTTCCTTTCTTCGCGCTATCCTTCTGCGCCGCGCCCTGCGCCATGACAGGCGCGGCCGTAGCGACGATGAACCCACACGAGAGCACCACCAACAGCTGCCTCATCTCCCCTCCACTGCATCCCGTACACCGAGTGCCACGAACCGTTCGAAGCAGGCGCGGTGCCAACTAATCTCATCGTCGGGACGGACGGAAGATTAACGATTTCAACAACTTGGTGGAAACACTGTATACATATTTGTTCCGGCTGTGTCCGTGGGGTGGGAATCGGCCGTCCTGGCAATGGGACGATGGGCGATCTCGCCGGTCCATCCCCCTAATCGCCGAAACTGATCCCCGTCTCGCGCGCCGTCAAAACAACGTCGTGATTGGGATCGACGCGCTTCGGTGTCTGGAGCGCTTCCTCGATTGGGATCGTCACGATGTGCGGTGACTGGAGGGCGACCATGTGGCCCCACTTGCCGTTCGCGACCGCGCGAACCGCCGCGCCACCGAAGCGAGTCGCTAGCAGCCGATCGTAGCCCGTCGGCATGCCGCCGCGCTGCAGGTGGCCGAGGACCAGCGAGCGCGTCTCCTTTCCAGTGCGCTCGGAGATTGCGCGCGCGATCGGCTCGCACACGCCACCGAGTCGCGGCGCTTCGCCGGGCAGTGAGCTGCCGAGCAACGAGACGTGGCCGCCCTGGGGAAACGCGCCCTCCGCTACGACGACGATCGAAAAGTGCCGTCCGGCTTGATCGCGTGACGTGATCTTCTCGCAAACCTTGTCGATGTCGTACGGGATTTCGGGAATGAGGATCACGTCCGCCGTGCCCGCGACGCCTGAATGCAGCGCGATGAATCCCGCGTCGCGTCCCATCACTTCCATGACGATCACACGGTCGTGCGACTCGGCGGTCGTGTGCAGCTTGTCGATCGCCTCGAGCGCGGTGTTCACCGCGGTGTCGAAGCCGAACGTCGTCACCGTGCCGCTCACGTCGTTGTCGATCGTCTTCGGCACACCGACGATTTTCATGCCCTTGTCGCAGAGCAGCTTCGCGATGGTGAGCGATCCATCGCCGCCGATCGAGATGATGGCGTCGATACCGAAACGTTGCGCGTTCTCGAGGAGCTCATCGGATCGATCCTCCTCGAGGACTCGACCGTCGGGCTGTTTGCGCGGGTAATGAAAGGGATTTCCGCGACTGGTCGTGCGGAGAATCGTGCCGCCGAGATGGGCAATGCCGCGCACGCTATCGCGCGTCAGCGGGATCACCTCGTCTTCGCCCATGAGGCCGGCGAAGCCGCGTTTGATCCCCAAGACGTCCCATCCGCGATTGAGCGCGGACAACACGGCGGCGCGGATAACGGCGTTCAAACCCGGGGCGTCGCCGCCGCCGGTCGAGATGGCGATTCGCATTCGTTCGTTGAAGTGGACCGCACCGCCGACGCCGGCGGCTTACCCTGTCGCGCCGGCCGCCGACTCCAGCAATCTCACGATCTCACCCGGAGCTGCGTGGCGCCGTGTCACCGACTTCTGGAACACCGGCTTTCCTTCGGCCGAGACCTCGAAGCGACCACCCGACGAGGGAACCAGCTCGACCTGCGACCCCGGGAATCGTTGACGAATCTCCGCCGCCAAACTGGCGGCGCGAGGTTCGTAGTTTCACATAGTGCAGTATTCGATCGTGATTCGCATAGACCAAGAGTAGTTGGCTACTCGGCTGCTCGGCTACTCGGCTGTTGCCCACCGCCCATCGCCGACCGCCCATTGCCCGCTGTCATTTCAGCGCGTTCCAGTTCGCCAGCGCGTTCAGCACCAACGCGAAGCTGCCATGCGTTTGGAAACGCCACATCGGCCGAATGCCGAACATCACCATGTGGCCCTTGCCGAGCGGCACGTCTACGACCGCCGCCTTCCCCGCCATCTCTTCTCCATGGAGCATGCCACCGGACACGAGGAGCGAGTCGATGTTGCCATTCATGCGAAGAATCGTGCGAGCCGTCATCGCGGGGGCCGCACCGGCGCCACCGGCGCCACCGCCGCGTCCGCCGAAACCGCCGCCGCCGCCCCCAACGTTGAACAGTGGCGCTCCCTGCTTGTAGTAGACCGAGAGATTGTCCTGATCGTAGCCGTACACGATCGGGCTCGCCTTGTCAGCGACCTGCGCGCGGAACACCGACCCGCGCGCCCACAGGCTGTCACTCGGCGCGACGCTCAACGCGCCGTACGTGAATCCGAGATCGAGCGGCAGCCTGGCGGTTTGACCTTCGGTGATGAACAAGCCGCCGCGGGCGATAAACCGCTGAAGCGCCATCACGCCTTCGAGCCCCATCGAGCCGCGGGTGTCGTCGGTCGAGTCGGGCGTGCCGAGGTTCGGCGTCTTGGCCGTCTTCTTCCAGGGAATCGGCTTGCCCGTCGCCGGCTTCGTCGCGAGCAGCGCCTGCGCCGACGTTCCCGCTGACGGGAAGATCACGACGTCGTAGTTGTCGAGGATCTTCGTGTCGGCCAGCCGCTGGTCGGCCATGTAGGTGTACGGAATGCCCATGAAGTCGAAGGCGTAGCGCACCCAACCTTCGTCCTGGGTGTTGTTCCACGTGTGGATGTACGCGATGCGCGGCGTGCTCACCGCGTGCGATTTCACCGTCGGCGCGCTCGCCACGGCCGTTGCCGGCAAACCGAGATCGGCGATCGTTGCCGCGGCGCCCTGTCCTTCGACGATGAAGGTGCCGGCCGGGAAGCTCGCTCCGTTCGCGGTGAACGCCGAGTCGGCGACGGCGACCTTCGCGCCCTTCACCTTCCATGGCAGCGCCGCCGACCGCCAGTCGCCGAGGTGCCGGACGAGCAGCACCGAACCGGTTCCCGTCGTCGTTCCGCGAACCTTTGCGTCGGCGTCGAGCGCCTTCATCGGCTTCGCGAGGACCGCCGAGTCGACGACCTTTAGCGTTTGCACATTGTAGAGCTCATCCAGCGTCCAGCCGATGTCGTCGTATGGCGACGGATCGTCGGCCGGCTTGAAGTGCTGGTAAGCGAGAATCGTCCGCACGGTCTGTGTGTAGGGCTGGTCCATGCGGATGATCCAGTCACCGGCGTGCACCGTGGCGGGACGACCGATCGGATCCTTGCTCGCTGGAGCCGCCGCGGAATCAGCGCCCCCGCCCGCAGGCGCTCCACCGCGCGCCGCACCGCCGCCGGCCCCGCTCGGAGCGTTTGCGCCCGCGCCGCCGCGACCCTGTCCACCGCGTCCGCCTCCACGACCTCCTCGTCCGCCGTTGGCTGTTCCCTCAGCTGCCGCGCTTCCCTCCGCGCCCGATTGCCCGACGGCGCCATCGCCCGCCGCGAATGCACCGGCGCCCGGTCCGGCCTGACCGGCGCCACGTCCGCCGCGGCCCGTGCTCGCCAGAACTCCGGTCGAGATTCCGCCCGCGCGCACGCGCGCCGTGTTCTGGGCAAGGAGTTGGCTCCCCTGACGCCCGAGGATCTGCGGCTCGACTCGCGTCGTGAAGTCCTGGGTCGCGACCTGTACTTCGGCGCCCTGCATGCGGAAGTAATTCACGAGGTCCGCGGCCTGTTGCGCCCGACGCTGGTCGTGCGGAATCACGTACGCGTAGGGCGCTTCCGTCTTCCCGCGCTTGATCAGTCGCTCGGCTTTCGCGACGAAGTTGTCGAGAAAAGTCTCCTTATGGTCCGTCAGATACTTCATGCCGAGGAGAACGCCGGTCTGCTGATAATTGATGTTGTTGCGGAAGCACCATCGCACACCCGGCACCGGAGGGTTGAACCGGTCCCACTCTTTCTCGGCCTGGCTCCCCGGGGTGAACGTCGTCGTCATGCACCCGTTGCCGCCCGGCCCCGTGGCGCTGAACGTCTCATAGAAGCGCCCGATCGAGTTGTGGAGGTTCACCATCGCCAGCATGTAGTTCGGCGCCCAGCCGTCGTAGAAACCGTGGGTCCACACGCCGGGCATGTCGCGCTTCGCCATCTCGTTCATCTCGTTGTAGGCGAGCGTGTGCCACTCGTTCACGACGATCGGATCGAACTCGTCGTTGTACGGTCCGGTGCCCGTCATGATGTACATGAACGGCACCGACTCGTGCAGGTCGTGCACGATCGTGGGATGCCAGTTGAGGAATCCGGCGAGCATGTTGCGCGTGAGCTTCGCCGACATTCCGATCGCGTCACGGTTGTTGTCGTGCGCGGTGTACTGGCCCCAGTAGGAGAGCGGGATCGTCACGCTGTCACTCAACCGATAGTTGAAGACGTCGACCTGACGATCGCGTCCGTCGACTTCCGTCTGCGGCGTGATCAGCGTGATGGTGTTGTTGCGGATGCTCTGAATGAACGGCGTTTCCTCCACCGCCATTCGATAGAGCAGCTCCATGAGCATCTCGGGGCTGCCGGTTTCAGGCGAATGGATGCTTCCGGAAAGCCAATAAATCGGTTTCGCCTGCTTGATCAGGCGCGCCCGATCCGCTGCCGACAGTCCGCGAGGATCCGCCAGCTTGCCGAGCATCTGCCGGTATTCGTCGAGTCGCTTGATCGTGCCTTCGTCAGCCACGGCCGCGACGATCATCTCGCGACCTTCTTCGCTCTTGCCGAGCGAGAAGACCTTCACGCGCGGCGACGCCTTCTCGACGGCGCGGAAATACGCGTTGATCTCCGCGACATGCGACAGGTGCCCCGGCGAGCCCGGGACGTATCCCATCACCTTCAGGGGCGTCGGAACGCGCGACGACGCCGGAAGATGATCCACGAGCTCGGACGTGAACTTCCACTTCGGGTCGGTCGAGGTCAGCTCGCGAATCTTCGCCGTGTAGTCGACATCGTTGGATTGCGCGGCGGCAGGAAGGAACGCTGCCGCTACCAGCACCGCGGTGCCGGCGAGCTGCCGGAGGTACGTCATACGTCGCTCGACGTGAGAGGAGGGAGAGGAAAAGCGCGAAATGACTGGCGGGAACCGTCAGAATTCTACGCACTGTACAATAGGTTCGCTCCAGATGGGCGCCGCCGTTTTCCCTAGAATCCAGGACCCAAGACCTAGGATCTAGGAATGTGGTTCACCTCGGCGAGCCTGCCGATGACCGTGTCTTGTTTGGCGACGATCGCACGGATCGAGTCGAGCTGCGTCTGTAGAACGGCAAGGTCGTTCTTGAGACCCGCCATTTCGTTCGCGGCATCGTTCAGAGCTTGGGCGACGTTTGCTTCAGCCCGCGGGTTGACACACCCGGACAGCGCGACGAGGCAGCACGCAGAGACAACGAGGGTGAGGCGCGACATAAGTGGTTGGCGGAGAACGGTGAATCGGCGGGTTTGAAAGCGCGTGGATGCGGCAAAATGGTAGTGCTGATGGCGGCAGTCGAGACTGTTTTGGTGCCGTGCGTAAACCTGGTTTTTCTCTTCCGGAGGTCGCGGTGGTGCTCGCCATGATGGCGGTGGTGCTATCGATTGCGCTCCATCGGTTCGCGGCGCTACGCGACGCGACGTCGGTGCGCGCCGCGACCGGCGATCTCGGAAGCGCCTTTTCTTTAGCGCGGCAAGTCGCCGTTTCGAATCGCCGCGTGGTCGCAATCGTGCTGGATACCGGTCGCGGTGTAGTGGAAGTGCGTTCGGGTGGAGCGAGGATCGCCCGTCGAGACTTGGGCGCGGCCTATGGGGTCCGTCTCGGCGCGAACCGCGACTCGGCGGTCTTCGACGCACGAGGGTTGGGGTACGGCCTGTCGAACTTGAGCATCGCGATTCGGCGTGGTCATTTTGTTGACACGTTGACTATGTCGCGCCTGGGTCGCGTCAGGTGGTAGCTGAGAGGAGGTGACGGGAGGGTCCGGCGCGCGCACGAGATAGCTTACGGGCATCTGATGTGACGTTAGCCGGACGGGGGTGGGTTATAAAACAGGACATGAGCGACGATGCCGCAGACGTTCAACGCGTGCTCGCGGGAGACGTTGAGGCGTACGCCGCGCTGGTGGACAGGTACTACGACCGGTGCGCGCGGTTTGCAATCCGGATGTTGGGCAACCGGGACGACGCGGAAGATGCGTTGCAGGCGACCTTCCTCCGGGCTTATCGGGCGCTCAATCGGTACCAGGAGCGGGACCGATTCAGCGCTTGGCTGTATCGAATCCTCGTTAATCAGTGTCGCAGTGTAGCGGCTCGCCGGGCGCATCGAGAGCGAGTGTTCGTGCGGGAAGAAGCGCTGCTGTTGAACGCACCGGACCGTTCGGCGGTGTGGACGGGTGAAGATGAGGAGTTCGTGCAGCGGGTGTTGAATGAGCTGGATCCGCTGCTGCGAGAGGCATTCCTCCTCAAGCACATCGAAGAAATGAGCTATGAAGAGATGTCGGCTCTTACTGGTGTCGGCGTCTCAGCATTGAAGATGCGTGTGAAGCGAGCGTGTGACCGACTACGAGAACGGTGGGAACGGATTCAGCATGACTGACTCGGAACAACATCCGTACGTTGAATGGATCGCCAGTGAGGCGCGGCGCCCGGTCGTTATGGACCCGGGAGCTCGCGACCGCATCATGGCAGCCGTTCGCGCCGAGCCGGTTCCCGTCCCCGCTCCCGCGTGGCGGCGGTTGCTGCAGCCGCGCGTCTTTCACATGTCTCCGGTCGGCAGTGCGCTGCTGGCCGCTGGCCTCGTCGGCATCGGTGTCCTGACCGGCGTGGCAACGTCTAATGACCGGGGCGGCCGCGCGGCCGAGCATCCTCGAGATGTCGCTGTTTTGCCTTCGCAGCCCCCGGTTTCCCCCCCCCGCGACACCCTGTACAAGTTCGTCATCGTCGCTCCGCAGGCGGGCAAAGTCTCGTTAGTTGGAGACTTCAACGACTGGGACGTGGCGAAGACGCCGATGATCCGATCGGGACAGAGCGGCCTGTGGACGGTCGCCGTCCCGCTCGCGGCTGGGCGTCATCTCTACGCATTCGTCGTTGACGGAACGACCTGGGTTCAGGATCCGTCAGCGCCAATCGCACCCGACGACGGGTTCGGCCACGCCAATTCCGTGAAGCTCGTAGCCCGAGGGTCCTCGTCGTGAGTCGGTCCCGCGATCGGTCTCGCTCCAACGTGTTTGCGCACCTGCGATGGCTGCCACGGCTCGTCAGCGTGTCGGCAAGCCTGCTCCTCATTGCCCTGCCGCTCCGCGCGCAGGAGCCCGAGCAGCAGGATCGTATGGCGAAGCTCGACGTCAAGACGCGAGCAGCGGTCGAGTTGATGTATGACTCGGCCGCAGCGGAGGGGCTCCCCACCCAGCCCCTTCGCTCGATCGCTTACCTCGGCATCACGCGCAAGGCTGATGGCCGGCAGATCATCGCGGCGGTTCGGCGAGAGCTTGTGCTGCTGCGGACGGCGAGGAATTCGCTGGGACGCGTCGACGAACAAGAGCTTATGGCTGCCGCCGCGGTGCTCGACGCCGGAGCGAAGCCGGCGCAGCTCGCGGTCTTCAAGAACAAACAGCGGGGGCGAAGCGATCTGTCGGCCTTCACGGTTTGGGCCGACTTGATCACGCGCGGTGTTTCCGGCGAGGATGCGTACTCGGCTATTACCCGTCTGTGGGACGACGGCGCTGACGACGCCACTTTCATGAGCTTGTGGAACAACGTTCAGTCGGACATTCTTAGAGGGTTGAATCCGGGGACGGCGCTGCAAAACCGGATTCGAGAAGCCCCAGGACGTCCACCGACCACAAAGGGTCCGCAGACGCCCGAAGGGCAGGAGAACGCGCGCTCGGAATGATATGAACGAGCCGAAGGTCGCCATCCTGGTCTTCTCCGCAGCGCTGACGCTGCCCGCCAACGGCGGACTCGTGGCGCAAGTCGCCTCGAAAATCGAGGCGGGGCAGTACTCGGTATCCGATGGCGTCGTTCCGAGCAGCGTACTACGGCTCACCCCCAACATTCAGTACACTTTTCCGCACGCCACTATCAGGGCGCGCGGTTCGGCGTATCTATCCGATCAGCAGCTTCAGATCGCCGACGGCATCGTGTCCGGAACGTTCACGTCGCCAACCGTCTACGGCGTTCGCGCCGAGATGCTCGGCAACGCCAGCCGGGCGATGGACGATCGGTCGCTCGGCACGGATCAGGTAGACGTTCAGACCCGCGTTCACGTCCTCTTCCGAACGCACGGTGGCATGTGGCTGGGCGGCGGTGTCGCGCGGCCTTGGCGTGTCGCCGTCGTTTCGTCGGCTGAAATCACCGACGTCGGCGCCTGGGGCAAGCTCGGCGACGCCAACACGAAATTCGGCATCGCCACGCTGACGACGACCTTCACGAACTTCTCGTTCAGCAAGACCGCGTCCGTCCACGACACAGGGAGCGCGTCGCTTTCCTGCGCCATGACACCTGCCTCCGTCGCAGCGGTAATGAGCTTGGCGTCAGAGGCGCGGCCACCACTCTTTTCCGAATCGCCGGTCGCCGGCGCGTGCGCGCGCCAGTCGCGGTTCAGCGACCTCGAAACCATGTTGCGATGGGAAGTCGGCGCATTCGAATTGTCGGCCGCGATGGGTCACCGCTTCGGCGACTCGTACGACGTCACGCCCGACTCGCGCCGCTGGACCTCGGCGAACGCGACGCTCTGGCTCAACGAGCGCGTCGCGATCATCGGCGGAGGTGGACGACAGCCCGCCCTGCCGCTCCGTGGTCTGCCCGCGCGAAGCTTCTGGATGACCGGTCTTCAGCTCGCCTACGCGCCAATCTCCAAGACCGCGATTCCCGTCGCCCTGCCACACACCGTTCTCGTGAAGAGCTTCGAGATGAAGCCGGCCGCGAGCGGGGGGGGGATGCAGAAGATCGTGATCCGCGTCGGCGGCGTTGAGACTGTCGATGTCATGGGCGACTTCAGCGACTGGAGCCCACTCACCCTCATCCGCCGCGGCCGCGACCTCTGGGAGCTTGCGCTCCCCCTCTCCGCCGGCATGCACCAGATCAACGTGCGCGTCGACGGCGGCCAATGGGTCCCGCCGCCGGGAATGCCGACGATGCGGGACGGGTACAATGGGGAGGTCGGGTTGGTGGTGGTGCCTAAGTAGGGCGATGGGCGGTCGGCGGTGGGCGATGGGCAAAAGCGAAGGGGCGCCATTCGAGGCGCCCCTTTCTCATTACTGCCGCGCGTCTTCACCCACCGCCGACCGCCCATCGCCCACCGCCCATCCCCTAGTCCGCCGCCACCGTCCCGAAATCAAACCCCGGAACCGAAATCCTCGGAATCGGCTGACCAATCACCCGCTCGATCTGCCGAACCATCGCGATCTCATCGGGCGACATGAACGTGAACGCGTCTCCCTCGCGGGCCGCGCGGCCGGTGCGGCCGATGCGGTGGACGTAGTCCTCGGCTTGCTGCGGCACGTCGTAGTTGATCACGTGGGTGATGCCGCTGATGTCGAGGCCGCGCTGGGCGATGTCCGTCGCGACGAGGACGCGAACGCGGCCCGTCTTGAAGTCCTGTAGCGCGCGGGTGCGTTGCGGCTGCGTCTTGTCGGCGTGCATCGCCGTGGCCTCGATGCCGTCCTTCTCGAGATGTCGAACGACGCGATCAGCCCCGTGCTTGGTGCGCGTGAATACGAGCACCGAGTCGAGCTCGCCGTCGCGGAGGAGCTGCGCGAGAAGCGCGCTCTTTCGCTCGCGCGGCACCGGATACACGGCGTGCGTCACCGTGTTTGCGGCCTGCGAGCGTCGTCCTACCTGCACGACGACCGGCTTGCGCAGATACTTCCTCGCCAGCGCCTCGACTTCGGGCGGCATCGTCGCGCTGAATAGCAGCGTCTGGCGATACCGCGGAATCTCGGCGACGATGCGATTGATCTGCGGCGCGAAGCCCATGTCGAGCATGCGATCCGCCTCGTCCAGCACGAGGACCTCGAGGTCGTCGAACACGACGTTCTGTCGCTCGAGGTGATCGATCAGTCGGCCAGGCGTCGCGACGACGATGTCGACTCCGGCGCGCAGCTTCTTCTGCTGCGGCTCGAGCGGCACACCGCCGTAGACCGACACCACACTCAGCTCGGCGTGTCGCGCGTATTTGTGGACGGCCTCCTCGACCTGCACACACAGCTCGCGCGTCGGTGTGAGCACGAGGGCGCGCGTGCGGCGCGGTCCGGCGAGGAGGCGGTCCACGATCGGCAGCGTAAAAGCCGCCGTCTTGCCCGTGCCCGTCTGCGCGAGACCCATGATGTCGCGCCCTTTGAGAATCAGCGGGATGGCTTCCGCCTGAATGGGCGTCGGGTGCTGGTATCCAGCGTCTCGCACGGCGCCCAGCGCCTCGTCGGAGAGTCCGAGCTCGTCGAAGCGAGTCGTCTCGGAGGCTGCTGCTAGTTCTACTTCAATTGTCTCTGTTACCATGATGTCCATTGCCACGCACCGGGGCCGCACAAACCCGGGGCCTTCCCGGGACCGGTGTCTCTCAAAAATGCGCCGGCGGTGATGTCCGTTCGGCGTGCTCGGCACGGACACAATGTCTCCGCGCCATGGGAACTTGTGCGGCTGCGCAGAACCCTGCGTGCTCGTCCCCAGATCATCGCGACATTCCTGGCGATCAGCCCGCCAATTCGGGTGATCCCTGCCGCGATTCGTCCTCTAAATTTAACTCTCCATGAGACTTAACGCTATCGCGATATTACGTGCCGCGCGATGATGTCATAGGCTCGCTCGGGCAGCGCTTCGTGTACGCAATGCCCGGCCGCAAGCTCATGCACCGAAGCTCCACACAGCGAACGGGCCGCCGCGACTGCACCTCGGACTAGACGATCGTGCGCGCCAAGAATCACCACGGTCGGGACCGCCAAACTTCTGGCGTGGTCGTGAGTTATCGGGTTCCAGTCGAATTCGCTGAGGCTCGAGCGCGCGGCGGGCACGTAGCCCGGAAACTGGGTCGGCGCCCAGTACTCGTTTACGGCTTCGTCGGTTACCAGCGACGCGTCGCCATAGGCCACCCAACGCAGGAGCAATTCGATTCCAACGCGCGGCACGAGGCGCCCTCCCAACAGACGCGCCACGAACCGAGGCGCGAGCTTCGGGACTCGGAGCAGCGGAATGTCGACGAGGTTCGTCGGACTGATGAGAGACAGAGCACGGACCCGGTCCGGCCGGGCGAGCGCGTACTGGAGCGCGACGCCGCCGCCCATCGAATGGCCAACGAGGAACGCGCGCTCGACGCCAAGCGCGTCGAGCATCTCATCAACGTCCTCGCGATAGTTGGCCAGCGAGTACGCGCCCGCCGCGGCGGGCTTGTCGGACAGTCCGAATCCGCGCAGATCGGCGGCAATCACGCGGAGTCCGTGCTTGCCTAGCCGATCGAACGCGTGGCGAAAGCCGTATGCGGAAGCTCCCCAGCCGTGCAGCATCAGCACCGGTTCTCCGTTCGCCGGTCCGCCCTCGACCAGGCGCACTCGCAGCCCGCTGCGCAGCGCAATGATTCGCGCCGAGATATCGAGACTGCGCGCCGGGAAGATTTCGTTCGCGGAAAGCGAGCGAGGCACGACTAGCTCGTTAGACCGGATCGATCGTCCGTCCCATCAGCCGCGCGATGAGGCCGAGGCGGAAGGTCACGTCGGTCCAGCGCTCGTCGCCGGCCATGTGGTCCTCGAGCGGATACATCGGCCAGACGAACGCGCTCGTGCTTCGCGCCGACGACAGCCCTTTGTGGGGATGCCAGACACCTTCCGCATCGCGGTCGTCGAGAAAACGATCGAAGAGCTTGCACCAGTTGTCGTTCTTCCGCAAAAAGCCGATCCGGGCCATCAGCTCGAGCCAGGTGATGGCAAAGGGAACGTCCTCGTCGGCGACGTTGCGATTCGGCAGCAGATCGCCTAGCACGAGGTGTGGCTGCGCGACGACTTTTTTGCCGCACAGCTGAATCGCCTCCTGCCGTGGCAAAGGCTGCGCCAGGTGCTGATGCAGCAGCGCCATCGCGTCATGATGCTCGGTGCGGAAGAGCGGCATGTACGCGAGCATTAGCAAAGTATGAATCGATGGCGGCGCTGCCTCGGGGGGCAGCACGTGTTGATTGCCGACGCGGACGAACGGCTTTTGCGCGAGCGGCGAACGGAGATATCCACCGACGCGTTCGATGATGCGGCGAGCGGCGCCGCGGAGGCGCGGATCTCCTTCGTACCCGGCTTGCGCGAGCGTCGCGGCCGCTGCCTCTCGAAGAATCGCGCGCGCGCGACGCGTGAGATCGCCGTCCTGGTTGCCTTTGCTGCCGAGCTCGAAGAGGTAATCGGGGTCGTCGTCCTCGGCGAGAAGGCGGAACAACACTCTGCGCGCGTGGGTAAGGGAAGGCGCGTCCTTATCCCAGCCATACTCGAGGAGACGGCGCACGGCGCTGATCGTACCGACGCCCTCGAAGCGTTCGGCGCGCGCCGACGGAACCGTAAGCATCGCATGGTTCCACGTCCCATCCCATTGCTGCTGCACCGCCAACGTCAATGCGGGGCGGTGCGTAAAGGGAAGAACGGATAGAGCTTCGCTCGACGTAGAAGTGAGCTTCGTCACATCCACGAGTGCGCGGTACTTGATCGGCGCGGCGGCGTGGTCGAGCAGCCAGGAAATCGGGAACGAAACCAATGGTGACGGCACCGCCGAAGCCTGGGTCAGTGGCGGTGCGGAAGGTGTGGTGGGACTCGGAGGGGTTGAAGGGGAAGGCGGCAGAGTCACTGAAGTCGCTCTTTCAGGCCTGGTAACCCAACGAGCTCGTCGCTGGTGTGGGTGTCCCGCTTTGCAGGGCGGTAAGGATAGCAGTTTTGAAGGTTTGCGCTAGAGGGCGGCAACTAAGCTGTTGCGCTCACGAAGTTTGTCGTTGCGCGGGTTCTGGCGCACCCGTAGCAGATGTCGCGATCCTGCGGTAATCGTGCCCAGGTCGTCGGTTACTGCGCGCACGGCCTCAACTCCACACTCCTTTGGGGGCAGAACAAATGAAGAAGATGATTCGGATGGGAATGATGGTCGCCGCGATGTTCTTCGCCGTGACCTCGGTCGCGAAGGCGCAGGATGCCGCGCAGCAGGGACGTCGTGGTGGTGGCGGCGGTGCCGGTGGCCGCGTCACGGCCGTTCTCAAGGATTCGCTCAAGGTTTCCGACGCGATCCTCGCCAAGGCCGATTCCATCCAGAAGGCATATGCGACCCAGCGCGCTCCGCTCATGGAAGCCATGCGCGGTGGCGATGCCGATGCGCGCACGAAGATGACGGAGCTCACGAACAAGCAGAACGCCGAGATCAAGGCGCTCTTGAGCGCTGAGCAGCAGGCGCAGTTCGACAAGATCATGGCGGCGTTCCCGCAGGGTCGTCGCGGCGGCAACTAAGCCCCTCTGATCCATCGTAGTTCTCTGAATACGAGGCGGGCCGTCACTCACGTGACGGCCCGCTTTGCTTTTCCGCTGGCGGCCTCGCACGGAACCCATCATCTTCCCGCCCCCAATGCGAATCGGCCTGACGCGTGCGCGGTGAGTTTCTCGATCTCGACGGCGCACGGATCTACTACTACGCCGCCGGCACGCGTGGCGCCGGCAATCCCGTCGTCTTCGTGCACGGCTTTCCGACGTCGGGACATCTCTGGGGCGACGTCGTTCCGCTCATGCCGCCCGGGCATCGCCTCGTCGTCCTCGATCTCCTCGGCTTCGGACGCAGCGACCGTCCCATGCGGCGACCAATGGACGTCCGCGCGCATGCCGATCGGGTCGTCGCCGTGCTCGACGAGCTCAATGTCAAAGAAGCGTGCATCGTCGGTCACGGCGTGGGCGGCGGCATCGCGCAGTCGGTCGCCGTGCGACACGCCGGACGCGTGTCTCACCTGTGTCTCGTCGACAGCGTGGCCTTCGGCCAGTGGCCGACGCTTCAGGCGCGCCTCGGCCGCGCGCTCGCTCCCGCGGCGGCGCTGCTGCCGCCGTCGTCGGTGTTGATGCTGCTTCGCCGTGAGTTGTCGCGCGCCTACAGCGATCCCATTCGCGCCGCTCGATCGATCGACATTTTCCTCAGGCCGTTCAAGGGTACGGAAGGACGTGACGCGCTGATCGCCCATATACGCGCGCTTCGCGCCGACGAGACCGCGGCGATTGCGCCGAAGCTCGCCGCGGTTCGCGCGCCGACCGCCGTGTTGTGGGGCCGCCACGATCGCGTCACGAACCTGTCGATCGGCAAGCGGCTCCAGGCATCCATCCCGGCGGCAACGCTCAGCGTGATCGACGACGGCGGACATTTCACGCCCGAAGAGGCGCCACGCCAAGTCGCCGACGGCATCGCCGCGCTTCTGCGCCGCTGAGCCGAGCCGCCGAGCCGCCGAGCAGCCTCCTACAGCTTTCGCAGTTCCTCGGCGGCCTGCACGACGTGCCCGATATCGCGCGACAAGGCCCGCGCCTCCTGCGTCGCGCTCGTCTGGTCTTCGATCGCCGATCCGATGCCCGACGACCGGAATTTGAGCATATCCAATTTCAAGTTCTGTAACATGAGCACGGCACTTTCCATCTGATCGGCCAGACTCCGGCGCCGCTCGAGGAGGTCGCGCAGCGACGCGCGCTGCCGCTGCAGCAGAGCGAGGCGCCGCTCGCGTTCCGCCGTGGGCGTCTCCGTCTCCAGCGTGGCGATGCGCTGGTCGAGAGAGCCGAGCGAGGCGCCGGTGACATCGCCGTCGAGCCGATGGAGCGTCGTGGCCAGCGCGCCGACGCGCTGAGCGAGGGCGTCGACCGTCGGACCGATATCCGGAATCATCTCACGCTCGATCGGACGCAGCGCCGCGGCGATCTCGCGCATGAGGACGCGGTCCTCGGCGGCGCGCCGCACGGCTTCGCCGTGCGGACCTGCCAGAACGTCCGCGGACGCGACCTGCGCCGCGTACTGCTCCGGCGTCTCGCGCGGCCGAATGGGCGCCGTGGCCGGTAGCGCGCCGGCCGACTGCGGCTCGCCGCTCTGCGCCCGCAGCTTGGCGCGAATTCCCTTCTTGAATGCGTCGATCGGCCCAATTCCGTCAGACCAGATCGATCCGCCCCGGCGCAAAACGTTGAGGAACATGAACGCGGACGGAAGCCAGAACCACACGTGCCCGCCCGCCATCGCATTGACGCCGAAGAACAGCGCCGACCATCCCATCCAGGCCACGACGCTGCGCCGAAACGCGATGACGCGGTCCTCGAGCGGCCGCTCGTCAAAATCGCCATGGCTTTCCATCCGCATGCCGATGACACGAGCCCGCTCGTTGATGACCGCCTGATGCTCGGCGATGACGAGCCGGCGTTGCGTCTTGTACCAGTGTCGGAGTTCCTTGCCGCTGAGGCCAGGCGGCGGAGCGGGAAACGCGGGCATCTGAGGGAGCATTCCCGGGACCGGCACTGGCGACCCGGCGATCTCGACTCTCGGTGCAGGCTCCGGCGGCGGTTCGGCCAGCCTGCGCTTCGCCGGCACCTGCGCCCCGTCGAGCGCATCGCGGAATTCAGCCGCGTCGGTCCAACGATCTTCCGGCCGTTTGGACAGTGCGCGATCGATCGCGACAGCGAGATATGTCGGCACGTCAGGGCGTCGCTCGCGCACGGGACGCGGACGCTCTGAAACGTGCTTCACCAACATCGCCGGCGTATTGACCGCCTTGAACGGCGTCTCGCCGGTGAGCATGTGGTACCCGACGACCGCGAGCGAATAGAGATCGCTTCGCCCGTCGATCTCACGCTCGCCCATCGCCTGTTCGGGCGACATGTACGCGGGCGTCCCGACCGCGACTCCGGTCACGGTGAGGCGGGTTTCGCCGGCCGCCGCGCGCGCGATTCCGAAGTCCGTCACCATCGGACGTCCTGTCGCACGGTCGATGAGGATGTTGTCCGGCTTGATGTCGCGATGCACCACACCGCGAGCGTGTGCGTAGGCCAACGCATCGGCGACGTCGCGCAGCACGCGCACGGCGCGGTCTACAGGCCATGCACCCTCTCGCGTCAAGCGGATGCCGAGGCTCTCGCCGTCTACGTAGGCCATGACGAAGTAGACGAGTCCACCGCCTTCGGTCTCGTCGACGCTGTAGATGGACACGATGTTCGGGTGGCTGAGCTGCGCGGCGGTCTGCGCTTCGCGAATGAATCGCACGCGCACGTCCGGATTGAACGCGACGTCGGGCGGCAGAACCTTGATCGCGACCGGTCGATTGAGACGCGTATCGATGGCGCGGTATACGACCGCCATCCCGCCGCGGCCGATCTCACGCTCGATGAGGTATTGGGTGCCGACCGCGACGGTGACGCGATCGAGCAGATAGTCGTTCACGGCTAGCGCGCCGCTTGACCGCTGGCTTGCCGCGAGTTCCCCCGCATCTCATCGGAGATGACGAGTGCGCTGTCGACGCTGTCCGCGAGGTTGAGCGCGTCGAGGGCGAGAGACGTGATGTGCTGCGGCGTCTGCGAGCCGGCGTTCAGCCGCACGAGATCGAGCTTGATGTTCTGGAGCGCCACCATGCACGTCTCGAGCTTGGCGGCGACGGCGTCGCGCCGGTTCGCCAGGTCGGCGATGGAGCGGCGCTGGCGCTTCAGGTACGCGAGACGGCGGACGCGCTCTTCGCTCCCGGCCGAGTCGAGCGGATTGGCCGCGTTCTCGAGGCGAGAGATCTCTGCCTCGAGCGCCTCCGAGCCGCCGGCGGTGTTGGTGCGTTCCAGATCGGACAACACGACCGCCAACCCCCGCACCTTGTCGGCGAGCGCTTCCGCCGAACGGCCGACGTCCGGGATACGCGAACGCTCGCTCGACGGCATGCGCTCGAGGAGCGCGAGAATCTCGTTGCGATCGGACTCGGCGCGGCGCACGCGGTCGCCGTGCGTTCCGGCGGCGTTCATCACGTCGGAACCCGAGAGCGGTACGCGCGGCAGGGCCATCTGCCCACTCGACCGCGTCAGTCTCACGCGACGCTGTTCGCGCATCGCTTGACGCTGATTGCGGTCGAACATCGAGCGCAGATATGTGAAGGAGTCATCCGCGACGTCGATCAGATCGCGTTCACGCGGCTGGCGGAAGACGTCGCGCCAGTCGTAGCCATCGGCCCACAGCTTCGCGTACTTGAATGCGAGGTAGATGGACCAGAGCACCGTGATGCCGAAAAAGTCGCTCTGCCCCACGACCGACGCGATGACGATGACGCCGTTGACGAACAGGTATGGCGCGAGCTTCTTGCGGAACCGGGCGACCGGTTCGGCGTTCCACCGCCGCCACTCTTCCGGTGTCGGCCCCATCGCCGCGTAGTCCGCTGTCGATCCATCGAGACCGGTAGCGGACTGCCAGCTCTGCATCCCACCCCCGATCCCGCCACCGGTCTTCGCCGCGGTCGGCGCGGCGGGCGCCGACGCAGTGACCGGACGGGGAGGCATCTTCCCGGTATCCAGGGCGACGACAACCGCGCTGGCCGAAGGAAATCGGTTCGCGGGCTCCTTTTCGAGGAGCGTCATGATGATGCGCGCGAGATCCTGCGGAACGTCGCTCCGTCGCTGCTCGACCGGCGTCGGCTGCTCCGAGATGTGTTTGACCAGGATCGCCGGTGTGCTGTTCGCCGTGAACGGCGGCTCACCGGTCAGCATCTGGTAGCCGAGAACGCCGAGCGAATAGAGATCACTGCGCCCGTCGATGGTGCGCTCGCCCGCCGCCTGCTCCGGCGACATATACGTCGGCGTTCCGATCGCGATGCCCGTCGCCGTGAGACGCGAATCGCCCTCCGTCACCGCGCGCGCGATGCCGAAGTCGGTCACCATCGGGCGGCCGCTCTGCGCATCGATGAGGATGTTGTCCGGCTTGATGTCGCGATGGATGACCCCGCGCTCGTGGGCGTAGGCGAGCGCATCAGCCACGTCGCGCAACACCCGTCGCGTCTCGTCCACACTCATCGCGCCGCGGTCATGCAGCCGCTTGGCGAGGTTGTCGCCGGTGATGTACGCCATCACGAAATAGACGATGCCCTCGGCTTCGTCCACGGCGTAGATGTCAACGATGTTCGGATGGTTCAGCTGGGCCGCGGTCTCGGCCTCGCGCAGGAAGCGTGTCTTGATCTCGCTGCGGAAAGCCAGCTCTGGCGGCAGTACTTTGATGGCGACGACGCGCTTGAGCCGCCTATCCTTGGCGCGATAGACAACACCCATTCCGCCACGCCCGATTTCGGTATCCAGCTCGTAGTGCGCGCTGAGAACGCGCTGGACATGTGCGCGCAGCTCGGAATCCGAAGACGGTACTACTGGCTCCGACAATCGAGTCGCTCGCGGTTTAGGGCGTAAGGGTGGGAATGACGCATTTTAGCATACGGGAAAACTTCCGGGAAGGATGCAGGCGGGTCGGTGCGCCGGATGGGCAGGCCGATCGTCGAGCACGGCGACAATTCTGGATCGATATCCTGCCAGCGTGACGCGTTTGGAGTGCGCGCGATATGCACAGTCTCCTGCCCCAAATGGCCGCCGGACGTTTCGACCGACCTTCCTTGCAGCGAGCAGCCCACACCACCGGCGGCTGGAATGGAGTGTGCGAATCACGGCCTAGCTAGGTAGCCGAGACCGCTGCACGTTTCCCTCTTTCGGAAAGCAAATGGCAACGCGCCAGACACTTCCGGTTCTTCCATTGCGGGGAACCGTCATTTTTCCGGGGTTGACCGCTCCCATCGCGGCAGGGCGGCCTGGAACGCTTCGCGCCATCGAATCGGCCCTCAAAAGCGAGCGGCTGGTGTTTGCCGTGGCCCAGCGCGACAACACCGACGAGCCCACTCCGGACATCCTGTATTCGATGGGCGTGATCGCCCGGATCGGCCAGATCCAGCGTGGTCTCGGCGGCGTCCAGCTCCTGCTTCAGGGCGAGCAACGCGCCACCTCGCTCCAGTACACCACGACCGAGGGCTACCTCAGCGCCGTGGTGATGCCGGTGGACGAGATGAAGCCGGTCAACGAGAACGACCCTGCCTTTGTGGCGCTCCACAAAGAGCTTCGGGAACGCGCCGCCGAGCTAGGTGAACGCCGCGGCCTGCCTGAGGAAGTCGTCCACCAGGTCCTTGACGCGGTCACCGATCCGGGCCGGTTCGCCGACCTCGTGGCGGGCTACATCGAGCTGCAGCCGGCCGAGAAGCAGGGTCTCCTCGAGACGCTGAGCGTCGAAGAGCGGCTCCGCCGCGTCCTTGTGCACGTCCAGAAACAGATCGGCCTCCTCGAGATGCAGGAGGAGATCAAGTCGCAGGTCCAGGAGGAGCTGGGCGAGCGGCAGCGCGAGATGTACCTGCGCGAACAGATGAAGGCCATCCAGAAAGAGCTCGGCGACGACGATCAGTCGAAGGAGCTCACCGAGCTTCGCGATAAGCTCAACAAGCTGGATCTGTCGAAAGAAGCGAGGCAGGAGGTCGAGCGCGAGCTCGGACGCCTAGAGCGCTCCGGCCGCGAATCGATGGAAGCGCAGGTCATCCGCACGTATCTCGAGTGGATCGCCGAGCTTCCGTGGAACAACCGGTCGGACGACAACCTCGATCTCGCGCACGCCCAGACGGTGCTCGACGAAGACCACTACGGCCTGCCCGACGTGAAAGACCGGGTGCTCGAGTTCCTCGCTGTGCGCCAGTTGCGCGCACAGCAAATGGAGGCCGAGCTGAAACAGACGGGCGAGATGCCGATCGCCAAGCTCAAGGCCAACAAGGACGACGCAAACCCACAGCTCGGGAGCAACTCGAACGCCGATCGTCCCATCACCGACGCGAAAGAAGCCAAGGCACGCGCGATGGCCAAGGGCCCGATCTTGTTGTTCGTCGGGCCGCCTGGTGTTGGCAAGACGTCGATCGCCAAGTCGATCGCGCGTTCACTCGGCCGTCAGTACGTTCGCGTCGCGCTCGGTGGCGCGCGCGACGAGGCGGACATTCGCGGCCATCGTCGCACCTACGTGGGCGCGATGCCGGGACGAATCATTCAGGGCATGAAGCAGGGTGGAACCAAGAACCCTGTATTCCTGATGGATGAAGTCGACAAGCTCGGCGTGTCGTTCCAGGGCGATCCGGCGAGCGCGCTGCTCGAGGTCCTCGACCCCGCGCAGAACGACAACTTCACCGACCACTATCTCGGTGTTCCGTTCGATCTCAGTGAAGTGCTGTTCATCGCGACGGCCAACTTCATTCAGAACATTCCAGCGCCGCTCCTCGATCGCATGGAGGTCGTGGAGTTCGCCGGCTACACCGAGCGTGAGAAGGCTGAGATCGCGAAGAAGTACCTGATCCCGCGGCAGCTCGAGGAGTCGGGACTCGGCGACAAAGAGGTGAGCTTCACCGACGACGCCGTCACCGCGATCATCAGCAAGTACACGCGAGAAGCGGGCGTTCGACAGCTCGAGCGGCAGGTCGGCGCGGTCGCGCGCAAGGTGGCGCGCCGCATCGCCGGCGGCGACGGAAAGGTGATCGAAGACGGAAAGATCGACGCCGAAGAAGTGCGCGATCTGCTCGGCCGTCCGAAGGTGCACCCGGAGCATGCCGCCGAAGAGAATGAAGTCGGCGTGGCGACGGGGATGTACTACACGCCGGCGGGCGGCGACATCATGTTCGTCGAGGCGGCGATCCGGCGGTTGTTCGCGTACGGTCAGCGCTCGACCGACGACGAAAAGACTCAAGTCAGTGGCTGGGGGAACGTTTCTCTCATCCTCACCGGTCAGCTCGGCGACGTGATGAAGGAATCGGCGCGCGCGGCAATGACGTACGCCGCGACCCACGCATCGACGCTACAAATCCCGGAGGATCGCCTCGGATCGATCGAGGTGCACATCCACGTGCCGCAGGGGGCAATACCGAAGGATGGTCCCTCGGCGGGCGTGACGATGGCTACGGCGCTGGTGAGCGCGATGTCGGGTCGTCCGGTGCGAAAGGACGTCTCGATGACCGGCGAGATCACGCTGCGCGGCCGCGTTCTGCCGATCGGCGGCGTCAAGGAGAAGGTGCTCGGCGCGCACCGTGCCGGAATCACCACGATCCTGCTGCCGAAAGAGAACGAGGCGGACATCGAGGACATTCCGGAGGACGTGCGCAGCCAGCTCAAGTTCCACTGCCTGGGCACGCTCGACGAAGTGTTCGAGATCGCGCTCGTGCCGACCAATACGTCGGGAACGACGCAGCCGACGTTGATGGAAGAGGTTGAAGGCGCGGCCACCAAGGTCGCCTGACCTCTCCGGTCAAATGAAACGGGCCCGCAGCGATGCGGGCCCGTTTCATTTTCGTGGGGCCTTGCCAGCCGGTCCAGGTCGTGTATTGTATGCAAACTCATACACAAATCGGAGGCGATGGGCGTGTCCGTCACCAAGCCGCTGCTCCGACGTTCGCTTTCGACACTCCTATCCAGTGTCGCCATCACCCTCGTTTCGGCGTGCAGCCTCGAGACCGCCGCCCCTGGCGTCGTCGGAACTTTCACGCTCGGGTTACCGGAGGGTTGGAGCGGCGCGATACCGTCGGGCTATCGGATCGGGCTCACCAGCGACAAGCACGGGGGTAAAGAGGCTGTCTTCATCTCTGGGAACACCACGGGCGGCACGAACTTCGGCGTCATTACCCAGGTGGTGCGCGTGGACTCCTACCGTGGAAAGCGCGTTCGCTTTTCCGCTTGGGCTAAGCAGCAGGACGTTGAGGCCGACGCCGCCGGACTCTGGCTGCGTATCGACGGTCCAGGCCAGACGCTCGCCTTCGACAACATGACGAGCCGTTCGCTCACGGGCACGGCGGATTGGCATCAGGTGTCGATCGTTCTCGACGTCGCTCCGAACGCGCTTGGCATCGCACTTGGCGGACTTCTGCATGGTCGCGGGGCAATCACCTTCGACGACATGCAGTTCGAGGTCGTCGGCAGTGAAGTCACGCTTACCAATCTCGACGCGCCGCACGCGTCGTCGGCCGACTCGGCGACCATTGCGAGCAGCTACCTCCGCGCGCTTCCCGCGCCGGTCAATCTCGACTTCGAGGGGATCGCCGGCACCACGGTCACCACCGTTCAGTGGCTGACGCAAAATACGGTCACGCTCAGCGGTACCGATCCCACACAGCGCACCGATGATTTGGCGCCGCTATCCAGCATGATTGGCAACGCACACATCGTCGGGATGGGCGAGGGAACGCACGGCACGCGCGAGTTCTTCCTGATGAAGCACCGCGTTCTCGAGTTCCTCGTCCAGCAAATGGGGTTCACGACGTTCGCGATCGAGGCGACGTCGCCCGAGGCAGACGACATGAACCGATACGTCCTCGGCGGCGACGGCGATCCAAAGAAGCTTTTGTCGCACCTGTATTTCTGGACGTGGAATACGCAGGAAGTGCTCGACATGGTGGCGTGGATGCGGCAGTGGAACTCGACCGCGCCGGCGTCACAGCGCGTTCAGTTCCTCGGCTTCGACATGCAGTACCCGGGCGCATCGATGGACAGCGTCACGGCGTTCATCGCTCGAGTCGATCCGGCAAGCTCGGATTTCGTGAGCGACCGGTTTGGCTGCATGGTGCCATTCCGAAATCATTTCCAGACGCTCGGCCAACAATTCACGGGTTACGCAGCGCGGGACACGGCCACGAAAGCCGCGTGCGCCGCGGGTCTGCAGTCCGTCTACGATCTCATTAGCGGAAAACGCGCGACGTACGAGCGCGCCGAACCGAATTCATTCGAGGCAGTGTTGCATCACGCGCGGCTCGTGCAGCAGTTCGAAACGATGATCGCGCTCTACAACAACGCCGGCGCGTCGAGTTTGGCGCGGGACAAGGCGATGGCCGAGAACGTCAGTTGGATTCGCGATCATGCGCCACCGGGTGCGAAGATCGCGCTGTGGGCGCACAACGGACATATCAACGCAATCACCAACCTGATGGGCGGATATCTGCGCGCGAAATACGCCGCGGACTATGTGACGCTCGGCTTCTCGTTCGGGTACGGCCGGTTCAACGCCGTCGCGCCTACAGGCCAGCTTACGTACTTCGACGTGGAGTTTGCGCCGGACAACTCGCTCGAGTCTGTGTTCCTGTCGGTGGGCAAATCGCTCGCCCTGTTCGACACGCGGCAGATCGCGTCAGGCGGCGCCGACGCCGCGCCACTCGGCGGGCCGATTCCAATGCGCTCGATCGGCGCGCTGTACAATCCGCAGTCGGCGAGCGCGTTTTTCACGCGCCAAGTTTTCCCGAACGACTTTGACTTGTTGATCTTCGTTCGGCAGGCGACGCAAAGCACGCTGCTGCCGTTCTCGTACTAAGTGACCATGACCCTTCGGGGAGTGCCGAAAATGCGCCGGCTTTTCCTCGCCCCGGCCCCGGCGAACGATCGTTAGCGTGGCGCGCCAGACGCGCGGATTGGCGTGAACAGCGGGCCCCATCGCGGAACCTTCCACGGGTCGTTGCGGAGCTCGACCGGTTCGGTTCCGGGTAGAAAGAACTCGGTGTATCGACGGTCGGGCATCGTTCCCGGCGTCGCCGGCAAGGCGGTGTCGCGATCCAGCTCGGCGTACACGAGACCATCCGGCGGCGCACCCCAACCGGCGGACGTGCGGCCGGCGTAATATTGGCCGATCATCTGGCCCCAGATCGGCGCCGCGAGCAGTCCACCGACGGCGCCCTTTGCGATCGTCTTCGGCCGGTCGAAGCCAAGCCACACGCCGGCGACGATCTCAGGCGTCATGCCGACGAACCAAACGTCGACGTTGTCGTTGGTCGTGCCCGTCTTTCCCGCGACGGGAACGTTGTCCGGTACCGCGCGTCGCGCGGCCGTGCCGCTTCCCCGCTCGGCGACGTCACGCATCATATCGCGCATGATGAACGCGACGCGCGGATCGAGCACCTGCTGCGGCGTGGACGGCGGCCGCTCATACACTTTTTTTCCAGTCCCGTCCTCAACCCTGGTGATGAAGCGCGGCTGAACGACCATGCCGTTGTTCGCAAACGCAGTGTACGCCGCGACGAGATCAATCGGATGCACCTCGGAAGCACCGATCGCACTGGCGGGCACAGGGTACAGCGGCGTCGTGATGCCGAGTCGTTGCGCGAGCGCGGCGACAGAATCCATCCCGACGCGCAGGCCGAGCTGGATCGCGATCATGTTGCGCGAGTGGATGAGGCCTTCGCGCATGGTCATCGCGCCGTTCGGTTTGCCCTCGCGCATCGTCACGGCGCCCCAGAATTTCCCGTCGATCTCTTCCGGCTTGTAGTCCGGCTGTCCGGGAAGGAGCGGAATGACGAGCGCGGTGTCCGGAATGATCGCGTTGGCGGTGACGCTGTCCTCGATTGCCTTGGCGTAGACGATCGGCTTGATCGACGAGCCGGGCTGACGCTTCGAGACGATCGCGCGGTTGAACGGCGCGCGAGCGTAGTTGCGCCCTCCCACCAGCGCGCGGACGTCTCCCGTCTGCGGATCAACGGCGACGGCTAGCGCCTGCAAGTAGTCGGTCTCGCTTCCCTTGGCGAGCGCCTGGGTGAGGTGCTTGTAGCCCTTCTGTGCTTCGATGCGGTTCGTGCCGTCGATGATTGCCGTGACCGCCGAGCGCTGAAGCGCGGGGTCGAGCGTCGTGTAGAGACGATAGCCGCCGTTCATCACCTGAAGGCCGGCGCGTTCCGCCTGCTGTCGCACCGCGTCAACGAAATACCCCGACGCCGCAGCCATGCCGCCGTTCGGCGCAGTGACCACCGGCTCCAACTTTGCCTTGTCCGCCGCGTCCTGCGTGATGTACTTCTGCTCCGCCATCTTTTGCAGGATCAGGTTCCGTCGGTCACGCGCGCGATCGGGATGGCCGATCGGATCGTAATACGGCTGCGATTTCGGGAGCCCGGCGAGTGTCGCCGCTTCGGCGAGCGTGAGTTTGGCCGCGGGATGACCGAAGTAGTGCCGCGACGCCGCGTCAACGCCGTACCAGCCGCGACCGAGGTTGATCTGGTTGATATACGCTTCGAGGATCTGATCCTTCGAGTAGTGCCGCTCCATCTCGCGCGCCGCGGACTGCTCGTGGAGCTTGCGCGAGATGCCTTCGGTGCCGCTCACCTTCGATCGGTCGATGAGGTCGGGGTGCATGTACCCGACGAGCTGCTGCGTGATGGTGCTGCCGCCGCCGCGGTTCTGATTGAGAATCTTCCCTTTGATGACGCCGAGGACCGCCTTCACGTCGACGCCGTCGTGCTCGTAGAAGCGCTGATCCTCGATGGCGACGAACGCCTTCGGGACGTAAAAAGGCAGCGATTTGAGCGGGACGCTCGTGCGATTCTCCCGGCCGATCTCACCGATCGGCGACCCGTCGCGGGCAAAGACGAGCGACGATTGGGCGAGCGGAATGATCCGCCAGGCTTCGCCCGTCTGACGCGCCGAATCCTGTGCCCGCGCCGGCTCCGACAGAACGGCCGCCAGCAGTCCGACGGCCGCGATTATCACGAGACGCTGCTTCATTGAGACTGGTACCCGCCGCAGCGGTCGAAGGTTACCGGAAGGGGGGACCGAAAACAGACCATCGGAACGACTTTGTGTAACGTCGCACACGAGGCACCGCCGACGCTATGACGAAATCCGCACTAGCTTAGTGATATGGCTCCGCTCGTTCACCTCGCCATCGCTCAGGTCAAGCCCAGAAAGGGTGATCGGGCGGGAAATCTCGCGCGACTCCGCTCCGTGTTCGCCCAGGTCGACCGCCTGGAACCGCGGCCGACGGTGCTTTGCTTGGCCGAGAGCGCCCTTACCGGCTACTTCCTCGAAGGCGCGGTACGCGACAATGCCGTCACCGCCGGCACCTTCGCCGCGGAGCTGGACGCGGCGTTTCGCGCCGCCGTTCCCGATCCGCGCCCGCTCGACGTGACCTGCGGGTTTTACGAGGTCTGGAACAACAAGTTGTACAACAGCGCGATGTACGTGACGCTGGGCGCGGGTGAGCCGCGCATCGCGCACGTTCATCGCAAGGTCTTTTTGCCGACCTACGGGCTGTTCGACGAGGAGCGCTTCGTCGAGCGTGGCCGCGACGTGCGCGCCTTCGACACGCCGTGGGGCCGGGCCGCGATGCTCGTCTGCGAAGACGCGTGGCACAGCATGACGGCGACGATCGCCGCCCTCGACGGCGCGCAGATCCTGTTCGTTTGCTCCGCCCCTCCGGCGCGCGGGCTCCAGCCGAAGTCCGACAACGTTCCGGGCCCCGCCAGCGTGAGCCGCTGGGACCGCCTGATCCGCGAGATCGCGGACGAGCACGGCATCTATGTCACGCTCGCCAACCTCGTCGGGAGCGAAGGCGGCAAGATGTTCCCCGGCGCTTCATTCGTGGCCGGACCGCGCGGCGACGTTCGCGGCCGAGCGCCGCTCTGGGACGACGCGATTCTCTCGATCACGGTGGACCTCGCCGACGTTACTCGCGCGCGCTCCGATCTGCCGCTCGTCGCCGACCTCGAGACGATGATGCCACATCTGCGCGACAGCCTGGACGCCGCCATGGCGCGCGCGCCGTACGCGCTCGAGTACGATCCGCCCGCGCTCGCGACCCGAGCGTACACGCCGCCGAAGGCCAACCGCTCGTCGAAGCAAGACGGTGGGCTGTCGGTGGTGCGCGTGGCGGCGTCGGATGAGCGAGCGCCGGCGCCGCTCCAGATCGACGGCGCATTGACCGAGCAATGGCTCGTGAACTTCGTCCGCGACGAGATGGAGCGCCGAGGATTCAGCCGTGCGGTGATCGGCGTCTCGGGCGGCGTCGACTCCGCTGTCACAGCCTACCTCGCGGCGAAGGCGCTCGGCCCCGACAACGTACTCGGCGTCCGCATGCCCTACCGGACGTCGAGCCGCGAAAGTCTCGAGCACGCGCAGCTGGTGATCGACGCACTCGGAATTGAATCGCGAACGTTCGACATCACGCCGGCGGTCGACGGCTACCTCTGCAACGAGGCAGATGCCGACGGTGGGCGCCGCGGGAACGTGATGGCGCGCATGCGCATGATCACGCTGTTCGATCTCGCCGCGAAGCATCGGGGAATTCCCTTGGGCACCGGCAACAAGACCGAGCGGCTGTTCGGCTATTTCACCTGGCACGCCGACGATTCGCCGCCGATCAATCCGCTCGGGGATCTGTTCAAGACCCAGGTGTGGGCGCTCGCGCGGCACTTGGGCGTTCCAAGTGTGATCGTCGACAAGCCGCCGACAGCCGATCTCGTCGTTGGACAAACTGACGAGGGCGACTTCGGGATCAGCTACGAGCGCGCCGACGAGATTCTCAACTGGCTCGTGAGCGGCTTTGGCGCCGAAGAGCTAGTCGCGCGCGGCTACGACGCGGACGAAGTGGCGATCGTGAAGAAGCGCGTCGAGGGGACGCACTGGAAGCGCCGGCTGCCGACGGTGGCAATGGTCAGCCCGACGGCGATCGGGGAGAGCTACTTGCGGCCAGTGGATTACTAGTCATCCTCCGCGAGCGCAGCGAGTGGAGGATCTATTGTCCTTACGCAGTGACTAGAGCAGGACAATAGATCCCCCGGCGCGAGGCGCCGGAGGACGACAGCTACGCCGCGTATGCCAAGCTGACCGCCCGCCTCGCACACCGCTTCAGGGCTCGATGCACCGCGCGCGCATGGGCGATGAAGTTGAGTCCCGCCCAAGGATATCGGGCGAAGAATTCCGTCGGCAGCAGGTTTCCCTTCAGCCTGTTGCAGCGCGCGCAGGCGAGGACGACGTTGCCCGGCACGTGCGCGCCGCCGTGCGACAGCGGATGCACGTGGTCGAGCGTCGCAAAATCGAAGTCGAGCGCCGCGGCGCAGTAGACGCATCGTCGTCCACAGTCGCGCATTGCGGCACGTTTGATCGCGCGCTTCTGGTGCCCGGCCGGAATGTTCTTTCGGCGGCGAGCCGGTCGGGGGAGGCGGGGAAGGGCCACATGGTGAAACTGCCGACGTCGGGACATGTCACCTCGCTAAAAAGGCGAAACCCCGCGACGGGAATTATCCCGTGGCGGGGTTACGCGCCGATCAGTGAAGTTGCGGCTCCAACAGAGACCGAGGCTCTCGCGCCACTCTCGTGGTGGCGCCGTTCGACATGCTGCGAGATGTCGGACGAGTGGGCTCATCGGCCTCCGGTGGGGACGCGCGAGAGACTCCAATCGCGCGCGCCATACAAATGCACACGGGGGCAATACCGCGCAAGAGGCGAGTGAAACGATTTCGTCACCCGCGTTCATCAGAGTTGGAGGACGACTCCCTGAGAAGCTCTCCATGTGCTCCTTCGCGAGCGTCGATCGTGCTCGCACGTGCTGTCGAAGACGAACGCCGCGCGGTGCCCGGTGTGGGCGGCCGCGAACGGCCCGGCTTCATTCGGTCTGACTCCTTATATGTCGCGAGCGCAACAGGATGTTCCATTGGCGCCACGGAACGCCTTGCCGGGGCTTGGCGGGGCTTGGAATCGAGCTTCATTGGGTCGCGAAGCGCGGCGATGATGCGAGCGGCGTAGGCGTCCAGGACGGTGCGGTCAGGCATCGCGGATCCGCCGAACGGGAGCGGAATGTCGAAGCCGTCGCCGGCGCGCCGAGGGATGATGTGCACGTGGAAGTGCGGCTCGTCCTGTCCCGCGGCTTCGCCGCTGCTCACGACGATGTTCAGGTCCTCGGATCCGCTCACCCGCCGAACCGCTCCGGCGAGCTGCATTGTGATTCGGAAGAGATGAATTCCCAGCTCTTCGGGGACCTCGAGCAGCGATTCGTAATGCTCGCGCGGTACGACGAGCACGTGCCCGTTGTTGACGGGCTGGATGTCCATGAAAGCGATTGCGTCCGAATCCTCATGGCACAGCGACACCTCGGCGGCGCCCTGGATCAGGTTGCAGAAGGTGCAAATTTTTTTGTCTACCATGGCCGCCTCGGGTGTGTCTGATGGGTTCGTATGGCAGGTCGGATGCCAATGGTGGAGGCTCGGCTGCTCGGCTCTGCCGATCGCCCATCGCCCATCGCCCATCGCCCATCGCCCAAGCCCGTCGCCCGACGCCCAGTCAGTCTCTATTTTCAACGCATGGCCACTACCAGCAAAGCCGAGCGCAAGTCCACCGCGGGCCTCACGCGCGATCAGCTCGTCGGTGCGTACCGCACCATGCTCCTGTCGAGGCGGCTCGACGACAAGGAGATCCAGCTCAAGCGCCAGAACAAGATCTTTTTCCAGATCTCGAGCGCTGGGCACGAAGCGATCATGACGGCCGCGGGCTTTGTCCTGCGGCCGTCGTACGACTGGTTCTACCTCTATTACCGCGACCGCGCGCTCTGCCTGCAGCTGGGCGTCACGCCGGCCGAGATGCTCTATGAAGCCGTCGGAGCCGCGGCCGATCCGGCCTCCGGCGGTCGCCAGATGCCGAGCCACTGGGGAAATGCTCCGCT
>DATMHK010000364.1:0-4048 GCA_035554995.1 Gemmatimonadaceae bacterium
ACGTCCACGCGAGCCTGGTGGATGGCGGACTCTTTCCGATGCTCGGCGCCAAGCCGCTGCTCGGCCGCTACATCACTCCGGCCGACGACTCCGCCGCCGCGCCTGTCGCATTGATCGGCGAAGGGCTCTGGGACCAGGCATTCGCGCACAGCGCCGACATTCTCGGTCGCCGAGTGATGCTCAGGTCGCACCCGTTCACGATCGTCGGCGTGATGCCGCGCTCGTACCGAGGTGTGTCGTTCAACGGTTCGTTCACCGTCGCCGTCCCGGCGGGCACGGCGCCGCTGTTCAACGTCGACGAGCGCCGCGACTATGTCACCGTGCTCACGCGCCTCGACGACCCGCGGCTCCGCGAATCGCTCGCGCCGCCGCTCGATTCGCTCTGGCGTCGCTGCTGCGCGTCACCCGAGAGTGTGAAGGCCGACGAGCATCTCGTGCTCGTCGACGCCGCTCGCGGTGTTCCGTTCGGCAAGAACGACTTCCGCGACGACTACCGGCTCGTGCTCTGGTCCCTCATGGGCGCCGTGCTTCTCGTTCTGCTCATCGCTTGCTCGAACGTCGGCAACCTGCTCCTCGCTCGCGGGGCGGCGCGCGAACGCGAGCTGGCGGTTCGCCTGTCGCTCGGCGCGTCGCGCACGCGCATCATCCGCCAATTGCTCGCCGAGAGCGCGCTCCTCGCCGCGGTCGGTGCGCTGGTCGGGATCGTGCTCGCCGCGTGGGGCACGACGATTCTCATTCAAAAGCTGCCGACCGGCGTCGGCGACGCGACGGGCCTCGTCGAGTTTCACGCCAAGCCGGTGATACTCTGGTTCACCGCGACGATTGGCGTCGTCTCGGTGCTCGCCTTCGGCCTTGGGCCGGCACTTCGCGCGACGCGCGGCGATCTCATCTCGCCACTTCGCGAACGCGCGTCGGGACGGTCGTCCACAGCGCGAGTCGTCGACCGGCTGCTCGTCGTCGGCCAGGTTGCCGTCACACTCGTCCTCGTCTGCGGCGCGGGGCTGCTCGTCGCGACAGTGCACAACCTGCGCACCGTCGACCCCGGCTTCGCGTCGAGCAATCTCGTCGCCGTCAGCATCGAGACGCGCGGCACGCAATACGAGAGGCAGGGAATCGTTCCGCTCCATCAAGACATTCTCGACCGAGCGCGCGTCGTGCCCGGCGTTCGTTCCGTCGCGATGTCCACACGCGTCCCGGCCATCGGCGGAAGGAACGTGAGCTTCAACTATCACGTGATCGGTCGCTCCACTGCCGATTCGGCGGATCTGTGGCTAACCGTGATCAGTCCGGGTTACTTCGTCACCACCGGGACCCGGCTTCTCTCCGGCCGCGATTTTTCCAGCGTCGACACGCCGGCGAGCGAACGCGTCGCGATCGTCAACGCGTCGTTTGCTCGCCGGCATTTTCCGAACGGCGACTCTCCGATTGGCGCGCAGGTGCAGCTCGAGGGCCTGAATGGCGGCGAGACCGTCACCATCGTCGGCGTCGCGCAGGACATGCGACAGGGGGATCGTCGCACGACACAGCCGCCGAGCATTTATGTGCCCGCGCTGCAGGCGGGGAACTGGCCGTTCTTCGTCATGGTCATGCGAACGGCGGGCGATCCGCATGCCGTCGCGGCTTCGGTGTTGCGCGCACTCGGTCCATACTCTCGCACCGTTCAGGTCACCGGCTCACAAACGATGGACGAAGCGTACGACGAAGTGCTCTTACGCGAACGGCTGGCCGCGTCGCTCGCCTCCACGTCCGCTCTGCTGGCGCTGTCGCTGGCGATGGTCGGGCTGTCGGGCCTCATTGGCTTCGCCGTCGTGAGACGCACGCGTGAGATCGGCGTACGCATGGCGCTCGGCGCGCGCCGCTCGGGAATTGTCTGGATGGTCTTGCGCGGTGCTCTGGCGACAGTCGGCTTCGGCGTGCTGATCGGCGGCCCCCTCGCGATCGGCGCGGGCCAGGTGCTGTCCTCGTTGCTCTACGGTGTCGCGGCGAGCGACATCACCACGATCGTCGCCGCCACGCTCGGCCTGGCGCTGACCGGGATCCTGGCCAGCGCGCTCCCCGCCTGGCGGGCGTCGCGAGTCGATCCCGTTATCTCGCTCCGCGCCGACTGACGCGTCACCGACACTTTCCCCGCTGGCCCGCGTACGACAACTTGTTTGTCGCACGATTGCGCCAGCGGAGGCGTCGTATCTACGTCGACCCGGAAGTCATCATCGTCCCCATCGTGTTTGGGATGCCGACCGTGGCATTCATGCTGCGCATGCTGCTCAAACACAAGGAGAAGATGGCCTCGCTCCGCGCCCCGCAGGATCAATCGGCGATCGACGCCCGCCTCGCTCGCGTCGAGCAAGCGATGGATGCCGTGGCGATCGAGGTCGAGCGCATCGGCGAGAGCCAGCGCTTTCTAACGAAGGTGCTCACCGACAAATCACTCCCCGGCGCCGGTAGCCCGCCACCGAGTTGACGTCGCCCATCGCCCATCGCCCATCGCCCGTCGCCTAAACCCGCAACGGCACATCCCTCAGCCGCTTGCCCGTCGCATCGTAGATCGCATTGGCGATCGCGCCTGGAATCGGCGACGTTGACGCCTCGCCCGCGCCGACCGACGGAACCTCCGGATGATCGATCAGCTCGATGTCGATCGAATCCGGAATCTCGCTGAACCTGAGAATGTCGTAGCCGCGCCAATCAAGGCTCGTTACGCGCGCTCGGTCGAACGACACCTGCTCCTTGAGCGTGCGGCTGATCGCCTGGATGACGTTCCCTTCGATCTGGTTCTTGAGACCGTTCGGGTTGACGATCAACCCACAATCGTGCGCGACACAGACGCGTGTCACGCGCACGCTGTGCGCCGATTCATCCACGTCCACATCCACGGCCGCCGCGACGTACGCCTCGGTTCCCTCGTACTGAACGAATCCGAAGCCGCGCCCTTTCGAGGAACTGCTCGCGTGTGAAACTCGCGGCTGCCAGTTGGCGAGCTTCGCCGCCGCGCGCACGACGGCGATCGCGCGCGGATCGGTCAAATGCCGCAACCGGAACTCGACCGGATCCACGCCCGCCGCGACCGCCAGCTCGTCCATGAACGATTCGTTGGCAAAGCTGTTCTGCGGCGAGCCGAGCCCGCGGAACGAGGACGTCCGGAGCGGCGACGACTGAAGCAAATGCGCGACGACCCGCGTGCTCGGAATCGCGTACGTGTGCCGCGAGTTCCGGTCGCCGCCAAGCGACGCGCGTGATGCCGGAACTGCGCCAGTGAGCTGTGCGGCGATGAAGTTCGCCGATCCGGCGCCTCCGCCTGGGCGGCTCGAGTGCGTCGGCGTCCACACGGCGTAATCCCAGCCGGTGATTTTCCCGCTGTCGTCGAGGCCCCCTGAAACGTCCATCACCATCGCGACGCCCTTCGGTTCCCACCCGTGCTCGTCGGCGCGCGACCACTGAACGCGCACCGGCCTCCCGGCGAGCTGCGACATGAGCGCCGCATCGGCCGCGGCGTCGTCGGAGCCGTTGTGCCCGTAACACCCGGAGCCTTCGGTCCAAATCACGTGCACGGATTCGGGCGACAACCCAAGGAAGCCCGCCAGCGCGCCCTTGAGTGCGTGCGCGCCCTGAGTCGACGACCAGATCGTCGCCGAATCGCGTTTCACGTCGGCCACCGCGCACGACGCCCCGATCGACGCGTGCATCTGAAACGGCCATCGATAACGCGCCGACACTTTCTTCGCCCCTCGAGCGATCGACGCCGGGACGTCTCCGCTGTCGGTCGAGACGCGATCCGTCGCGGTAATGCCCATCAGCGCATCGTGCAGGGCGCGCTGCTCGGGGAGCGTTTGCGATTCGCTCCATGTCGCCTTCACCGCTTTCGCCGCCTTGATCGCGTCCTCTTCGCGCTCCGCGACCACGCCGAGGAAATCCGCTTTACGCAGCACGCGCGCGCCGCGAATGTCGCGTAACCCCGAGTCGTCCACCGAGAACAGCTTCGCGCCGATGCTCGCCGGCCGGATCACGCGCCCATGCAGCATCCCCTCCACGCGAACGTCGTGCATGTAGA
>DATMHK010000365.1:0-7890 GCA_035554995.1 Gemmatimonadaceae bacterium
GATGCTCGACGTTCGCGCCGGCCGGTATCGCGACAGTGTGGTGATTTTCGTGGATAGCGGCCGGATCTCGGAGATCCGGCCGCTCAGCGGTTTTCGCAAGGCCGACGAGGTCGTGATCGATCTCTCGAACGCGACGGTTCTCCCCGGGTTGATCGACGCGCACGTGCACTTCGCGCTCGCCGGCGCGCCCAAGGCGAACGCCGTGGCGACCTTGCGCGCCGGCTTCACGACGGTCGCGGACCTGGGCAGCGTCAACCAGCGGATCCTTCGCATTCGCGATTCGATCAATGCCGGAGCTGTGACCGGCCCGCGCATTCTGGGGGCCGGGCTGTGGATCGGCCGCGCCGACGGGATTTGCGAGTTCGGTGGAATCGGAGTGCGCGGCGGCGCCGAGGCGTATCGGGCGCGCGTACGTGAGAACGTCGCCGCGGGTGCCGATGTCATCAAAGTGTGCGTCTCGACCTGGCTGGCGGACGCATTCGAGCATCCCGAGCGCTACGAGATCGCCGACGATGCCCTCGCCGCGACGATCGACGAGGCGCACCGATCGCGGCGCAAGATCGTCGCGCATGACCTGAGCAACGGCGGCGTCCAAGTGGCACTCAAGCTTGGTATAGACGGCTTCGCCCACGGCGCGATCGTTGATTCCGCCGTGGCCGCGGAGATGGCTCGCCGAGGCGTGTTCATGATTCCAACGCTTGCCTCGCTCGCGCCGTCGTCGTCGCCCGCCGAATTGATGTTGCGGCAGAGCGTCGCTCGCGCCCATCGGTTGGGAGTGCGAATCGTGTTCGGGACCGACGCCGGCGTGATTCCTCACGGGTCGAACGCGCAAGAGTTGGCCGCGCTCGTCGGCGCCGGACTCTCGCCGCTGGAGGCCATTCGGTCGGCGACGATCAATGCGGCGGAGGTGTTGGGCATCGGCGGTGAGGCGGGGACAATCGAGCCGGGGCGCGTCGCCGACATCGTCGCGGTGAGCGGCGACCCGCTGGCCGACGTTCGCCTGCTCGAGCGCGTTCAGTTCGTGATGAAAGGCGGACAGGTCGTGCGCTGATCCGCGGGCTAGGCGGTGCGCGGCGCCAGGCCGCGCGCCCGCGCGTGCCGGACGAGCTGTGACAGCCGTTGCACTTCAGCACGCGCCACGCTCTCGCCGAGCGGCGCGAGACGGTAGTAACGGCGGCGCTCGTCGTCGGTGCGCGACCGCCGCTTCTCGACCTCGACGATGAGCCCTTGCTCCACCATCCGCGCGATCGACCGGTAGAGCGTGCCGGCGCTCATGCGCAGCTCGCCATCGGTGCGCGCTTCGACGTCCTGAATGATCGCGTAACCGTGCCGTTCGCTCTCGGCCAGCGCGAGCAGGATGTGCAACGTCGCCGGGGGAAGCGGCAGGAAGTCGTCAGCAACGGGCTCGAGGCTCACACGCCCATTGTAGCCACAGTGGCTACAATGAGCAAGTCAGCGCATTGGTCTGTGCTATTCGCGGAGGGCGACCATCGGGTCGATCCGCGCGGCTCGGCGTGCCGGGACGAGGCAGGCCAGCAGCGAAACGCCAAGCAAGACTGCCGCGGCTCCGAACAGCACGACGGGATCCGTCGGTGCGACGCCGAAGAGCAGCGATTGCAGATAGCGCGTCGTCGCGACTGCGCCCGCCAAACCCAATAGTAGCCCTACGCCCGCCATCGCCAAGCCGCGGCGTAAGACGAGCGCGTAGGTGTCTCGCGTCGTCGCGCCAAGTGCCGTGCGCACGCCGATCTCTTTCGTTCGCTCGCTCACACTCCCGGCAAGAACGCCGTACACGCCGGCCGCCGAGAGAAGCACAGCCAAGCCGGCGAATGCGACGAACAAGAGCAGGGCGAGCTGACGCTGCGCCGTGGAGCGAGAGACGACGTCGTCCATCGTGCGAACACCAATGATCGGCTGCGACGGATCGACCGAAGCCACGGCGGCGCGTACTGCGTGCAGTGCAGCGGCGGGATTGCCGTTGACGCGCGCGACAAGGACAGCGCTATTCAGCGGGAAGATCCAGTGCTCTTCCGGGTAGTAGAAGGCACGAGCATCGTCGTCGTTGAGCGACCGCTGGCGAATGTCGGCTGCGACGCCGACGACCGTCGATGCCGCCCTCCGGCTGTTCGGGATCCGCATGCGCTTGTTGAGGGGGTTTTCGCCCGGCCACAGCCTTTGAGCGAGTGACGCGCTAATGACAACGGGATTGGCCACCGTGTCGCGCGAATCGGCCTCCGTGAGGTCCCGGCCCGCCAGAACGCGAATGCGCATCGTCTTGAGAAAGTCGCCAACCACCCGGTATCCGGTCGCGGCGGGCGCGCGTTCCGGGTGATCGAGTGGCCTGTCCAGCGCCATGACTCCGTAGCGGTCGAGTCCTCCGCCAAGTGGGAGCAGCGTGACGGCAGCGACGTCGACGACGCCAGGCACAGCGGCTGCCGCGGCGAGCACTCGCCGGCGCGCCGCCAAGACAGCCACATTGTCCGGATACGCTGGACCCGACGACTGAAAGTTCATCGTGATGACATTGTGTCCGTCGAAGCCGCGATCCAAATCGAACAGGCGAACGAGGCTCATGGACAGGAGACCGGCGCCGCACAGGAGCAGAAGGGCGAGCGCGATCTCTCCGACAACGAGTGCGGCGCGCGCCCGCGCGTGTCCCGTCCCGTGACGAGCGGCTGAGCGCATCTCGCCCGAGTAGAGGGCGCGACGCCTGGCGACGATCGCCGGGACCATCCCAATGACAAGCGCGATCGCGACGGAGACCAGCGCGAGCGTCATGACTACACCACCCTCGAGATGAATCGCCGCGCGCCGGGGAAGTGTTGCCGGAAGGCGGGAGACCAGGGCGGGAACCAGCGCGCGCGCGAGACCGAGTCCCAACGCCGCGCCGGCGAGCGCGACGCTGAGTCCCTCGGCGACGAGTTGGCGCACCAGTCGCCAGCCACTTGCGCCCAGAGCCGTGCGGACGGCGAATTCCGTTTCGCGGCGAATGGACTGCGCGAGGTGCAGGTTGACGACGTTCGCGACGGCAATGAGCAGCACGAGCACAACGGCTCCGAGAATCGCGAGCAGCGCCGGACGCGCCTCCTTCATCGCGTCCTGCTGGAGCGGTGCGAGATAGAATCCAACACTCGGATAATCCTTCGGGAAGGCCGCCACCAACTGAGCCGAGATCTGATTCAATTCGGCGCGGGAACGTTCGAGCGGCACGTCGTCGCGTACACGCGCTACCGCTGTGAGATGCCGGCACATTCGGCATGCCCAGGCGAGGGAGGTCACGTAGCCGAGCGGCGCGAAGATCTCCGCGTTGGGAGTAACAACGTCGTCGTAGTCGCGCGGCAGCACGCCCACGACGGTGCGGGGTGCCCCGTCGAGGGAGATTCTTCGGCCGATGATCGACGAATCGGCGTTGAACCGTCGTTCCCACAGCCTGTGCCCGAGGATGAGGACGGTGTTGCCGGTCTGGGTATCCTCGTCGGACGTGAAATCACGTCCCAGCATCATCGGGACGGCGAGGGTCCGGAAATAATTCCAGTTGACGCGGGCCCCATAAAGGCGCTCGGGGTTGTCGGGCGTCGAGAGGGTGGGTTGCCATCGTGCGACGGCAGCCACGGAGGAGAGCGTGGTGGATCGAGTGCGCACGTCCTCGATCGTGCTGTACCCGGTGTTAATCGGACTCCCATTCCCGCCGCGGTCCCAGATGAAGGCGAGATGATCGGGGCGGCCATAGGGCAGCGGACGGAAGAGCAGGGGATCGACGACGCTGAGGATCGCGGCGGTCGGACCGATGGCGAGGGCCAGGGTGACGATGCACACGACGGCGAACGACGGCGTCCGGCGAAGGACACGGAGACCGTAGCGAACGTCGGCGATGAATGAGCGCACGGGATTCTCGCGGTGAGGGAGCGTGAGGCGTCCGAAATGGCGCAGAGCCATGAACGACTCGCGCCAGAGACGGAGCTGCGCGACGACGGCGCCGCGCTGCTCGAGATCCGTCTCGAAGCGCTCGACGAGGTCGCCGGTGATGGCGTCGCGAAAGTCCGCTCGGATCAACGGCTCGATGAGGCGGACGAGACGCGGTGCGTTCGTCATGGCACCTCCAGGCCGATGTCGAGGCCGGCGGCCATGGCGCGGAGCGCGGACAGCTGCTGCTGGAGCGCGCGTCGCCCGGCGGCGGTGACACGGTAATACCGTTTGGCGCGGCCACCCCGTTCGGCGGTGGGTTCGCCGAGCTCGCTCGTCACGAAGCCCTTGGTCTCGAGGCGTGACAGCGTCTTATAGATGGTGCCCAGTGTGAGGTCCCGCCGGGCTTTCCGGCGGATGGCGGTTTGGACGACGACGCCGTACGCGTCATCGGCCGCCTGCATCACGGCCAGCAGCACGAGCTGCTCCAGCTCACCGAAGGTGTCCATGATTTCTTAGACAACGCCGAGGAAATAAAGGTTGGGATGGGCGGCGGGCGGCGGGCGGCGGGCGGCGGGCGGCGGGCGGCGGGCGCTTCACTTGCTAGAAGGTTTCGGCGGGGACAGGTTGGCGCATCCTCGCCAACAGGCACATGCGCGTTGTTCTCTGCATTCTGCTCGGGGTACGACTGGTTGCGGCCCAAGCCAAACCGGTGGTGCTTCTCACTGACCGCGCGCTGGATGGACGCGGCGCCGTGCTGCGCGGAGCGCGGGTTGCGATCGAGGGCGGCAGGATCGCGTCGGTGAATGGCGCAACCAACAGTGCTGCCACGACGATCGATCTGCGCGGTTACACGGTGCTGCCGGGGTGGATCGACACGCACGTCCATCTCGACTCGCACTTCGATCGCAACGGGAACGTTGCCGGGCGGAGTGAGCCGGCGGCGGAAGCCGCGCACGGGATCGCGGACAACGCGTGGAAGTCGCTCATGGCCGGCTTCACGACGATTCAATCCGTCGGCGCGCCGAGTGAAGGACCGATCCGCGACATGATTCGAGACCGGAGCTACCCGGGGCCGCGCGTACTGACGTCACTCTCACCGATTCAGGGAGACAGCACGCTGTCCGCCGACTCGTTGCGCGCGCTGGTGCGGCGGCGAAAGGATCAGGGGGCGGATTTGATCAAGATCTTCGCGTCGAAGAGTCAACGCGTCGGCGCCGGGCCGACGTTCACCGAAGAGCAACTGCGAGTGCTGTGCGGTGAAGCGGCGTCGCTCGGCCTTCGCACGATGGTCCACGCCTACCGCTCGCAGACGAGCGCCGCCGCGCGCGCCGGATGCCGTCAGATCGAGCACGCGACCTATGGCACGCAGGCCGACATCGACGCGGCAGTGAAGGCTGGAGCGTTCCTCGGTCCGCAGGTCGGGCTCGTCGTCCAGAACTATCTGGCGAACAAGGCACGTTATCTGGCGAGCGGCATGACGGAGGAGGGCATGCAGATCATGGAGCGCGATCTGCCGCTCGACTTCGCGATCTGCGCGATGGCGGTCAAGGCGGGTGCGAAAGTCGTGTTCTCGACTGACGCGACCGCCGGTGCGCATGGGCGGAACGCCGAAGAATTCATCGGCCGTGTGGAGCACTGCGGGCAATCGCCGATGGCCGCGCTCGTGTCGGCGAATTCGCTTGCCGCCGAGGCAATCGGCATGGGCGACAAGCTCGGCATGCTCGCGCCGGGCTATGACGCCGACATCATCGCGCTCGACGGCGATCCGCTCACCGACATCACCGCCGTACGGCGCGTCGTGTTCGTGATGCGCGGTGGACTGGTCTACAGATGGGCCGGAACCAAGCCGAAATAGCCGAAATAGGGTCAGACCCTATTTTCAGAATTCTAAATAGGGTCTGACCCTATTTCGGGCTGCAGCCGCCATCATTTCATTGCGTTGAACGCAGCGAGAACCGCAAGCAAGTCGGGACTCGTGAAGGTGAATTCGCCGTCGCGAACTTTCTGAGCGCCGGGGAACAGGGGACGCTCCTGTTTGACTTTGAGGTTCATCGCGTACGGCGGGGAGAGGCGATAGACCTTCGCCTTGGCGCGATTGCGAATGGCCTGCTCGACGCCGCTCCGGATTTGCTGCTCAGCGGTTTTCGGCGAGAGTCCGAGCTCGGCGTCGCCGCCAATCTCGTCCTTCACCGCGACCGCGCCGATCGGTCCGAGCAACCCGCGAATCTGGTCGACGAGTGCCCGGTCACCGGCGGCGAAAACGACCGGAACGCCATAGAGTCCGGCGACGAGCGCATTGTATCCGCCTTCGGGCAACGACACGCCGTTGATCGAGACGTCGACGACGTTGCCAGTCGACGTGTGCTCGAGGATCGCGTTCGGAGTGCCGGCCTTCGCGTGATAGCCGACGAAGACGACAGCGTCGAAGGTCGAGTCGATTCCTTCCATCATGTTCTTGGGGCCCGAGCTCGCGCCACGCAGCAGGCGCGCACGCGGATCGACGTCCGACGGCAGCAGGTTGCGTTTGTCGCCGTGCCCGTCTCGCACCACGATCTCGGTCGCGCCGGCGGCAACGGCACCTTCGATCGCCGCGTTGGTCTCACCAGCCATGATCGTTCGGAAATGCGGATAGTCGGGCTTGGTCGGATTGACGTCGTCGCCGGAAACAACGCCGGCGAGACCTTCCATGTCTACCGAGATGAAAACCTTGAGACGGCGGGGCTGCTGGGCATGGGCGACCGCCGCTAGCGCGACAGCGAGACAAAGGCTGCGCCCGACGCTCGATATCCAAGACATGTAGGTGAGCCGCGGATGGGGATTGCAGAAGCTGTAGTGCCGCCGCCGAGCGGTCAATTGCGAACGGGAATCGCGACCAGGCGTGGTGCGCTCAGCGTGGCATTCGGGCGCAGCGTTCCGTCCTCATTGAACGCGTCCCATCCGCTGTTTGCGATCGAGAACAGCGTATGGCCCACGATCACGCCATGCGTCACCGATGGAATGCGCAGCGTGTCTCGCGCGACAACGCTCCAGCCAATCACGCGGCTCATCGCCGGATCGAGCGTGAGGCGAATGACACGGTTCGGCGTCACGCCGTTCTGATGCGCGATCAGCGCGTCGCGATAGAGACGCAGCCCATCGATTCCCGACGCTGCGGTCGTCGGCGGATGGGGCAGCCAATTCACCGCGCCGGTGCGAGCGTCCACCGACGCGATTCCGCGGCTGTAGTCGGCGACGAGCAACCGCTTGCCGTCGGGCGTCGGTGCAGCGCCTTGTGGCGAGACGAGTCCGTGACTCACGAGGAGCTCGAGTGAGTCGCGCGACGCGTGCACGACCCAAATTTGTCCCGCCCGTCCGTCGGACGCGTAGAGATCTCCATTCGCGGCGACGACGATGTCGCCCGGTTCGTGGCCGGTCGAGTCGCGCGGCAGATCGTAGCGCCGTTGCAGGCGGCCGGTGGCGAGGTCGTACCGCAGCAGCATTGATCGGCCGGCGTCACTCGCGGCGTATGTCTTCGACTGCGGCATGGCCTCGGCTGAGGCCCACAACACACCGCCGCGCTCGTCGATCGCGAGGCCGAGCATGCCGAATCCGCGATCCGTGCGCGAGAATTCCGTCGACTTGCCGCCGCGGCTCACGGCCATGATGCGGCCGTATCGTATGCTCGACACCAGAAACCGATGCCGCGGCGCGTCCCAGACGACGTCTTCGGCGAGGAAATCGGAATCAGGGAGCGTCGCGACGACGCCGGAGAAGGGAAGCGGCCGCAAATTGTCCGCGATGCGCCGCTGGTAATCCGCCCACGACGGCGATCCGTGAAGGTTCAGAAAAGCCGAATCAGATGAGACGTCGCGAGCGAGCCCCATCGCGGCATAGCGGCGCAGGTATGCGAAGGCCGCGGCCGTGTCACCCAGCCGCGATTCGGCGCGAGCGAGGGCGAGGACGACCGCGGCGTGTCCGCGGAGGATTGCCTCGACGCGCAAATAG
>DATMHK010000366.1:0-25840 GCA_035554995.1 Gemmatimonadaceae bacterium
CTGGAACCGCTGGTGCACCACGCCCTCCCCGGCCCCCACCGCCTCCCCCGCCGCCCCCGCCGCCTCCACGTCCGCCACGACCACCGGCCGGCGCCGCGGAATCCGCGGGCGGCGCAACGATCGGCTCGACGCGCATGTCCCAGCACGCCGTCTGAATCCCCGCTGAAGTCTTCGCCGACGGGATTGAGACTTCTCTAATCGTCTTTCCGGCCGCGTCGACCACGCGGAGCTTGAGGTCGCTCACGGGCTTCTTCACGAGATAGTTCACCACCGCCTCGTTCGGCGGATTCTCGCCGACGAAATACTGGTGGCCCCAGAACTCGTCGTTGCGGTCGTCCTTCGTCTTCCATTCGAGCGCCGTCGGGACAGTGAAGAGCTTGACGTCCGCGGCCGCGGCCTGTGCCGCCGCGTATTCCTGAATCGGCTCGAGGTGGTCGAGCACCCAGATCGCGCGGCCGTGCGTCGCGATGAGCATCGCGTTGTCGCGCGGATGCAGCGTGATCTCGTCGACCCGCACGTTCGGGAAGTTGGCCTTGAGCCGCTGCCACGACTTGCCGCGATCGAGCGACAGGAAGATGCCCGTCTCCGTGCCGATGTAGAGCACGTCGCGGTTCCTCTGATCTTCGGTCAGCGTCTTCACGCTCTCGCCGGCGAGATTGTTGGCGATCGACTGGAAGGTCTGACCGAAGTCGGTGCTGACCCAGATGTACGTCTTGAAGTCGTTCTCCCGGTGACCATCCACCGTCACGTACACCGTGCCCGCGTCGTACGCCGACGGCGCGACCTTGCTCACCCAGCCGCCGGCCGGGAAACCCGGCAGGTTCTTGGTGATGTTCTGCCAGCTCTTGCCGCCGTCGCGCGATACGTACACGAGACCGTCGTCGCTGCCTGTGTAGTACACGCCTTTCATCTTCGGCGACTCGGCGAGCGTCACGATCGCCGGCCACTGCGAGACGCCGTCGTTGCGCGAATTTTTTATGTCAGAGCCCTTGACCCCCATGGTGACGATGGTGTCGCGGTTCGCGTTCGTCGTCAGATCACCGCTCAGCATCGTCCACGAGTCGCCGCGGTCGTGGGAGATGAACACGTGATTTGCCGCGACGATCAGCGCGCCCGGATCGTTAGGGGAGATGATCATCGGCGTGTCCCACTCCCAACGGAAATTCTCGCCCGGCTTCGGCGCGGGCGTGACGTTCTGCGCGTTCGGCCGGATCTGCTTCGATTCGCCGGTGATCTTGTTCCGGCGGATGATGTTGCCGTCCTGCGTCTCGCTGTAGATCCAGCGCGAGTCGCGCCGGTCCGGAATCGCGACGAATCCGTCGCCGCCCTGGATCTGGAACCAGTCGTGGTTGAGAATGCCGGTGTTCTGCCGAACCTGGCTCGGACCGCACCAATCGTAGTTGTCCTGCATGCCGCCGCAGATGTTGTACGGCACCTGCATGTCGTAGCCGAGGTGGTAGAACAGGCCGACCGGCAGGTTGGCGAAGAAGTTCCAGGTCTTGGCGCCGTCGTACGACACGCTCACACCGCCATCATCGCCGATCATGATGTGGTCGGAATTGGCGGGATCGAACCAGAGGGCGTGCACGTCATCGTGCGCGGCAAGCGACGCGCTCGTTTCCGTCGTTTTGCCGGCGTCGATCGTCATCTGCATTTTCACGCCGCCCTGAAGAACGCGGTCGGCGTTGTTGGGATCGACGCGCACCTGACTGAAGTAGAGCGGCCGCGGATTCACGTTGCCCATCTTCTTCCAAGTCGCGCCGCCGTCGTCGGAGCGATAAAGACCGCTCTCGCCACCACCGCCGCCGCCGAAACCGCCGCCACCGCCACCGCCACCGCGTCCACCGCGGCCGCCGGCAGGAGCTGCTACCGGTTCACCCGTCTCCGGATTCACCGCGCCGCCGCGGCCCTCGCTCGGTCCTTCGATCGAGGCGTAGACGATGTTGCCGTTTTTACGATATGTATCGATCCCAATTCTGCCGAGTGGTCCCGCGGGCAGGCCTGTGGTGAGACGCGTCCACGTGTCGCCGCCGTCGATCGACTTCCAGATGCCGCTGCCCGGACCGCCGCCGTTCACGCAGCAGCCGGTGCGCCGGCGCTGGTACGTCGAGGCGTAGATCGTCTTCGGATCGGTGTACGACATTGCGAGATCGCTGGCGCCCGTCTCCTCGTCGACGAACAAGACGCGCTTCCACGTCGCGCCGCCGTCGGTCGTCTTGTAGACCCCGCGCTCCCCGCCCGGTCCGAAGATCGAGCCGCCCGCCGCGACGAGGACGACGTTGTCGTTCGTCGGATCGATCAGGATGCGACCGATGTGCTTGGATTCCTTGAGTCCGATGTTCTGGAAGGTCTTCCCGCCATCCGTCGTCTTCCAGACGCCGCTACCCCACGACGTGGTCTGTCGGTTGTTCGCCTCGCCGCTGCCGACGTAGAGGACCTCCGGATTCTGCTGCGACACGGTGACGTCACCGATCGACATCAGGCCCTTGTCCTCGAAGATCGGCGTCATGACGGCGCCGTTGCTCGTCGTCTTCCACACGCCGCCGTGCGCGGTGCCGACGTACCAGATCGACGTGTTCTTTTCGTAGACGGCGAGGTCGGCGATGCGTCCCGACATGATCGCCGGGCCGATCGAGCGGAAGTGGAGTTTGTCGAACTGCGTCGCGATAGGTGTGGTGCCCTGGGCTATCAGCTGCGTTCCGAGGGCGAGTGAAGCGGCGATCGCCGTCGAGCGTGCGAGCGCGGACATTGAGGCCTCCGAAAGGGGCGGTTGAGATTGTCGAGCGGGATTCTAACTCCTGCTCGAGGCCGCCGCGAGCAATCGGTGCTCGAACAATGTCTCCCTTTCACCGGCGCCGATCCGTAGGTTGAGACGCACGCGTGCGACCCTCGGTCTTCAACAGAACGGAGCGCGGGAGCGAGGCATGGCTGATCCAGAGCGCGTCGAGACCGTGATCGTCGGCGCCGGACAATCCGGCTTGTCTGTCGGATACTTCCTCGCGCGGCAAGGAAGATCGTTCGTCATCCTCGACGCGAACCCACGCATCGGCGACGCATGGCGCAATCGGTGGGATTCGCTCCGGCTTTTCACGCCGGCGCGTTTCGACGGCTTGGCGGGTATGCGCTTCCCGGCGCCGCGTAATTCCTTCCCGACGAAAGACGAGATGGCGGACTTTCTCGAGGAATACGCGCAGCGGTTCGCGCTGCCCGTGCGAACCCAAGCCAGAGTCACCCATCTCTCGCGCTCGAATGGCTCGTTTCTCGTCGAGGCAGGCCATGCGCGTTTCGAGGCGAAGAATGTGGTGGTCGCGATGTCCAATTTTCAGCGCAGACGCGTGCCGGAATTCGCCCGCGAGCTGGCGCCCGACATCGTACAATTCCACTCCAACGACTATCGCAATCCCGGCCAGTTGCGCGACGGCGACGTGTTGCTTGTCGGCGCGGGCAATTCGGGCGCCGAGATCGCGATCGAGGTAGCGCGTTCGGGTCGCCGGACGTTGATGTCCGGGCGCGATACGGGACACGTTCCATTCCCGATCGAGAATCCGGTGATCCTGAGCCTGCTCGTGCCCGTTCTGTTCCGCGTCGTGTTCCACCGCGTGCTGACACTCGGCACGCCATTGGGTCGGAGGGTGGGGATGGGTCAAATGTCCGGCAGGGGCGCGCCGCTGATTCGCACGAGACCGAAGGATCTCGCCGCGGTCGGCGTGGCGCGCGTACCCAAAGTCGTCGGCGTCCGAGAGGGAAAGCCTCTCCTCGAGAACGGACAGTCGCTCGCCGTGTCCAACGTGATCTGGTGTACCGGGTTCGATCCCGGCTTCACGTGGATCGACCTGCCGGTATTCGGGCTCCAGGGTGAGCCGCTCCACAAACGCGGCATCGTCGCGGCGGAGCCGGGTCTCTACTTCATGGGACTTCACTTTCTGTATGCGATGTCATCGGCGATGATCCAGGGTGCGTCGCGGGACGCAGCCTACATCGCCAACGACATCGCGCGCCGTTCGGTCATGTAACCGTCCCGGAACCGTCGCGGGGGGGGGCACCCGGCGGCCGCGAGCGTGTACTACGACGCACCACCCTAGTCGAGGTTGCGATGCGAGTCATCCATCTGCAGCTGTCCGCGCTTGTCGCCGTCGTCGCCCTGTCTTCCTGCAGCCAACTCGGCCGACGCAGCGGAAGCGGCCCTCGAGGTCTTCCGTCCCCGGGCGAGATCCAGTCGCCCGGCTCGCTCCCCAGTGTGGGCACACCGAGCCCGACACCGCGAACCGCCGTCACGGCCACGCGCAAACGCGTCGCCGAAAAAGAGGAGCCGTCAACGCTCATCGCCAGCGACCGCACCAGGTGCGCAGTCACGGCGAATCGTTTCCGCGATACGCAGGTCGGCGACGACGCAATCTGCGATTGGCGAACGGGCGATCGCGCGCCATGAGAAAAGTTCGAAACTCCTATTGCGCGCGCGCGTAGGTCGATGTTAGAATGCGCGCCCCTCGAATCGTGTCACTCACGCGAACTTCGTCTCACATGACCGTGTTCTTTTCCGCAATCTCGCTCCAAGCCATTCGACAGCCGAGCCGGCAGTCGACGAGCTGGCGCGCGTCGGTCAAAGGCGCGAGTCCGTCGAGTCCAATGTCGGTGACCGCTCGAGATTCACGCGCAGTCAATAATGCCGCGGGTAGGCGAACGGAGAGACCAGAACAGTAGGTCGCTCCTTCGAGTCGGGAAGTTTTTCGACGCCCCACCTGCGAAACCACGCGGGTGGGGCGTTTGGTTTTGTGTTGTGTCGCAACATCGGCGCGTATGGGCCATCGCCGCGCGCCGCCGGGTACCGTAGCTCAAGCTGCCGCCGAGCAGCCGTAGAGCGCGGCGTCGCCGCACGATCATCCCATGGGCCGAAAGCCGGGACCGTGAGGAGCACGACGCCGAGGTGTGGGTGCGAATCCCACCGGCCCGGCACCGACATTGTGACGAGCATCACGCCGCGCGTGGACAGCGCTGGACGGCGTTCGTACGTTCAGTGGGACGTAGGCCATCCATTCCCTCAGCCATCCAGCGTATGACCAAGAGTTCTCTTGTTCTTCCTGTTCTGACGGTTGCGACGGTCGCCATCGCGGCATGCGGCGGGTCGAGCGGTTCGTCGACGACCACTACCCCGGCACCTGCGCCGGCATCAAGCGCGTCGTCCGCTCCGGCCGCCGCGGCAAGACCAGCTACCGGCGGACTGCCGTCCGGCGTCACGACGGCCATGGTGACGATGGGCGATTCGCTCTTCCACGCCTCGAGCTGTGTGCGCTGCCACGGCCCGGACGCCAAGGGGCGACAGAACGGACCGGATCTCACCTCCGGCCACTTCATGCACCTTCCGACCGGCAGCTACAACGAGATCGTCACGATCATCACGAACGGCGTGCCCGCCGATTCGATCAAGGATCCGTCGCACCGGTTGCCAATGCGCGGCCGTGGGGGCGCAAACCTCACGGACGATCAGATCAAGGCGATCGCGGCGTACGTGTACAAGTTGAGCCACAGCTAAACGGCGCTCTAAGGGCATAAACGGCGCTGCTAAACGACGCCTGTGGAAGGCGCAAGAAAACGACGCCAGGTAAAGGACGCTGAGCGATCCTTACCTGGCGTCTTTTATTTGTGCTGAGCGCCTTTTGCCAGCGCTTCTTAAAAGCGCTTGTTACCAGCGCCCTTTACGCCTTTATGCGGCACTTACCGCCGGCCCGCAGTACCGATTGAACGCGTTTACCAGATCATGCGCGATCTCGTCAGCCGGCCGGCTCTCGATCTGCCAACGCTCGAGCATGAACACGAGTTGCCCGTCCTTGAGCAAACCGATCTGCGGTGACGACGGCGGATACCCGGTGAAATAGCTGCGCGCGCGGGCCGTCGCGTCGGCGTCCTGCCCCGCGAACACCGTCGTCAGCTTGTCCGGCTTGATCGGATTCTGCAGCGCGATTGCCACCGCGGGACGCGCCATGCGTGCCGAGCAGCCGCAGACAGAGTTCACGACGACGAGCGTCGTGCCCTTGGCGTTCTTCAGTTCCTGATCCACTTCGTCCGGCGTCCGAAGCTCCTCTACGCCAAGGCGCGTGAGCTCCTGACGCATCGGGCTGACCAGCCGTTCGTCGTACATCTGTTGTGGCAGACGCATCACTCCCCCTTACTCCTCTCTCACGAGTGCGAGAATCGCCGCCTGCGGAACCACGAGGTAGCGATCGCCCTCGAACGTGATTTCGACGGCGGCCTTTCTGAAGAACAGCGCATAATCGCCCGTCTTGGCCTGCATCGGGACGAAGCGCGTCTGTCGTTCAGTGGCGGTCCACGGTTCGTCGGAAAATGAATCCGGACTCGGCATCGGAAGTCCCGGGCCGGTCGCCACGATCTTTCCGCCCTGCACGGCCTGATTGTCGATCGCCGTCGATGGAAGGTAGAGCCCGACGGTGGTCCGCTCTTCACCCTCTTCCACATGTACCAGGACGCGATCACCGACGACGATGAGCTCCTTGTCCTTTTTGATCATCCCGTGCTCCAAGTCAGATCAACCAAGCAAACACTACTTCAGGAAAGATATTGGGGTGTCGGCGCTGGAGCCGCCGAAACGCGGCGCCGCAGTCTATAGACCGGATAGCTTGCCAAAAGGATACCGAGGGCGAACAGGCTGTTCCGCCGGTCGGCCACCACGGCGCTGACCAGGAAGGCCAGCGAGCCTAGCAACACGAACCCGGTCGTCCAGGGGTGACCGACCGCGCGATACGGACGCTCGGCCGCCGGTTCCCGCGACCTCAGCGCGAAGACCGCGCAAAACGACAGCGCATAGTCGCCGACGAAAAAGAACGCGGCGATCGCGATGATCGTTTCGAACGTGCCGCTGGCGAGAAACGCCAAAGCGACGGCGCCGCTCGCGACCAGCGCCACGGTGGGCGTGCCACCGGCGTTCACTCTCGTCGCCGGTCTGACAGCCAGGCCGTCGCGGCTCATCGAGTAGAGCGTGCGCGACGCCATCAGCAGGCACGCATTCACGGCACTCGGCAACGATACGATGACGACGACACGGACGAGCAGCTCCCCCGCGGCGCCGAAGATCGCGTGGGCCACCGTTCCCGCCGCCAGCGACGAGCCGGCGAATGACGCAAGCGGCAGCGCATAAACGAAGGCGATGTTGATCAGCAGATAGATCGCGGCGACGAGAGCAAGGCTGTAGAACATCGAGCGCGGGATCTGCCGACCGGGATCGTCCAACTCCTCGGAGAAGTAGATCGGGCCGCTCCAGCCGTCGTAGGTGTAGATCACCGACTGCGCAGCGAGAAGAAACGCGACGAACCCCGACGCTGTTGCCGCGTGGGTCGCGGCAGCTGCCGCCGCCGGCTCGGCGTGCGCTCGTCCGGCGAACAGGAAGCACGCGCCGACCAGCACGAGCAGCGCGACCGTCTTCGCCAGGCTCGTGAGCCGCTGGGCGTTGTCGCCAAGCTTGGTTCCCCTGAGCAGCAGGATCGTGAACGCCGCAACGATCGCCATCGCGATCGGACTCGCCAGATCATGCGACAGCGAGAAGACACTGACGAGCGACTCACCGATCACGATCGAGATGGCCGCGATCGAAGCACAGGTCGAGATCCAATCCATCCATCCGACGACGAACCCGGCGTAATCGCCGAACACGCGTCGTGCGAAGATGTACTGCCCGCCGCTCCGCGGCATCATCGTGCCGAGCTCGGCGAGCGCGTTCGCGCCAAGCAATGCGTAGAGCCCGCCGATCAGCCAGATGCCGAGGAAGGCCGGGACACCGGGCAGCAGGCCGGCAATCTCGCCCGGAGTTCTGAGGATGCCGCCACCGATCGTGTTGCCGACGGCGACGGCGAGGCCGAACGACAGACCAAGAATTTTGAGCAGGCCGTTGTGGCTGTTCGACATGGTGCGGATAGGATGCCGATCATTCCGTTGCGCGGCTAGTCGCGAAACAGCGCAACGTCGCTCTCAGCTATGGTCGGCGGCGGCGGCGGACGGCTGGCTTGCGGCTCGCGGCGGTGCGCCCGGCTGGCGGCTTTTTGGCTTCCGGCTGCGGCTCGCGGCGGTGCGACCGGCCGGAGGCTTGTTGGCTGTCGGAGGCGGCCGTCGGCCGATTGCCGGCAGCGAGGGTCTTTACCTCGTAAGGAGCAGCTGCTACAGCCGAGCGCACCGCCGAAAGCCGAGAGCCCGCCGACAGCCGCCGCCGCCGACCATCGCCGACAGCGACGTTAGCAAACCGAATAACGACTTCTAAGCGAAAAGCGGGGTGCGCCGACTTCGGCGACACCCCGCTGGGCTTCCGGATCACAAGGGGTCCCCACCCGGACCGCGCTCAGCTCACGAAAGCACTACTTCCCACATTGAAAGGACACCCGCCTTCGCACAAACCCTTACGCAAAAATCAGCCGCCGACCGTCAGAGTTCCGGCCGCGGCGTTATAGGTGACTGGGTATTCGACGAGATCGCTCGTCCGTTCTCCGCCGATCCAATTGCCGTTCTTGTCGAACGTCGCGCCGTGGCGAGGGCATTGGAAACCGCCGCTCGTCACGTCGATCGTCGCGCCCTGATGCGGGCAGATCCGCGAGAACGCTGCGAACGTCGTCGAGCTCGTCCGGACGATGGCCAAGGGCACGTTGTCCACCGTCACCGTTGCGACGCCGCCCACGGATGACAACGCCGGATAGTTCGCGAGGGTGAGCGTCGTCGACGTGACCGAGCTCGGCGACGTGAGCGAGTCGCTGCCGCATGCGGCCAGCGCGACGGCGGCAAGAGCTGCCGCCGCGCGCATCACGAAATCCCGCCGGTCGATCGATATCGGCTGCGCCTGCGCCGATCCACACTGACATCCACCACACTCGGCCTGCGAGGCCGCCACATCGAACGACATGAACCGCTACCTCAGTGAAGCGTGAAGATTCTCGTGTCCCGTGCCGCGTGTCCCGTGCTATTGGCAGGTCAACCGGCCGCGCGGGAGCGGTAGTGTGCAATTTTGGGTCGTCCCGTCCTGCGTGATCACGACTTTCGCGGTAGCGGACCCATCGTAGGTCACGACCTCGCGGCGCGAGTGCGTTGTCGCCGCCTGTCCACTGAGCGTCACCGTCACGCTGATCGAGCGGATGACTGTGCCGGCCGTCGGATAGCTCGGCCCGGAGGACGAAGAGATGGGAATGACCACGTTGGTGACCGTGTCGCCGGCAACCCGGTTCGACGTGAAGGTCCCCTCGTCGGACTTGCCGTTGGTCGATTCTGTTCCCGCCGACTTGCCGTTGATCGTGCGCTGCGTGCTGCCCTTGGCGAGTCCCGTCACCGTCTGCGAGCTCGTCTCGTCGATGACGCTGGTGCTGCTGTCGCGACGCGTCGCCGTGCCCTTCACCGTCGTCGTGGTCGCGATCGTGTTGGTCGTGCTGTCGATTTTTTCCTGCGCCTGGCCCGCGCCGTTCTTGTAGCTCGACACGCGCGTCACGGTCAAACCGTCGCGTGTGTTGCCGGTGCACGTCACGAGACCAGTGCCGCTCGCGAACGTGCAATTGCCGTCGCCGCGGAAGTGGAAGAGGTCACCTCCGAAGAACAGGCCACCGAGTCCACCACCCATGAAGCCGAGGCCAAATCCGGGACCACGACCTGGTCCACCCGGACCGTGACCACGGCGCCCCTCGAAGTGCGGCTGGAATGGACCGTCGCCTGGTGTGCCGGTCGAGTCGAAGCTGCTCGACAACTGGCTGAAGCCCGTGGGAACGCTGGAGAACGCGGACGAATCGCTGAGATCGAAGAGATTGTTCGGCGAGCTCGTCTCACTACAGGCCGCGGCGACCACCGCGCCCGCCGCGAGAGAAAGAATTCTTACACGATGCATCGATGCTGTCCTGTTCGGGGTTCGGAGTCAGGACACGCCGATGCGATCGCACCCTTACTGTCATCCTCGCTGTCATCTCGGGCGCGGAGCGCCCGGGGATCTATTATGCCGGCCTAGTTACCAGAAAGGACGGTAGATCCTCCGCTCGCTACGCGAGCGGAGGATGACAGCGCTCAGACCGAAGTCTCGCCCGGCAACCACTGTGCGAGACGGCCGCGCAGGTGCCTGAGCGCTTTCCCCATTTGCGACTCTACCGTCTTTATGGAAATCCCGAGCGTCGACGCAATCTCGGCGTATTTGAGCCCTTGTCCGCGACTCAGCTCGAACACTTCGCGACACGCCGGCGGCAGCTCGGCGATCGCGGTGGTGATCGCGGCACGTAGCTCGCCCGCGACGAGTGTCGACGCGCCGTGCGGCTGAACCGCTTCCTCTCTCGCGATGAGCGGCTCGGCACGGCGTTGCACGTTGGCGTGACGGATCTGGTTCAGCGCGCGATTGCGCGTGGAGCGAATGAGATAGGCCCGCAACGATTCGTGAATGACCACGTCGGCGCGACGCCGCCAAAGCTCGAGCATCACTTCCTGCGCTACGTCTTCCGCGGCGCTCTGATCGCGGAGCATGCCCTGCGCGAGCGAGACCAATGACGCATAGTGCGCGCGAAAGATGGCGTCGAAGGCCGTCTGGTCACCGGTCTTCAGCCGGTCGAGGAGCTCGCGGTCGTCCATGAATTGGTAGGTCCGTCGGCTACACGAATTCGGCGGCGGTTGGACCTGTTCCCGGCGTTCCCGTATACTCCACGCGGTGCGGCATGATCCGCATAAGGGTAGTCCATTCCGAGCGTGTCGATAGGGTATGACGGACGACGCTTCAGCGGCTGGCGGACATCCAGGATCGGGGGCGAGACCCGCGCCCGATTGGGAGGCGATCGCCCGGTATCTCGCCGGCGAGAGCCAGCCCGAGGAAGCGTCGATCATCGAGCAATGGCTCGAGGCGCATCCGCACGACCGTGAGCTCGTCGAGCGTCTCGACGCCGAGGCGACGATCGAGGCAGCTGACGTGGACGTCGAGGCGGCGCTGGCGCGCGTTCACGCCCGGATGGCTGAACCCAGCCGGCCGCGCGTTCTCCCGATGCCACCCGCCCGCCGTCCGCTCTGGCAACCGCTCGGCGTCATCGGTCTTCTCGCCGCCGCGGCGGTTGTCGGCCTGGTCGTGACACGCGATTCCGGGACGACCCCCGACGAGAGCGGGACGGCCTTGTCAGCGCGGGTGTACACCACCGGCGTGGGCCAGCGCGACTCCGTGCGCCTCGTCGATGGAACGCGCGTCGTGCTCGGCCCGGACAGCCGTCTCACCGTGCCCGCCGATTACAGCGCGAACAGCCGGTCGGTCGAGCTTCGTGGCGACGGCTACTTCGACGTCGTCCACGACGCCACCAAGCCGTTCGCGGTTCGCGTCGGCCAAGCGGTCGTCGAAGACATCGGAACGACGTTCAGCGTCGAAAGCGACGACGCGGCGGCGACCTCCGTATCCGTCGTCACCGGCAGCGTCCGGCTGCGACAAGCGGCGTCCGAGCCGACGTCGGGAGTCGTGCTCGCGGCGGGCGACCGTGGGTCTATCGACGAGGCCGGTCGGGCGAGCGCAAAGCAACACGTCGTTCGCGACGAAGACATCGCCTGGACTCGTGGCCAGCTGATCTTCCGTGACGCGCCGCTCTCGCGCGTGGCGAATGAACTTCGTCGCTGGTATGGGGTCACACTCCGGGTGAACGACTCGGCGCTCCTCAATACTCCCGTGAGCACCTCATTCGCCGGCGAGCCGGCGGACCGTGTGCTGAACATCATCGGGCTCACGCTCGGAGCGCGCGTGCAGCGTCAAGGCGACACCGCGACGCTCATCTTCAACCGCAGGCCTACGTCGCCGCGCTGATGCGACGCACGGGCGGGGTGGGCGGCCGGCTTCTGGGCGCCATCGCGCTGCTTGTCGCCGCGCGCCTGCTTCCCGCGCAAACGCGCGCGTGCTCGTCTTCGGCAGACAGCGTGTCGACCAGCGCCGCTCATTGGGGCGCGCCGCTCGATCGTCCGGTCACGCTGCACGCCAGCGAGCTGTCGCTGCGCAACGCGCTCGACCGGCTTGCCACGACGGCGAAGTTGAAGCTTTCCTACAGCGCCGAATTCCTGCCGCTCGATCGCGAGGTCTGTGTCTCGGCGGACACGGCTCCGGTCGGCGAAGTACTGGGCAGACTCCTCGCCGGCACCAACGTCTCACCTGTTCCGATGGGCGGCGACCAGGTGGTGCTCGCGCCACGCGCTCCCTCGGCGTCGCGCACTGCCGAGCCGACGGCGGACATGTCGAACACGTTGAATGTGCTCGACAGGGTCGTCGTCACGGGAAGCGCGACTGGCACCGGTGCACCGGAGCGCGAGCTCACCGTCGGGCTCAACGTGTTGAGCGGCCGACAACTGACGCGGCAGAACACGAGCACCATCTCCGACGCGCTCGACGCCTACGTGCCCGGCATCTGGACCTGGACGCAATCGCCGTCGAGCATGCTCAGCTCTTATGCGAGCATTCGCGGCGCGAGCTCGTTCGGGCTGAGCTATCCCAAGATCTACATCGACGGCATCGAGGTGGCGAACCCGCTGCTTCTCAGTCGTTTCAATCCCGGCTCGATCGATCGCATCGAGGTCATTCGAGGACCGCAGGGCTCCGCGCTCTACGGCACGGACGCGATCAGTGGTGTGGTCAACATCGTCACGCGCCACGAGGGCGCCGACGGCGACGGCCGCAACATGGTCGTTCGCTCGACCGCCGGGTTCGCGCAGAGTCAGTACGGCCGCGACGTGCTCACGCAGGATCACACGGTGTCACTCGTTGCCGGCTCGAGCACCAAGTCGGCCGATCTCCATATCGAGGCGGGCGGAATGGGCTCGTTCGTCCCCGATGGCTACAGCCAGAATCTTACCGCCGCGGGAGGAGCGCGATTCGTCGGGACGCGCGGAACGTTGAGTACCACGGCGCGTCTGTTCACCCAGCGCGCCGGCTCACCCGACAGCCCCCTCGTGGTCCTTCCTTCGCCGGCTTCGGATTCGTCGCGAAGCAACGCGCCGCAGTCGGTCACCGAATACACACTCGGTGTCACGGGAACGCTCGACGGCGGCAACCACTGGCTGCATTCGTTCGTCGCTGGGATCGACGGCTACAACCTCGCGAACGTTCAAACGAATTTCACGCCCGTGCCAAGTGTGGCCGACTCCGCGCTCCGGGCGGCACAGGGGAGCGCGGCACGCGGCACGTTGCGCGCGAGCAGCGTCCTTCAACTCGGCTCGGGCGGACCGACGCACGGATCGCTCACCTTCTCGGCCGAGCACGCGATGCTTCGCGTCTCGTCTGTCGGCGTGACGACGATGATCGGGCCGGACCCGACGAGTCATAGCGGCCCCGGAACGAGTTCGACCACGTACTTGCCAAAGGTGACCTGGCAGTCGAGCACTGGCGTGACGACGCAGGCGAACGCGGCGTTCGACAACATCCTGTTCGCGACTGCCGGGCTTCGCATCGAGCGCGACAGCCGGCTGTCGGACGATCATCCCGTCGCGGCCCTCCCGATGCTCGGCGTCGCCACCGTTCGCGATTACGGCCCGTTCAGCGTGAAAGTGCGGGCGGCGTACGGCAAAGGCATTCGTCCGCCTGCCACGACGTCGCGCTGGCAATTCTATCAGCCGCGAAACGCATTGCCGGCCGAACTGGGCGCCGAGGAGCAGACGGGTACCGAATTGGGGATCGACTTTGTGCTCCGGCGGGGCTTATCGCTCAACGTCACGCGCTTCGATCAGCGAGCGTCGGGTTTGATTCAGCCTGTCGCCGTGGAGCCCGTTCAGCAGTCCGGGGGCGGGCCGCGGAAGATGAATTACGAATTGCAGAACGTCGGGGCGATCAGCAACTCGGGCTGGGAGATCGAGGCGACGGGCAATCCTCTGTCACGCCTCTCGGCGACGGCCGCACTCACGTTTGTCGACAGCCGTGTCGGCCAACTGTCGCCTACGTACACCGGTGACCTCCGTGAGGGCGACCGCATGCTGCAGGTCCCCGCCACCACAGCCAGCTTCAACCTCGGGTGGGAGGCGCCTCATTGGACGGCGTCGCTCGGCGGCTCGCGTGCCTTCAACTGGATCAACTACGATGAGCTCCAATTGGCCAACGACTGGCTGAACGACAGTCGCCCGATGCAGGATTTGCGCGGCCCAGGCCTGCGCCAGTACTGGCGCGAATACAATGGCGGGTTCCGCTTGCGCGCCTCGTTGTCGCGCGATCTGCGCCGTGATCTGTCGTTCGAATTGACTGGCGACAACCTCCTCAACTATCAGCGCGGCGAGCCCGACGACATCACGATCGTCCCCGGCCGCACCATCCTGACCGGACTGCGCCTCAAGTTTTAGCTTTACGGCGTTGCGTACCGCGAGGGACTGATGACCGCTTCCGCCACCCGAGTGACGCCCTCCGCTGAGGCGTCGCACGCTCCGCCCACCACCATAGCCCACTGGATTGGCGGCGAACCATTCCAGGGCGACTCCGAGCGTTGGGGTCCTGTATACAACCCGGCCACCGGCGCGACGACCGGGCGGGTTCGCTTCGCCTCGGTTGCCGACGTCGATCGCGCCGTCGCCGTCGCCAAGGAAGCGTCGGTCGCGTGGGGCCGATCCGCGCTGGGGAAGCGCGCGACGATCCTGTTCAAGTTCCGCGAGCTCGTCGCCCAACACGTCGAGGAGCTCGCCCGGTGCATCGTGCGCGAGCACGGCAAGGTGCTGGCGGACGCGCGCGGCGAGGTGCAACGCGGCCTCGAGGTCGTCGAATTCGCCTGCGGCATCCCGCACCTGATCAAGGGTGAGTTCTCCGAGAACGTGTCGGCCGGCGTCGACAGCTACTCGATTCGCCAGCCGCTCGGTGTCGTGGCCGGCATTACGCCGTTCAACTTCCCGATCATGGTCCCGATGTGGATGTATCCGATCGCGATCGCCGCCGGGAACGCGTTCGTGCTCAAGCCGTCGGAAAAGGATCCGTCGGCGTCGATGATGATGGCGGAGCTTTGGCGCGACGCCGGACTTCCCGCCGGCGTGTTCAGCGTCGTCCATGGCGACCGCGCCGCGGTCGATCGGCTACTCGAGCACCCCGACGTTGCCGCCGTGAGCTTCGTCGGTTCGACGCCGATCGCGCGCCACGTCTATGACACCGCCACCCACAACGGAAAGCGCGTTCAGGCGCTCGGCGGCGCGAAGAACCACATGCTCGTCCTCCCCGACGCCGACATGGCACTCGCGGCGGATTCGGCCGTGAACGCCGGCTTCGGCTCGGCCGGGCAACGGTGCATGGCAATCTCCGTCGTCGTCACCGTGGGCGACGCGGGCGACAAGCTCGTCGAGCTGGTCCGCGACCGCATTCGCGCGATCCACGTCGGCGACGGCCTCGACACGAAGAACGACATGGGGCCGCTCGTTACCGAACAGCATCTGTCGCGCGTACGACAGTACGTCGACGAAGGCGTCGCCTCGGGCGCGACGTTGATGTCGGACGGTCGTGACATCACCGCCAACGGCGCGCGCGAGGGCTTTTTCCTCGGACCATGTCTGTTCGACAACGTGCGACCCGACATGTCGATCTATCGCGACGAGATCTTCGGACCCGTCCTCTCGGTGGTGCGCGCCGAGTCGTACGAGGAGGCGCTGAAGCTGATCAACGAGAATCCGTACGCGAACGGCGTCGCCATTTTCACCACCGACGGCGGCGCGGCGCGGCGATTCCAGAGCGAGGTGCAGGTCGGAATGGTCGGGATCAATGTGCCGATTCCGGTGCCGATGGCGTACTACTCGTTCGGCGGATGGAAAGCGTCGCTGTTCGGCGATTCACACGTGCACGGAGCGGAAGGCGTGAAGTTTTATACGCGCGGGAAAGTCGTGACGGCGCGGTGGACGGAGAAGAAGACCGGCAAATCGCTGGCGTTTCCGACGTAGAGCTGAGGGAAGACGGCGCAACGTCGCTGTCGGCTATGGTCGGCGGCGGCGGCTGTCGGCTGGCTGGCGGCTCGCGGCGGTGCGGCTAACGGCTGCTCAACGTCGGCTGTTGTCATCCTGAGTGAAGCGAAGGATCTACTATCGCTTTCTGGTTACTAACTCTGCACGGTAGATCCGTCGGTCGCTGTGCTCCCTCAGGATGACAAGCGGCGTTGCCGACGGCCGAGCGCACCCCCGCTAGCCGCAGCTGAAAGCCTCAGAGCCGCCAGCCGGGCGCACCGCCGCCAGCTGCCAGCCGGCCGCCGCCGCCGCCGACCATAGCCGACAGCGACGTTGCGCCGTTTCACATCGCCGTCCTCGCCCTCACTAGATGAAACGCGGTCTGCCGTCTCAATGCCCACGAAACCTTTCCGGTTCCATCGACGACCGCGTCTTCCTCCTGCGCCGACCGAACCGGCTGCCCATTCCATTCGGGCACTTTGGAAGTCGCCTGCAACTCGATCGAGAACCACATGTTGGGGATCACCTTCGCGTCGCCTCGCCCCGGAACTCCGTCCTGATAATCCCACAGTCCGATCAACGGCCCCGCCCCATGGCCGTGCATCCCGATCGGATGGCTGTACACCGTTCCCTCGATCCCCGCGGCCGCCATCTTGGCCCGGGCCGATTTCAGGATCTCGTTCCCGGTGCGCCCCGGCTTGATCTCGCCGACGACGATGTCCTGAAGTTTGTTAGAGTTCGCTAATGCCTGCTTGAGTCCCGCCGGCACGTCCGTCTCGCCGTCCATGAGCACGTAGCCCATGTGCTGGGTGTCGGTGTTGAGGCGCATCGCGGTGATGCCGAAGTCGCAGTGGAGGACGTCGCCCTTCTGAATGATTGGGTTCTCGCCGAGCTGCGCGTCGGTGGTCCCGCGGCGCTGGACTTCGACCGACGGGTGGAACCACGTGCCGAGCCCGAGATCGTTCACCTTCTGGCGCATCCACCACACCACGTCCTCCGTTCGCGTCACGCCCGGTGTGATGACGACGTTCGAGAACGCGGTGTCGATGATGCCCCAGACCACTTCCTGCATCTTGTGATACGCGTCGACCTCGTCGGGAACGCGGGTGGCGATGAGGTCGAGCGCGAGATCGTCCGCATGATGGAAGCGCGACGTCCATTTCTGGCCGAGCGCCGCTCGCATCCCTTCCAGCTCGCCGGCGGAGAGGCCGTCGTTGAACGCGAACACCGTCGAGATGTCGATCGCGATCGCTTTCGGATTCCGCTTCTCGATCTCGGTCTTGAGCACCTGCCATTGCTCGTCGCCCCACAGCTCGGCCTGCGCCTGGACCTGACCACCGGCCGGACCGGCGGCGGCTTTCGTCGAGCGGATCGCCTGGAAGACGCCGCCCTGCGACGTGCCGCCCATCGCCAGCTTCTCGACCGGTTTGCTGCACGACGGCGAGGCACCGGGCCCGCACGGATCGAAGAAGAGATAGATCGTGCGGCGGCGCGCGGCGAACGTCGTCGGCGATACGATCGACGAGAACACCGGATCCTCGTTGTACTCGCGCATCGGCACGACCCACATGTCGACCTTGTGCTTGCGCATGAGCGCCGGCAGCACGGTGGCCATGCGCTCGTCGAGCCATTTCTGCTGCCGCGTCGCCTGCTCGCGCAGCGTGCCGAACGGGCGATATGTCTGGAATTGCTGCGCATGCAGCGGAGCGACGGCGAGCGCTGATACAATTGCCGCGACGCGCACGGCGCTCGTGTAAGAGAATTGTTTCATCTGTTGACGGGCCGAGTTGACAGCGAATCTATTCCGGGGTCATCCACCCGCCAGCACACGAGAGGAACTGAATGCGCCCACGTTGGCTCCGCCTCGCCGCCGTCCTCGCCTTCGGCACTGCCGCGCCAGCCGCCGCCCAGTCGACACCCAAAACCGGTGCCGAAGTACTTCAACGGATGCACGACGCATACGCCGGCAAGTGGTACAAGACGCTCACGTTCGTTCAAAAGACGACAGTCCGCCGTCGCGACGGAACCGACACTGTGACCACCTGGCACGAGAGCGTGCGGTACACCAGCGCTCGGGGAACGCAGCTTCGCATCGACATCGGCGACCTCGCGGCCGGCAACGGCGTTCTCTACACCGCCGACTCGTCGTGGGTTGTCCGCGGCGGCAAGCTCTTCGCCGCACGGCCTAATGGCAACGAGTTCCTCCCGCTGATCGAGGGCGTGTACATGCAGCCCGTGGCTCGCACGGTGAAGGACCTCGAGAGCGTAAAGATCGACATGCAGCACGTCTCACGCGGCGAGTGGCAAGGACGCCCGGCCTGGATCGTCGGCGCGGCATCGCCCAGCGATACGACGTCCACGCAATTCTGGGTCGACGTCGAACGCAACGTCGTCGTTCGCATGCTGCTGCCGCCGGGAGGCACTGGAGCCATGCTCGACATCCATCTCGACGGCTACGTCCCACTCGCCGGAGGATGGCTCGCGACGAAGATCGTGATGACGGAAGGAGGGCAGCCCAGGCAGAGCGAGGAGTACTCGGACTGGAAAGCGAACGTTGCGTTGAGCGACGATCTGTTTTCGGTGGAGAAATGGAGTACGGCGGCGCATTGGGCCAAACCGCAGGACTGATTGAAGCCGTGCCGCGCTACTCTCTCTGCTCCGACAGCTCCGCCGTCTTGCCTTCCTCTTCCTCCCCCACGGTCCTCCGCGCGACCTGAATGGCCCCCGCCAACAACGCCGCCCAAAGCATGATGATGCCTCCCCTCACGAGCAGCGCGTTGAGTCCCATCCCGATCCAATCGTCCCAGTGCGCGCGAACCGTTCCATTCGCCTCGCGGCCGAGCGCGATCAGGAGCGCGCTCGTTCCCATCTCGGCGGCGACCTCCGCGGCGGCGAAGAGGGGGGCGCGCCAGAGGTATTGCGAGAGCGGAAAGTTCGCGAGGTGCGCCGTCACCATGCCGAGGAGAAAGACCGCCCCCACCGCGACCGTCAGGCCGATGAACAGCCAGTTCGTAGGGCCGTGCGTCAGCACGAACACGCGATAGACGCGAACCAGTACGCCCGTGACGAGGGCCATTTCGGCGAGCGAAAAGGAAATGCGCCGGAAAGCCTTCGGCTCCACGATGTGGAGCTCGAGCGTGTGGCGGGGGAAGAAATTAGGCATGGGTCCGCTTCTTTAGACAAACGAACCGCGCAAAGCGTCGCAACCCTGAGGCCTCAAATCGAGGCCTGAGCCGAGTCCGGTACCCCGTCGAGGAGGGCCGCGATCGTGGCCTCGAGCGTCTCGAGTGCGAAAGGTTTTGTCAGGATGGGCTGCCGCCGGCTCACTTGGCGCGCGGTTGCGGAGACCACGTCGCCCGTGACGAAGACCGTTCGCGCGGCAAGCGCCGGCGCTTCGCGCTGCAACACCGCATGAAAGGTGGGGCCGTCCATGCCTGGCATTCGGAGGTCGCACACCACCGCGTCGACGTTCGCGCGGCGAATGAGATCGAGCCCCTGCGCGCCGTCCTTCGCCGTCAATACCGTGAAGCCACGAACCGCGCCGAAGGCTTCGACGCCGTCTCTCAGCGCCGATTCGTCGTCCACGAAGAGCACGCGGCGCCCGGCAAGTGTTGTTCGGCGTGGGACATCGTCGCGCATCATCGGCTGGTCCGTCCCCGCCGTATCGTCGAGCACGGGGATGGTCACGCGGAACGTCGTCCCCGCCGCGCTGGAGCTCGCGACGGCGATCGTCCCACCATGCGATCCGACGATGCCGTAGCTCACACTCAAACCGAGCCCTGTTCCCTCACCTTCAGCCTTCGTGGTGAAGAAGGGCTCGAAGATACGCGCCCGCACGTCCTCGGGGATGCCCGGTCCGGTGTCGCAAACTTCGAGCACCGCGTCGCGTCCCTCGGCGCGCGTGACGATAGTCAACATGCCACCGCCGCGCGAGCCCATCGCCTGGGCCGCGTTGGTGACGAGGTTGAGACACACCTGCTGGAGCTGACGCGCGTCGCCGAGCACCGGCGGTAGATCGTCGGCCAGCCGGCTTTCGACGGTCACGTGACTCGCGGCGAACTGGTAGCTTCGCAGGCGGAGCGTCCGCTCGACCACGGCGTTGACGTCGACCGGCTCACGGCGCGGCTCGCTGCGACGTGCGAACGCGAGCAGATCCTTCACCACGTAGCTCGCGCGTGTCGTCTCCGAGCGGATCACCTCGATCGACTCTCGCTGGGGCGGCGAGAGGCTCTCGTCTCGCAGCAGAAGTTGCGCGAATGCGCTGATGCTGCTGAGCGGATTGTTCACCTCGTGCGCCACGCCCGCCACGAGCTCGCCCACCGCCGCCAGGCGGTCGGATTCCATCAGGCGCAGCCGCATCTCGCGTTCGGCAGTGATGTCGCGACCGATGATCAGCACCGTGGCCGGATCGCCATCGGAAAGCTTGGTCATCGCCAGCGACACGAGCCGCGGCGTGACGGATTCGTCGCTGCCGGCGAGCGGCGCGAACGACACTTCGATGCGGCTCGCGCGCCCCGCGAACGAACGGCCGAGCGCCTCGAGCAGCCTCTCGCGATCCGCATCGACAACGAGCTCGCTGAGCATTCGCCCGATGACTTGCGGGGCATCGACGGACGTGACGTCGCGAACCGCGTCGTTCGCCTCGCGGATGCGGCCACTCTCGAGCACGGTCAGCACGGCGTCGGGCGCCGACCGAAAGAGCGTTCGAAAGCGCCACTCCGTCTGACGCAGCGTGTCGACGAGCTCCGCGTTCTCGAGCGAAACCGACAGCAGATCGGACAGCGCCTCGATGCGCTCGAGGTCCGCGCCGCCGAAAATGCGTTCTTCTCGCGAGACGATCGCGACGGCGCCGATACGTTCGCCGCGTCGCGATAACGGAACGATCGCCAGTCCCTTGTAGTCACCGATCCCTTCGTAGATCTGCGTGTCGATCTCGTGGAAATGGTTCTGGACGTTGCTGACGGCCCAAAGCGTCCCGGTTCGCGCAACGCGGCTCATGGCGGAGTTCGTGCTCGGCACGATCATTCCCGTGATGCCCGACGCCGCGCCGGTCGCCGCGGCGATTCGCAGCTTGGCGTCCTCCCTGAGCAGCCCGACCGCGGCGCCGTCGGCGCGGGCGATGTCGGTCACAGTCTCGAGGAATCGCTCCAGCACTCGCTGAGGATCGAGCTCGAGCGCGACATGTTGGCCCAGCTGCCACATTCGCTTGAGCACACGCTGCGCGTCTTCGAGATCTCGCGTGCGATCCGAGACGGCGTGCTCGAGCGTCGCGGTCAGCTCCCGCTCCTCGGCGACATTTCTGGCGAGTGACGCGGAGCGTTCCTCGCCGCGCATCGCGACGCGCCAGCCGCTCAGCGTCACGATCCAAACCGCGACGGCGATCGCCACCAGCAGTTGTAGCGCGGGGGTGGGATGCTCCCGATAAATCGCGATCAGCACCACGGTGCCAGCCGTGATGCAAACGAGCTGGGTGAGGAGCAGGATCCTGGAGAGCGGGGAGCGCGGCAGCAAACGATGCATCGGCGGGCGGAACGGGGCTGGTCGGGGAGGATGCCCGATCTTAGACGCGCGACCGACGATTCCGTTGCGCGCGCGCGTGCATCGTCATGGCAGCGCGAACGCGACGAGCTTGGCGCCGTTCGCCGCACCTGTCGCGACGACGACGAACTGCTTTCCCCCTTTCGTACGGTAGGTCATCGGCGTCGAGTACGCCGTCTGCCCCAGGTCCGCCGACCACGCCACCGAACCGTCGCGGTTGTCGATCGCGTAGAGCACGGAGCCGCCACCGGTGACGAAGAGCAGACCGCCCGCGGTCGCGATCGGGCCGGGTGACCCCGCGACACCGACCGGCGGAAGATTCAATCCGCGCAGCAACGGATGATTGCGAATCGCCGGCGTATCGCCCAGTGTGACGTTCCACTTCGTATCGCCCGAGTTGAGATCGATCGCGACGAGCGTTCCATACGGCGGCTTGTTGATCGGCAGCGGAGTCATGCGCTGGGCGGTGTCGGCCGATTGCATCGTGACACGGAGCCCCTGCGCCCCGAGATCCGCGGCGTACGGTGTGTCGAGCGAATCGGTCCGCGTCGGCTGAATAATCCTGTACATCGCGGGCTGGTTCGTCGCCTTGATGTAGATGGTGCCGGTCGTCGGATCGAACGCGCCGCCGCCCCAACCTGCTCCACCAATGGCGCCCGGCATCGTGATCGTGCCGCCGAGCGACGGCGGCGTGAAGAGCGGTCCGAAGCGGAGGTCTTTCGTCAGCTCGAGCGCGCGCGCCTTGATGGCCGGCGTGAAGTCGACGAGGTCGTCGTAGCTGAAGCCTTGCTTGGCGAACGGCTTCGGCTTCGACGGGAAGGGCTGCGATTGCGCCGCGACTTCGCCGGGTACGTCGCTCGGCGGCACGGAGCGCTCCTCGATCGGCCAGATCGTCTCGCCGCTCGCACGGTCGAACACGAACAGGAAACCAGTCTTCGTCGGCACGGCGACGATGTCCCGCGGACGTCCGTTGAACTGGACCGTGGCGAGAACCGGTGGAGCGGGAAGATCGTAGTCCCAGAGCCCGTGGTGCACCGTTTGGAAATGCCAGACGCGGCGGCCGTTGTTGGCGTCGAGACAGACAATCGATTCCGCGTAGAGGTCGTCGCCCTTTCTCGCGCCGCCATACCAGTCGTTGCTCGGCGTGCTCACCGGCAAGTAGATGAGTCCGCGCTGATCGTCGACGCTGAAGGGCGCCCACACGTTGGTATGGCCCGTCGTCTTCCACGATTCGTTCGCCCACGATTTCGCGGCGGCATCGCGTGCGTTGCGCGGAACGGGGCTGAAGCTCCACACGCGCTTGCCGGTTTTCACGTCGAACGCCTGGACGTCGCCCGGCGGATCGTTCGGGTAGACGAGACGATCGGCGACGCCATTGCCGACGATGACGAGGTTTTTCCAGACGACGGGCGGCGACGTCTGCGTGTAGTGGTGCTTGTTCACCGGCTTGCCGTTTCTCGACAGCTCGCGCGTCAGATCCACGACGCCCGTGTCGCCGAACGAGCGAATCGGCTGCCCCGTCGACGCGTCGAGCGCGATGAGGTTCCACCGGCTGTTCATGAAGATCCGTCGGGTTCTGCCGTCGGTCCACGTCGCCACGCCGCGATGGACGAATCCGGTTCCATTCGGCGGCTGGCCCGCGGCGTAAGCCTTCGGATCGTACGACCAGTACGGATGGCCAGAATTCGCGTCGAGCGCGATCACGCGATTGTACGACGTACTCAGATAGAGCGTGTCGCCGATCATCAACGGCGTCGCTTGAAAATTCCCCGGCCGCGTCCGGAGCTCGGCGTTCGGCGTCTCCCCCGTCGCCCATTCCCACGCCTTCGTCAGCGTACGGACGTTGGTGCGATTGATCTCGGCCGCAGACGAATATTTCGTCGCGCCGAGATCTGCACCGTAGACAGGCCACTCGACGGACTGCGCGCCGAGCAGCCGAGCTGCCGAGCTGCCGAGTAGCCAGGTACCGACGATGAACCGCATCATTCGCTTGATTTCGCCGACGCCTGCGGCAGCCCGCGTTCCATCTCGCGCGCCGATCGCAGCGCCAGCGCGCAGAAGGTGAGCGTCGCGTTCGCGCAGCTTCCACTCACGCACGTCGGCGCGCCGACGACGAACAAGTTTTCGTGATCGTGCGTGCGGCCCCACGAGTCCACCACACTCGACGAGGCGTCGCTTCCCATGCGGCAACCGCCCGACGGATGGTCCTGGAAGTTGTCCACTGTTGGCGCGCGCAGCAGACGTCCGTTACCAGCACGCGCCATGTCCGCGAACAGCGTCCGAATCGACTCTTCAGTGCGCGCGCGCATCGACACGGACTCGGGCGCGTCGCGAAAAGAAAGCTTGGGCAGCGGATCGCCGAATTCGTTCTTCCGCGCGACGTCCAGCGTCAGCTCGCTCCCACGATCAGGAATGACGTCGTAATACGCTCGAACGCGCGCCGTTCCCGTCTTGGTGCGCCGGCGCCAGTCGTCGAGGATCGCGTCGCCGAGCATCAGCGCGCCGCTGTCGTCCGTGAGACGCGGCGCTCGCCCATTCGACGATTCCCAGATCCGCAGATCGTGCCTCGTGTACTCGGAGCCGCCCTTCAGTCGCATGAACTGCTTCGTCACGAGACTGTGCTGCTCGTTCATTCCCGGGTACAGCCTGAGCGGCAATTCCACGATCGTCTGCACGTTGCGATGCCCGGCGAGATACTTCCCGACGAGGCCCGAGGTGTTCCCCACCCCGTTCGGCGCTTTGTCCTGCGCCGAGAGAAGCAGGAGGTGTGAGCTCCACGTGTATCCCGCGGCGACGACGAACAGCTTCGCGCGCAGTTCGACCGGTTCGTCGGGGCGGTCGCGATTCGTCGCGATCGCGTGCGTCACGGTCTTGCCGTCCGGCGAGAGCACCAGCTTTCGAACGAGCGTCCGCGTCGTGAGAGTGATGCGATTCGTCTTGCGCAGCGCGCTCCACGTGAAGTCGGGCGAATACTTCGCGCCGATCGGGCAGATCGGCGAGCAGGTGTCGTTGCGGCAGCACTGCGGCCGTCCTCGATACGGAATCGAGTTCTTCGCCGACGGCTGACTCCACATCGCGATGCCCGCGCTCGACGCCCACTTCTTGAGCAGGTCGAGGTTGTACGTGAGCGGGATGGCCGGGAGCGGAAATGGCTTGCCGCGCGGATCGAGATCCTCCGGCCCCTGCTCGCCCGCAACGCCCATCAGCTCTTCCGCTTCCTGGTAGAACGGATCGAGATCCTCATAGGAGATCGGCCAGTCGGTGCCGACGCCGTAGAGCGAGTGCTGCTTGAAATCTTCCGGCGAAAAGCGCGGCGTCACGGCGCCCCAATGCATCGCGAGGCCGCCGACCTGCATCGAACGCGATTGCAGCGGCCCTTCGACCTCGTAGCCCTCGAGGTGGTCGCGTCCCCACGGATTCTCGTTGTAGCGCACGAATCGCTCGCGCGCCGCCGCGCGTTGGGCGAGCGGCACGGTGTCGTCGCCCGCTTCGATGACGAGAATCTTCGCCGTGGTCGTCCGCGCCAGGCGCTCGGCGACCATCGCGGCGCTGATCCCCGAGCCGACGATGCAGACGTCCGTCTCGACCGCGCGCCGCGTCATTTCTCGAGGACCTTGAGCATCGGCCGCGGTTTGTTGGCCTGTGCGGCGAGCGGCCGGCAGGTCTGTCGGCCGATCTGCGCCTCGTAGCACAGGTCCGCGGCGCCGGGGCTGTCATAGAAGTGCGCGAGGAGCGCCAGGGCGACGTGGCTCGCGTCCACCACCGCCGGCATGCGGTCGAGGCGCTCTCCCTTGAGCGCGTCGCGCACGATCTGCTCGCGATCGCCCGCGCTCAGATCACGGAAGCGCCGCTGTCGCAATCGCTGCGCGTCGGCGTCGAGCTGATCGAGCTGCGCCGTCCATCGCGTCAGCGGCGTCGGTCCCGTGGAGCGCAGGCGCGACGTGCCGTAGCCGTGCACCAGCTCGGTGCTCTCCTTGTACTTCGCCGCCCAATCGCGAAACGCCGCCGCCTCACGCGCGATCCCTGCTCGGCCGAGCTGCGAGGGAAGCACGGTCAGCGCGAGCGCATCGAGCGTCGCTGGATCTCCCTGCACGTATTCCGCCGCCGCCGCATGCGCGCGTCGCACGATGACGGCGACAGGGACCGTTGCGGCGAGCGAGGCGAGGAAGCCCCGGCGCGTGAGTGGCATGCTAGAGGATGTCGCGTGCGGCTGGCTTGCGCCAGAGATACGCTATTTCACCCAATGTCCCAGGCGCGACCACCGGATGTCCGTCACAAACGGCAACGCCCGATCACTCACCTGGCCATTGCACGGGCCGCTGTCGTCGCCGGGGCCGGGGACGTACGAGTAATAGATGAACAGCGGGCGGCCCCTCACGTTCTCCTTGGGGACGATGCCCCAATACCGGCTGTCCTTCGAGCAGTACCGGTTGTC
>DATMHK010000367.1:0-8543 GCA_035554995.1 Gemmatimonadaceae bacterium
CACCGACGTCTTCGTGAACACGGTGACGAGCCCGCATCACTTGAGCGCGACGATGAAACAGGGTCGGACTCATAGGATGACGGAGGTATTCGGCCGGCTCGCACCCAACACGACCGTCGAACAGGCGCGCGCCGAGATCAAGGGCATCTCGTCGCACGTCTTTGCCGATCACCCAGAGGCATACGAGAAGGCGGCGCGCTACGCGATCGACGTCAATCAGCTTCGTGTCGCCATCAACGAGCGCGCGTCGCTCACGCTCTGGCTACTCATGGGCGCCGCGGGATTCGTCCTGCTCATCGCCTGCGCGAACGTCGCGAATTTGACGCTCATGCGCGGCGTCGGCCGCGAGCGCGAGATGCTCGTCCGCGCGGCGCTCGGCGCCGGCCGTTGGCGCCTCCGCGTACTGCTCATGATCGAGAATCTCACCCTCGCGCTGATCGGCGGCGTCGTCGGCGTGCTCGTCGCCTTCGCGGGACTCAAGATGCTCACCGCGTTCGCCGCGCAGCTCACGCCGCGGGCCGACGAGATCCGCGTCGACGGTCTCGTGCTCTTGGTTAGCCTCACCATAAGCATCCTGGCGGCCATCGTTCTCTCGTTCATCCCGAGCATCGGCAACGAGAGCTCGCTTGCCGCGCCGCTCGCCGCGGTGGGACGCAAGCTGACCGCGGGGAAGGGAAGACACCGCCTTCAGCAGACGCTCGTCGTCGCGCAGCTCGCTGTGTGCATGGTTCTGCTCACCGCGGCTGGCCTTCTCGTGCGCACGCTCGGCAAGCTCAATTCCGTCGAGACGGGCGTCCGCGCCGACCACGTGCTCGCGCTCGACGCGCCGATCGAGAGCCCGTCGATCCAGCAGCCGCAGAAGCTCGGGATGTACGAGCGCCTTCGCGACGCCGTGCGCGCGCTGCCGGGTGTCGAGACGGTGTCGATCGCATCGAACGTGCCCCTTAAGAGCACGCAGTTCCAGCTCGAGGTGAAGGCAGAAGGCCGTCCGCTCGGCAACGGCGAAGCGACGCCGCGCGCGACCTTCAAGACGGCAGACCCCGAGTTCTTCAAGGCGGCCGGCATTCCGATCCTCAAAGGACGCGGAATCCAGTCGACAGATACTCGCGGCAACGCACGAGTCGTCGTGCTCACCAAGTCGTTCGCCGAGCGGCTGTTTGGCAACGACGACCCGATCGGAAAGCGCGTCGCGTGGACGGGTGAGGTGCTCCAGTTCGTGCCGATTTCTCCTGATTGGCGCACGGTCGTAGGAATCGCCGGTGATACGCGCGACGAAGGACTCGATACCGGACCGACGCCGACGATGTATCAGCCCATCATGCAGGAAGAGATCTTCAGCGCCTCGCTCGTCATTCGGACGAAGGGCGATCCCGCGCTGATGCAGCCGGCCGTGCTCAAGGCCATGCGCGACGTCGATCCCAAGCAGCTGATCGAAAACGTGGCGACGCTGGAGCAGGTGCGCGACGCGACCGTCGCGCCGCGCCGGCTCAACGCGCTCTTCATCGCATCGTTTGGGACGCTCGCCATGATCATCGCGATGGTCGGTATCGCCGGCGTACTCGCCTTCTCGGTGAGCGCGCGCACCGCGGAGATCGGCATCCGCATGAGCCTCGGCGCCGATGCCGGCAAAGTGCACCGCATGATCCTCGGCGAGGGTGGAAGTTTGTTGGTCGTCGGTCTGGCGCTCGGTGCTGTACTCGCCTTCGTCGCGTCGGGCGCGTTGCGCAGCCTCTTGTTCGGCGTCGCACCGCACGATCCGACGACGCTCGTCGGCGTCGCCGGCGTTCTCGCGCTCGTCGGCGTTGCGGCGTGTTGGCTCCCGGCCGCACGGGCGGCGCGCGTCGATCCGGCGATCGCCCTCAGATCGGAGTAGCGTGCGGGTCGCGATCCTCACGATTTCGGATGCGGGAGCGCGCGGCGAGCGGGCGGATACTTCCGGTGACGCCGCGGAGCAGTGGTCGCGCGCGCGCGGTTATGACGTCGTCGCGCGCGCGCTCGTTCCCGACGAGTCGGTGCGGATCGTCTCGACCCTGACGGAGTGGTGCGACAAGGATGCCGCCGATCTGGTCCTCACCACAGGCGGCACCGGCCTGAGCGAGCGTGACGCCACCCCCGAGGCGACGCGGGCCGTGCTCGAGCGAGACGCGCCCGGGATCGCCGAGCGAATTAGAATTCTCTCAATAGACCGGTTCCCGCGCGCGGCGCTGTCGCGTGGCGTTGCCGGAGTCCGGCACAAATCGCTCATTATCAATCTTCCCGGCTCGACCAGCGGCGTGAAGGATGGGCTCGCCGCGCTCGAACCGATCGTCGATCACGCGATCGCCGTCCTGCGCGGCGGGCGCCTCGATCACGACGCCGCCCCCGCGCCCGCTCGCGCATGAAAGTTCTGCTGACGCTGAACGACGTCGAGCCGGCGGTGCGCCTCAACGCCATCCTCGAGCGCGAGGGCGTGGACACGGCGGTCGTCTCGCCGCTCGACGACATTCGCGGCGCCCTTCGGCGCGAACGCCCCGACCTGATCGTCTTCAGCGGCGACCTGGCCGATCCATCCACGATTGCGATCGTGAAGGAGCAGTCGTGGGATGGCGCGCTCGCGGTGGGACTGGCCGACAACGCGGATCCATCCAACATCGAGCGGCTGCGAACCGCCGGCTACGTCGACGTGTTCGCGAAGCCCATCAACGTCGACGACGTCGCGGGCAGTCTGCGTCGCGTGCTCGAGCGTCGGCGCCTCCAACGCCTCACCGGATTGATCGGCGAGAGCGACGCGATGCGTGAGGTGATGGTGCAGGTCGAGCAGATGGCGCCCGTGTCGAGCACCGTCCTGATCGAGGGCGAGAGCGGAACGGGGAAGGAGCTCGTCGCGCGCGCTCTGCACATGCTCAGCCCGCGCCGCGCCAAGCCGTTCATCGCCGAAAACGTAGGAGCGCTCCCGGAGACGCTGTTGGAGAGCGAGTTGTTCGGCCACGAGAAGGGCGCTTTCACCGGAGCTGCCGAACGGAGGCTCGGCCGATTCGAGTTGGCCGACACGGGGACGCTCTTTCTCGACGAGATCGGCGAAGTACCGTCAGCGACGCAGGTCAAGCTGCTGCGCGTGCTCGAGGAGCGGGAGTTCATGCGCGTGGGCGGTACGGCGCCGATCAGCGTCGACGTGCGCGTCATCGCCGCGACCAACCAGCCGCTTCGCGAGTCCGTGGAGAGCGGCCACTTCCGCGCCGACCTGTTTTACCGTCTCAACGTGCTGCGCATTTACCTGCCGCCGTTACGGGATCGCCCGGAAGATGTATCGCTCCTCGTTCGTCGCTTCATTCAAGATTACTCGAAGCAGTACGACCGGCCGTTCCATGGTATCGCGCTGGAGGCGATGCAGAAGCTGGTCGAGTATCCGTGGCCCGGGAACGTGCGCGAGCTACGGAACCTCGTCGAGAGCATGGTCGTGCTGGCGCCCAATCACGAGATCCAGGTTGGCGACCTCCCGCGCCACATTCGCGAGGGTGGGGCGGCGCGGCTCCTGCCGGTGCACATCGGACCGTTGGTGCGCGGGCAGGAGCAGGCGACGGGTCGGGAGCTGGAGTTCATCGTGCGGAGCTTGCTCGAGCTCAAGCTGCAGGTCGAGGAGCTGCGCCGTCGGGTAGGCGAGCCTGCGGCCGCGACGCCAACAGTTGGCGGGCCGGACGCGCGTTGGATCGGCGACATGGAACCGTCGATCGCACTCGGGCCAGGATACAACCCGCCGGTCGTGCGCGCGATCGAGCCGCGGGATCTACCCCCGCCGCCGAATGTCGTGACCGTTGCGCCGGGCATGAAGATGTCGGAGATCGAGCGTGCGGTGATCGAGGCTGCTCTCAAGGAAACGCGCGGCAATCGTCGCCGAGCCGCCGACTTGCTCGGCATTGGCGAGCGGACGCTCTACCGGAAGATCAAGGAATATCGGATGCCGGAAGAGGCGTATTTGGCGGAGTAGCCCCGCCTCAACGGGGCGCGATAAACCGCCGCGAACGCCCCTCGTATGCGTGGGCGAGGGCAAGTACTCGTGCGTCAGTTCCCGGTAAACCAACGACCGAGAGATTGAGCGCCGGCATTCCATCCGCCCCATAACCCGCCGGCACCGATACTTCAGGCAGCCCGAGCCAATTCCCAAAGCCGAGCGCCGTGCGAACGTTAGGCCATGGATCTACGGCGCGCGGCGCGTTGAACGGCATTGTCGGGTACACCATCGCCGCAACACCCGCGCTCCGCATCGCCGATTCGAACTGCGCCACAACCTCGGCGCGCGACCGCGCGAACGAACGGCCAGCCGGATCCTCCGTCATCGGCCGCTCGAACAACGGTTCGCACTCTTCGTACGTCGCCGGCAACACGTTATAAAACTTCTGATAAGCCGAGTATCCGCGGCGGATCGCGCCGCGCGGATCGTCGGCGCGTCCGGCGAAATAGCGATAGAGCGCGTTTGCCGTCGGTGGAGGAGAGTCGGGGTCGACGGCCACGTCCCCACGAGTTTTTGCCGCGGCGTTGAAGGCGTCGCGATACGTGAGACGTGTTACTGGCGGCGAAAATGCTTCGAGCGTCGCACCGGCAGCGCGGAGGTCGACCAAAACGCGGTCCCAGGCCGCCAACGCTTCGGCGGTCATTTGCTCGCGCGGGACATGTGCGTCGACGACACCGAGCTTCACACCATTGAGCGCATCGCCGCGCAGCGTCGCGAGCGCCGCGACATCGAACCCGGTGGTGAGCGCGAGTGGATCGGATGCGTCGGGACCGACGATCGCGGCCAGCAGCAATGCGGCGTCGGCGACCGAGCGCGCGAGTGGGCCGTGCGTGTCGAGGTACGGCCACGTCGGAATCACTCCGGTGCGCGGGACAAGGCCGAACGTCGGCTTCATTCCGACCACCCCCGTGAACTGCGCCGGAATGCGATTCGAGCCGCCGTCGTCGGTGCCCAATGCGGCGAACGCCATTCCGGTGACAACGGCGACGGCCGATCCGGCGCTCGAGCCACCGGGTGTCTTCGTAGCAGTCTTGTCGTGCGGATTGAGAACCTGTCCGGTGTGACTACTCGTGCCGTTGCCGCGATAGGCGAAATCGTCGGCGGCGGTCTTGCCGAGGATGACGGCACCCGCGGCGCGGAGCCGCGCCACTTCGAGCGCATCGCGGCGGACCGGTTCCGGAAAAAGGCGCGCCCACTCGGCGCTCGAGCCGGTTGTGGGCAAGCCATTCATATCGTAGATGGCTTTCGCGAACACGGGGACGCCGTCGAGGGGACCAAGCGTCTTGCCCACGCGAAGGCGATCGTCGGAGCCGCGCGCGGCGCGGAGCGCGACGTCTCCGTCGAGGACATCGATCGCTCGGAATCGCGCGCCGGCGTCACGGCAGCGCTCGAGGGCGTGCGTCGTCACCTCGACGGCGGTCCACTCGCCGCGTCGGCGTCCGGCCTGGTAGTCGGCGATCGTACCGTCGAGCGGATTCGCCGCGGTGAGGGCAGGTAACCGGCTCGCCAACGGTAGAGCGGCGGTGAGTGCGGCCAAGCGGGAGACGGCGTCGCGACGAGAGATGGACATGTGCGAGCCAAAGCTGGTGCTGGTGGCGTCCGAGCGCAAAGTGGCGGCAGTATCGGCCGTCTGGTCCCTCGGGTTAACAGCCGTCAGCCGATGATCACAAAATTGGTGGCGTCGCGCAAACTCTTCACCTGTCAAGACGAAGGTAACTGTCAACGCCTTGCCAACTGATTTCTTTAGGGCAATATTGGCGGCCCGTCCTTCCCTCTGGTCCAGCGAGCAAGCGACGCCGATGAAGGTGACGCGAGTCAGAGGTTGTCGTCATCTTCCGGTATTAAACCCGCCCCGACGTTGGAGCCCGCGTGTCGCTCCCCAATCCACACACCGCGATTCCCGCTGAACCGTCGATGATCGCCGGCAGTGTTCTGCCTATTCAGCGCGCCGAAGAGCTCCTCGCCACGCTGCCTGGAGTCATCTCGGCGCGTATCGTCGCGAGCCCGAATGGCGCCGTGGACGAGATTCATATCCTGACGTCGACCGACGTCACGCCGAAGCAGACGGTGCGCAACGTGGAGAGCGCGTTGATCGCGCACCTCGGGATGCACGTGAGCCACAAGAAGATTTCGGTGGCGACGTCCGAAGAGCGGCAGTCGCGCTTTGGCGCGACGCCGATGGGAAAGCCCCTCGCGACGCCGGCCCCGGCGATGGCGACGCCCGTGGTGACGGACAGGACGGTTGCGATCGGACAGCCCGCGGCACCAGCGCCGTCACCGGCGCCCGCACCCGTCGCGCTACCCGAGCCGTCGAAGACCGGTCGTCGGATCTACTTCGAGGACGTGGAAGTCCGCCGCTCGAGGAGCCGGGGCGTGACCTGCCGAGTTACCCTGCGGAAAGGCGATGAGTCGTATCTCGGTGAGGCGGAGGGGATAGAAAACGAACGTTTGCGAATCGAGTTAGCCGCGCGGGCGGCCCTCCAGGCGATTCGACTGGCTGAGGGGGACGACCGGATTTTGGCGCTCGAGGGATGCCGGGTGGTGGAGGCATTCGATCACACGTTCGTCTTTGTTGGTGTAACGACGAAGGTTGGTCGCGAGAGCACGCTGATGACGGGCAGCGCGGAGATCCGCGAGAGCCCGGAGACGGCGAGCGTGCTCGCGATTTTGGACGCAACGAATCGTTGGCTGGACCGCTGAGGCGACGCGCCGGGGCGGAACAGTAGTGTGTCGGGCATTTGCCTGATGGAAATGGTTGGCGAGCGACCGATACTAGAGAAGCGGCACAGACAATAGACGCGACGTGGCGGTGAACCGGCGCACGGAGTTCCTCACGCGCTGAAAGGGTCCGAAGTGGACCTGGCTCATTCCAGATTTGGAATGAGTTGGTTGCTGACGCGTTGCGAGATGGACCTTCCTTCCACGCGAGCAACCTTTAGAGAAATCGAATAACGACCCCCTCCCTCGCTAAAGCGAAGACGAGCGGAGGACAATTCCGTCCAGGGTAGTTGAGCGGAGCTCACTTTGGAGCACGGGGATGACCCGTGACTCGCAGTACCCAAAGGGGGTGACGCGATATGTGGGCATTCCTGCTTGGAATTCTCGCGAGCATCGTAACCTGGAATTAAGGTGAGCGGACGGGGGTCCTTTCTTATGCATAACAAGACGCGTATCTACGTCGCCTGCGTGACACTCACGGCCATTGTATGGACTGTGATTGCATACCGCATTGCACCCCAGGTCCGTTCGGGGATGCTGTTCGACGCGCTCTTGTTGTGCGGATTGGCTGTGACGGCGGAGGCGCTCAACTACTTGCTGCCAAAGGCGGCAACTGGTTCGATATCGTTCATCCCGTACTTTTCCGCCGCGATCATCGCGCCGAACTGGACGAGCGTTTTTAGCGTCGTTCTGGTGAAGGCAGCCATTGAGGTCTGGCGTCGAAAACCGGCGATCAAGACCCTTCTTAATGTCTCGGCCTACGCCCTGATGCAGTTGGTGGCAATCACTGTCTACACCGGCTTCGGCGGCGTTGCGTTACGGGAATTGGATCGGATGACGCTTACGCAAGCCACGCGTGTCGCTGGCGGCCAGGCGATGCTCGCGTTCGCGTTGGCAATGGTCACCAACAATTTGCTGGTTCACGCCGCCATCGCCATCGATTCCGGCCGCTCGATGTCTTCGCTAATGCGTGAGAATCGACGCCCTATCGCCGGACTCGATGTCATCGCCGTCCCGCTGATCTTCATCTTCGCCTGGGTCTATACCGTGTTCGGGCCCGTGGCAGCCGCTGCTCTTTGGGCACCTATTCTCGGTCTTCGTCAGGTTCACCGCACGAACCTTGAACTCGAGCAGACGAACGAAGAATTGCTCGAACTCATGGTAAAATCTCTCGAGGCTAGAGATCCCTACACCTCGGGACATTCGCGTCGGGTGCAACACTACTCGACTATTATCGCTCGTGCGATCGGTCTGAGTGAAAGGCAAATCGAGCACATTAGCAGAGCGGCCTTGCTTCACGACGTCGGAAAGATCTATGAGAAGTATGCCGCGGTTCTGTCGAAGCAGGACAAGCTCACACCGGAGGAGTGGGCGATTATTCAGGATCATCCTGCAGACGGGGCGAACCTGGTAAGCACAATGACGCGGCTCCGCGATGTTGTCCCCGCGATTCGGCATCATCATGAGAATTGGGATGGAACCGGTTATCCGGATGGGCTCGCGGGCGAGCGAATTCCTGTCGCGTCGCGAATCATTCGCTTTGCGGACACCATTGATGCCATGACAACGGAGCGCCCGTATCGAGCACCGCTAACCGAGGCTCAGGTTCGGGCCGAAGTGATTCGGTGCCGCTCCAGTCAGTTCGACCCACAGATCGCGGATCGGCTCCTTTCGAGCCCGCTGTGGACGGCGATCTTCACGTCCCCGAATGTCGCCGTGACTGCGGTGCGTCCGCCAATGTCGCTACTCCGAAAGACTCCGATTGCAAGTCGGGCGTTCACGCAAATAAAGGGAGCGTAGCGCCTTCGCGCGTTGGCTCAAACTCTCGAAGGGTTTC
>DATMHK010000368.1:0-28169 GCA_035554995.1 Gemmatimonadaceae bacterium
CTCGACGCACGCGACTCGTCGGCCGCGCTCGGCTTCGTCAACGCGATGAAGGATCTGCCGTCCAAGACGACCAAGGGCGGCATGCTCTACGTCTTCGGGCTATGACCAGCGTCGTGACTCCACGGCAGGAGCGGCTGGTACTCCTCGTCCCACTGGTGACGCTGCTCATGGTATCGGTCGCGAAGAGCGGCATCGTGAGCGCGTTCGCCGGGACCGCGCACGAGACCACCCTCCGCGTTTGCGCCGATCCGAACAACATGCCCTTCTCCAACGCGCGCGGCGAAGGGTTCGAGAACCATCTAGCGCAAATGATCGCGCGCGATCGCCATGCGTCGGTGTCGTATATGTGGTGGGCGCAGCGCCGCGGTTTCGTGCGCAATACGCTCAACGCGCGCGAATGCGACCTCGTCGTCGGGACGGTCGCCGGTATGGAGATGCTCGCCACCACGCGTCCGTACTACAAGTCGACGTACGTGTTCGTCTCGCGGCGCGACCGCCATCTCGACATTCGTTCGTTCGACGACAGCACTCTACGGCAGCTCAAGATCGGCGTACAGCTCGTCGGCGACGACTTCGCGAATACGCCACCTGTCCACGCGCTCGCCGCGCGCGGCCTGCGACGGAATCTCGTCGGCTACACCCTCTACGGCGACTATCGAGCGCCGAATCCGCCGGCACGCATCATCGACGCCGTCGCCAACGGCGCGGTCGACGTCGCGGTCGCGTGGGGACCGATGGCGGGGTACTTCGCCGAACGGTCACCCGTCGCCCTGGACGTCGTGCCCGTCTCGCCACGCATCGATTTGCCCTTTCTGCCATTCGTCTTCGACATCGCGATGGGGGTGCGCCGCGGAGATTCCACCTTCCGCCACCAGCTCGACGACTTCATCGAGCGTCGCCGCGGCTCGATCGACAGCCTGCTCGCCGCGTACGGCGTTCCGCGTGTCGATCGGTCGTCGGTCCATGGACTGGCGCACGCACCGCGGGGTTCTGGAGAATGACACGATGAGACGCATTCATCGGGCGACGATCGCGGTCGTCGCATGCACGACACTCGCGTGCGAGCGGGAAGATCGACGGCTCAACGAGCCGCCGCCGAAACCGCCGGTAACGTTCGTCGCGCAGGTGCCGCTGCAGCCCGGGCCGACACTAGTCACGGATACCGCCGAAGGTCCGTTCGACGACAACGCGTTCGGCACGGCTGAGGGCCAACAACTCTTCAAGCAGATGAACTGCAGCGGATGCCACTCGAACGGAGGCGGCGGCATGGGACCGCCACTCATGGACGACGAGTGGATCTACGGCAGCTTGCCAAACCAGGTCTTCGCCTCGATCGCCGAGGGGCGCGCCAACGGCATGCCGTCGTGGAAGTACAAGCTCACGAACCAGCAGATGTGGCAGCTCGTGGCGTACGTCCGCTCACTCAGCGGCCTCACTCCGAAGGGTCCGCGACCGGCACGTGAAGATCACATGATGGTCAAGCCGGCGCCGAACCAAACGCCGAACGCGAAGCCGAAGAACACCGGCTTGCCCGGCGCGTCTCAACTGCCCTGATCATGCAGCTTCATTCGATGTTCTCGCCGGCGTCGCCGCAGGCACAGTCGATCGCGCGACTGTGGTGGTGGATGTGCGGCGTCGGCGGATTGATCTGGCTCGCGGTGATCGCGGTGATGTTCTACACCGTGCGATCGGCGCGCGGCCGTCGCGGGCCCGACGATTTGCAACACGTCGCCACGCCGACCCACAAGCGGCTCGAGCGAATCGTCGCGGGCGCCGTGTTCGGGAGCATCCTCGTGCTCGTCGGCTTTTTGATCTACGACTTCGGCGTCGGGCGCGCGTTGGCGCAGCATCCGTCGCGTGCCCTCACGATCGAGCTGATCGGGCATCAGTGGTGGTGGGAGGTGCAGTACGACGACCCGGATCCGAGCAAGCGGCTCGTCACGGCGAACGAGATCCACATCCCGACTGGCCAGCCGGTGCAGTTCAAGCTGAGCTCAACGGACGTCATTCACAGCTTCTGGGTGCCGAATCTCAATGGCAAGCGTGATCTCATTCCGGGCTACACGAGCAGCCATTGGATCACCGCCGACACGCCCGGCGTCTATCGTGGCCAGTGCGCCGAATTCTGCGGATTGCAGCACGCCAAGATGGCGCTCGACATCATCGCCGAACCACCGGACCAATTCCGCGCATGGATGGCGCGATCGTCCCAACCGAACACGCCGCCCGTAGACTCCGTAGCGCTTTCCGGCCAGCGGGTGTTTCTCACCGCCGGCTGCTCGACGTGCCATACGATCGGTGGTACCGCCGCACAGGCCACGGTTGGTCCGTCATTGACGCATCTCAAGAGCCGGCCATGGATCGCCGCCGGCACGCTGCGGAATACGCGCGCGAACCTCGAGGGCTGGATCGTCAACCCGCAAGCGTTCAAGCCGGGCACCCACATGCCGTCCATTCCATTTCAGCCGCGCGAGCTGACGGCGCTTCTCGCGTATTTGGAAACGCTGAAATGACACCGCGCGACGAGAATCGCACACTCCCGGCAGACGTGACGCTGGCCGACGACGCCATCGAGCGCGAGTCGGTGGAGCTCGAGCGCGTTTGGCAATCGAAGCCGGGCCTGTGGGGCTGGCTGACGACCGTCGATCACAAGGCGATCGGTCGGCGCTACATCGTCACGGCGTTTCTCATGTTCATCGCGGGCGGCATCGAAGCGGCGTTCATGCGGACGCAGCTCGCGCGTCCGGGAAATACGCTGCTCGGCCCCGACAAGTACAACCAGATCTTCACGACGCATGGCACGACGATGATGTTCCTCTTCGCTGTCCCGATGATGACGGCGATGGGTACCTACTTCGTGCCGCTGATGGTGGGCGCGCGCAGCATCGCGTTCCCGCGGCTCAACGCCTTCGGCTATTGGACGTATCTCGTCGGCGTGCTGTTCCTATATGTGTCCCTGTTCGCGAACACCGCGCCCGACGTCGGCTGGTTCGCGTACGTGCCGCTGTCGGGGCCGCAGTACTCGCCGGGCCATCGCGTGGACGTGTGGGCCCAGGTCGTGACATTCACCGAGATCGCGGCGCTCGTCGCCGCGGTGAACATCATCGTCAGCGTGTTCAAGATGCGCGCGCCCGGGATGTCGTTGAATCGCATCCCGCTCTTCGTGTGGGCACAGCTCGTCGTGTCGTTCATGATCGTGTTCGCCATGCCGGCCGTCGCCACCGGCAGCACGCTCATGTTGGCGACCGACCGGGCCATCAACATGCACTGGTTCAACCCGGCCGAAGGCGGCGACGCGCTGCTCTGGCAGCACATTTTCTGGTTCTTCGGGCACCCTGAGGTCTACATCATCTTCCTGCCCGCGCTCGGCTTCGTCACTCCGATCATCGAGACGTTCGCTCGGCGAAAGGTCTTCGGGTATACCGCGTTGGTCCTTTCAAACATCACGACGGCGTTCTTCGCGTTCGGCTTGTGGGTCCATCACATGTTCGCGACGCCAATCCCCGAGCTCGGCCAAAGCCTGTTCACCGCCGCCAGCATGCTCATCGCCATTCCGACGGCGGTGCAGATTTTCTGCTGGCTGGCGACGATCTGGTCGGGCCGGCCGGAGCTGCGTACGCCGATGCTGTTCATCCTCGGCTTCATCTTCACGTTCGTGAACGGCGGCATCACGGGGGTGATGCTCGCCTCGGTCGCCTTCGACAAGCAGGCGCACGACACCTTCTTCGTCGTCGCGCATTTGCACTACGTGTTGATTGGCGGCGGAGTGATGCCGCTCTTCGGTGCCTTCTATTTCTGGTTCCCGAAGATGACGGGCCGCATGCTCGATGAGACGATGGGCAAGGTGAGTTTCTGGCTGTTCGTGATCGGCGTGAACGTCGCGTTCTTCCCGATGCACGTGCTCGGCCTCGAGGGGATGCCGCGGCGTGTCTATACGTATCTGCCGGAGACGGGTTGGGGCCCGCTCAACCTGCTCGCGACCGCCGGCGCCTATACCATCGCGATCTCTGTCGTCGTATTCATCGTCAATGTGATCCGGGCTTTCGCTCGCGGGCCCGTCGCCGACGCGAATCCATGGGAATCGCACGGACTCGAGTGGGCGGTTCCATCGCCGCCGCCGCCGTACAACTTCGTTCACACCCCGATCGTAACGAGCCGGCATCCGCTGTGGGACACGGCTGTCGATCTGCCCGTGCTCACGGGTTTGCGTGCCGACCGGCGTGAAGTGCTGATGACGACACTGTTCGACGCACGGCCGGAATCGCGACACTATCATCCGCCGGATTCGATTTGGCCGCTCTACCTCGCCGGGTGCATGGGCGTGGTGTTCATCGGCTCGATCTTCTCGCCGTATTTCGTGCTCGGTGGCCTCGGTCTGTCGCTGATCGGTCTCGCCGGTTGGGGATGGACCGGGGCGCAGAGCGCAACGCGCGAACGCGTACTCGCCGGCGACTCGATCGTGGAGACGGCATGAGGCGGCTGCGTCCCGCCGGCGACGTTGCCGCGCTGCCGAGTGTGACCTTTGGGCCGAAGAGCCTGATGTGGTGGGGCACGTTCGGCTTCATCGTCATCGAAGGCTGGACGACTGCGCTGCTCGTCGTCGCGTACTTGTACCTCCGCCAGAACTACGAGACGTGGCCGCCGCTGCGGACGCCGTATCCCAGTCTGCTGATTCCGACGATCAACGTCGTGGTGATGCTCGTCAGCTGCATCCCGGCTTACGTAGTCTCGAAAGCAGCGGAGCGGCTGGATGAAGCGGCGGTCAAGCGGTGGCTGCTCGTCATGTCCCTGGCGGTGACGCCGACCATCGTGCTTCGCTGGTGGGAGCTCTGGGCGATCAATACCCGATGGGACACGACCGCGTACGGCTCCGCGGCGTGGACCATCGTCGGCTTTCATACGTCGCTCCTGCTGCTCGACGTCGTGGATACGATCGGGCTCACACTCTTCTATTTCGTGAGGAAGATGCCGGCGAGAACGTTCAGCGATACCGTCGACAACTCCACCTATTGGTATTTCACCGTCAGTCTCTGGATCGCGATCTACCTCATCGTCTATGTCGGCCCCAGAGTCATTTGACGTCGTGCGCCACAACGCCGCGGATGGCGCGTCCGGTTTCGCGCGTTGGCCGGGCTTGATGAGCCTCACGCTCGGACTCTTGCTCGGTCCGATCGCCGCGCTGCTCAATCAGGAGCTCATGTACAGCGTCAACATGTGGGCGTGTGGACACCATATGCCGGCTGTCATTCACGTGGTCCCGCTCCTCTGCTTGATCGTCGCAATCGGTGCGGGGCTTGTGGCACGCCGCGATTGGCGCGTCGTGGGAGCGGGCGTCGAGGACGAAGAAGCGACGGTGGACTCGCGAACCCGATTCATCGCGCTCATGGGGATGGCGCTCAGCACCTTCTCGGCGCTCGTGATCGCCGCGATGTGGGCTGCGGCCTTCGCGTTCGGCCCATGCATTCGGGCGTGACCGCGGCGCCTCTGCTCCACGTTGTGCTCCAGGCGATGCTCGGCTGGAGCTTCGAGCCCGGCATCGTCGTTCCACTCGCTCTGCTCGCGGTACTCTACGCGCGCGGCGCGCGTGTTCTCGGCGGCGTGAAGCACACGCCCGGCGCAGCCTGGTTCGCGGCCGGCTGGCTGCTGCTCGTCATCACTCTGATGTCGCCGCTCCATGCGGCGTCGGAAGCGCTGTTCTCGGCGCACATGGTGCAGCACGAGCTGTTGATGGTCGTCACCGCACCATTGCTCGTGCTTGCGCGGCCGTTTCCCATCTTGCTCGACGGCGTTCCCCGGCGGTTTCGCCGGACAATCGAGTCGCTCGTCGATCGTCCGGTCGTCGTTCGTGCGTGGCGCGCCGCAAACCAACCCCTGGCCGCATGGCTGATTCACGGCACCGTGATATGGGTTTGGCATATCCCGGCGCTGTTTCAAGCGACGTTGTCGAACGACGCCGTCCATGCAGCGCAGCACCTGTGCTTTCTGGCGAGCGCGTATCTCTTCTGGTCGAGTCTCCCGACGCAAGGGTCGCCGGAGCGCGGCGGGATTGCCGTACTTTCGTTGTTCACGACGGCGGTGCACACGGGAGTGCTTGGTGCGTTGATCACCTTCGCGCGGCACCCATGGTATCCGGAGTACGCGACGCGCGCCGCGGCTTGGCACATGACCGCGCTTGCGGATCAGCAGCTCGCCGGCCTGATCATGTGGATCCCGGCCAGCGTCGCGTACTTGATCGCCGCTCTCCTGACGATGCGAGGCTGGCTCCGCGATTCGGAATGGCGGGTGAGTCGCCGGGAGCAGGAGGCTGCGGGCCCAGCTATGCGCTGACCCTCGCCCATGAAACGGATTCTCGACATCGCGCTGGGCATCGTCACCAGCGTCGGCGGCTTCCTCGAAATCGGCTCGATCGCCACGGCGGCACAGGCCGGGGCCTCGTTCGGGTTTCAGCTCGCGTGGGCGATCGCTCTGGGAACCGTCTGCATCGCCTTCCTCGTGGAGATGGGGGGGCGATTCGCGGCGGTGAGCAAGCACACGATTGCCGACGCGATGCGAGAGCGTTTTGGCGTGCCCTTCTTCACCACGCTCACCGTCGTCATGCTCGGCGTCTCGCTCCTCGTGCTGGCGGCGGAGGTGGGCGGTGTCGGCGCCGCGTTGAAGATGGCGACCGGTTTGCCCATCCCCGTCTGGGCCATTCCGGTGGCACTCGTCGCGTGGGGACTCCTCTGGTACACGACCTTCGGTGTGATCGAGAACGGTGTGTCGATCCTCGGGCTCGTGACCGTCGCGTTCGTCGTCGGCGCCGTCAAGCTGCACCCGAACTACGGCGAGGTGGCGCGTGGATTCATTCCGAGCCTGCCCAAAGAGGACGCCGCGAAATACTGGTTCACAGCGGTGAGCATTCTCGGCGCATCGATCAGCCCGTACCTGTTTTTCTTCTACTCGTCGGGGGCGATCGAGGACAAGTGGGACGAGACGTACCTCTGGTCCAACCGCGCGATCGCCACGATCGGCATGGGCTTTGGCGGATTTCTCTCGGTCGCGGTGCTCGTTCTGGCGGCGATGATCTTCCATCCGCACAACATCGACGTCGAACACTACCAGCAGCTGCCGGAGCTGCTCAGCCCCATTCTCGGGCGGCCTGGCTTTTGGCTCGTCGTCGCGTCACTCGCCATCGCATGCCTTGGCGCGACGCTCGAGATCGCGCTCGCGCTCGCGTACCTGGTGGCGCAAGGTCTCGGCTGGACGTGGGGTGAGAACGTCAAGCCGCGTCAGGATGCGCGCTTCTGCCTCTTGTACACGGTGCTCGTTTTCGCCGCGTCGATCTTCAGTCTTGTCGGCGTCGATCCGCTCAAGATGACGCAGATCTCGATGTCCCTCACCGCGGCCTCGTTACCGATCGGCGTGCTGCCGTTCCTCGTGCTGATGAACGACAAGTCGTATCTCCACGATCACACCAATCGTATCGCCGGCAACATCGTTGTGATGTTCATCAGTCTTCTGGCGAGCGTGTTGGCGATCATCTCGATACCACTGCAGATCGTCGGGAGCTCGTGAGCATGAATCTCGTTTCCGAAGTGCTCGATGAGCAGCTATGCGACTCCAAGGGGAAACCGGCCGGCCGCGTCGATGGCATCGTCCTCGAATTGCGCGATGACAAGCCGCCGCGCGTCGCGTACGTCGAGGTGAGTCCGATCACGTTCCTGTCGCGGCTCAGCCGGCGGTTGGCGTGGTGGTACGCGCCGCGCGATCGGCGATTTGGCGAAGGACGCGGTGTGCCCTTTCGAATTCCGTGGACGCGCCTGACGCGGTCGGGTCCTTCACTGCAAATGGACATCGACTCCGAGGCCACGCCCATCGTCGCCGTGGAAGATTGGCTCCGTCGGCACATCGTCGAGCACATTCCGGGAGGCTGATCGTGAAGATCCTCGAGGTGCACGTCGAACGGCTACTTGGCCGCAAAGTGATCGACAGCGAAGGACGCACAGTCGGCCGCATCGAGGAGATGCGCGCCGAGGTCGTGGACGGAGAGCTCGCCGTCACGGAGTTCCATCTGGGATCGGCCGCGCTGCTCGAGCGCGTCGGCTCGGTCGTCATCCAGCTGCCGTTGTTTCGTTTGTTCGGTTCCACGAAACCGGCGCGGAGCGTTCCCTGGAATCTCGTGGATCTAAGCGATCCGCGTCATCCCCGTCTCCGCGGCCGTCTCGACGAGATCGGAACGCCTATTTCGCGTTCCGATAGACCTTCCCGCCCTTCATGACGAACACGACGCGACGCAGTGCGGTGATGTCCTTCGAGGGATCGCCTTGCACCGCGACGAGATCGGCCTGCATCCCCGGCGCGATCGTCCCGATCTGATCGCCCATGTGCAGCGCTTCGGCGCCGAGCGACGTCGCGGAGGTGATCGCGTCGAGCGGCGACTGTCCGCCCGCCTGCACGCGGCAGACGAGCTCCTCGGCGTTCCGCCCATGCGCGCCGGCCACCGCGTCGGTGCCGAAGATCACCTTGAGCTTGGGCGTCTTGAGCGCCCGCTTGAACATCTCCGTCGCGAGCGGAATCGCCTTTTCCATCGCGGCGAAGCCCGCTTCGTTGTAGTTACCGATCCCCTCGTATTTCTCGCGGTTGTCGAGATAGTTGCGGAAGACGAGACAGACCTGTGGATCGAAGTACACGCCGTGATCGGCCATGAGCTTGAGCACTTCGTCGTTGGCGAACACGCCATGCTCGATCTGGTTGCACCCGGCGAGCACCGACGCCTTGATGCTTTCCGAGCTGTGCGCGTGGACCATGGTGCGCATGCCCTGCGCCTTCGCTTCGCCGCAAATCGCCTCGAGCTGCTCGTCCTTCAGCGTCTGCGCTCCGCCGTCGCGAATGCTCGCCGACGCGAAAATCTTGATGACGTCGGCCCCTTCGGCTTTGCGCCGACGCACAATCGCGCGAAGCGAGTCGGGAGTCAGGTTCACGTTTTGAATTGGACCGAGCGACGTGAGCACGCGCGGACCGGGGATCTGTCCCATCGCGATCCATTCGCGCAGATCTTTGTCTTCCAGCGACCCCGGGCTCTGGATCGTCGTGAAGCCCGCCATCAACGTCGCGTACGCATTGCCGGCGGCGGACAGCATCGACTCGACAGGGGTGTCGTTGTCGCCCCGGCCGCTGTGATAACGGCCCTGTCGATTGAAGTACCACGTGAGATGGGCGTGCGCATCGATCAGCCCGGGGATCAGCGTCAACCCCTTCAAGTCGTACGTCGGCGTGCCGGCTGCCGCGCCCACGCGAGTGATCTTGTCGCCGGAGACGACCACAGTGCCACCCTGCACGACGTGGCCGCGTCCATCGACGACGCGATCGGCGCGAATGATGATCGAACCGGACGGGTCAGCGGATTGCTTGGGAGCGGACACGGGACGGGTTTGCGCGAGGGATGGCGACGCGACGAGGCAGAGTAGCAGCGGCAGGCGCATACGGATCTCGAAGAGGAGGTAAGGCGGGAAATCGCCGTGACTATACCTCCCAATCCAACGCGTTTCCAGTCGGGCGGTCGCGCGCCGCCGCCGATCAGGCAGCCCGCGGATAGACCTCGAACAGTCCGGCCGCGCCCATCCCGCCGCCGATGCACATCGTCACCATCCCGATGCCGCCGCCTCGGCCTCCCAGCTCGTGGACGAGCTGTGTCGTGAGCTTGGCGCCCGTCGCGCCGAGCGGATGGCCGAGCGCGATCGCGCCGCCATTCACGTTGACGATGTTTTCGTCGAAGCCGAGATCGCGAACGACGGCGACGACTTGCGCGGCAAATGCTTCGTTGAATTCGATGAGCCGGACGTCGCCAAGTTGAATGCCCGCGCGCTTCAGCGCTTTCGGCACCGCTTTGATCGGACCGACCCCCATGACGTCGGGATCGACACCAGCCGCCGCGAACGTGATGAAACGCGCCATCGGTTCGAGCCCGAGCTCCTTCGCGCGGTCGCCGCTCATTAGCAGCACCGCGGCCGCGCCGTCGGAATACGGGCTCGCGTTCCCCGCGGTCACCGTGCCGTTGACCTTGAACGCCGGCTTCAGTTTGGTCAGCCCTTCGAGCGTCGTCTCCGGGCGCGGCAGCTCGTCACGCAAGAAAGCTGTTGTCGTCGCCGACTTCTCCGCGCCATTCCACGATACGCACTCTACCGGGACCGGAACAATCTGCTTCTCGAACGCACTGTTGCCCCAGGCGCGCGCCGCCTTCTGCTGGCTCGCCAGCGCCCAGCGATCCTGGTCCTCGCGCGTCACGTTCCATCGTGCGGCGACACGTTCGGCGGTGAAGCCCATGCCGATATACGATTCCGTGAGGTCCGGGTCGAGGCGCGTGTGGTAGCCCGACATCGGCACTTGGCTCATCATCTCGACACCGCCGGCCAGCACGACGTCGGCCATGTCGCTCATGATTTCTTGTGCTGCCATTGCAACCGTCTGCAGACCGGACGAGCAAAATCGATTGATCGTCGCCGCCGGCACTTCGACGGGAAGGCCGGCCCGGAGCCACGCGAGTCGCGCGACGTTCAACCCCTGCGTCGCTTCCGGCATCGCGCAGCCCCAGTACACGTCGTCCACGATCCCCGGCTCGACACCAGCGCGATCGAGGGCGCCCTTCATTAAATGCGCGGACAGATCAACGGCGTGCACGTTGGCGAGTCCGCCTCCTTGCTTCCCGCGCCCCACGGCGCTGCGGACGGCCGAAACAATCACCACGTCCTTCATAATATCAATTCCTCAGCGGCTTTCCGGTTTTCAGCATGTGCGCGATGCGTTCCTGCGTCTCCTTTGTACCCGATAACCGCAGGAATGCCTCGCGCTCGAGGTCGAGAATGTCTCGCTCTGAGACGGGACGCGGCGGTCCGTCACCGCCGGTTAGCACGTAGGCCAGCTCGTGCGCGATGCGCACCTCGTGATCGGTGATTTGCCCGGCTTCGCGCATCGCCCAGGCGGCGTACTGCAGATTACCGAGACCGTCCTTGCCCATCGCTGTGATCGTGCGCGGCAGCGGAGGCACGTAGTCGGGAGCGAGGTCCTTCACGCGCGCCACCGCATCGGCGATCAGACGATCGCGATTCATCGTGATGCGGTCCGCCTCACGCAGAAAGCCAAGCTTTCTCGCCTCCAGCGCGCTCGTGCTCGTCGTACCCATCGCGATCAGCTGAAAGGCGCGCCGCACTCCTTCGAACGGATCGGCTTCGGCGTACGGACCGAGCTCGGTGGAGAAGCGGAAGAGCATCTCGGTCGTTCCACCGCCGCCCGGAATGAGGCCGACGCCCACCTCCACGAGACCCATATAGAGCTCGGCGTGCGCCTGAACACGGTCGGCGTGGAGCGAGAACTCGCAGCCGCCGCCGAGCGTCAGTCCAAACGGCGCGGCAACGACCGGGAATGGTGCGCCGCGAATGCGTAGCGAAGTTTCCTGAAACCCGCGCACGGCGGCCTCGAAGCGGGACCAATCCTTGGCCTGCAACAGCCCGACGATCATCGAGAGATCCGCGCCCGCGGTGAAGGTGCGCGGGTCCTCGTTGCCGATCACCAGGCCTTCCATCCCATCGCGCTCCACACGGTCCAGCGCACGGTTGATCATCGTCACCACGCCTTCACTGAGCGTGTTCATCTTGCTGTGGAACTCGACCACCGCGACGCCCTGTCCTACGTCGAGCAGTGTGGCGTCCTTCGAGTGTTCGAGCACGTGACGCTCGCGCTTCGTCGGCAGATGGAGCTCGGCGAGACGGATTGCGCCGGGTTCGCGCGGAATCTCCTCGTAGCCGCCGCTGAGGGACAACACTCTGGTCCCGTCCGCTGAATAGAAGCCATCGCGTGCTTCGCGCAGAAGCGAGGGCTCGTCGAGGCCGAGGTGCGCGAACCCGCGGCTCAAGAAATCGGCGCCAAGCAGGTCCATCTGCTTGAATGGCCCCGCCTCCCAGGCATATCCCCACTCCATCGAGTGATCGACCGCGGTGAGGTCGTACGCGACGAGCGGAGTCGTCGACAGGACGTAATGAGAGAATCGTAACAAGTACTCGCGGACGAACGCCCCTTCCCGGTCGTTCCAGTCGCGGATCGCGGCGAACCGCTCGCCGAGCGGCAGCTTCCCGATCCGTGAGAGCTCCGGCGTGGCGGGAAGCGCCTGCGGGTTGTACGCGCCGGAGCGCCAGTCGAGCGTGTGGATCTCTTTGCCGACCCGCCGGTAGAAGCCCGCCCCGCTCTTCTCGCCGACACGTCCCGCTTTCACCAGCTCCAACACCCATGGTGAGAGCGAAAAGTCCTCCCCCGTCGTCTGGCCCAGCCCGGCCGTGACGTGAGCGATGACGTCGATGCCCGAGAGATCCGCGGTCCGAAATGTCGCGGACTTGGAGCGCCCGGTGAGCACGCCGGTCAGCACATCGGCCTCGTCGATCGTCAGACCGTGCTTTTCCATTTGTCGGATGGCGAGGACCATCCCGAACACGCCGAGCCGATTGGCGACGAACCCCGGGACGTCGCGCGCGACGACGATGCCTTTGCCGAGGATCCGATCGCTGAACAGGCGCGCCGCGGCGATCGTCTCCGCCGACGTTTCGGGCGTCGGAATGATCTCCAGCAGGTGGAGATACCGCGGCGGATTGAAGAAGTGCATGCCGAGGAAACGCGAGCGGAACGACGTGCCGCGCCCCTCGAGCAGCGAATGGATCGGAATTCCCGACGTGTTCGACGCGACAATGGCGTGTTCGGGGAGCGTCTTCTCGAGGCGCGCGTACAAGGCGCGCTTCGGCTCAGGCTGCTCGATGATAGCCTCGATCACCAGGTCGCACTCGGCAAGCAGCTGGAGATGATCCTCCGTATTGCCGGTACGGATGATGGCCGCCCGCTCGGGATCCATGAACGCCGCCGGCCTGCTTTTCTTGGCGCGTTCGAGACCGTTTCGCGCCACGGCGTCCCCCCCCCGTCCGCCCTCCGAGGCCGGCACGTCGAGCAGGACCACCGGAACACCAGCCGACGCCGCGAGCGCCGCGATTCCGCCGCCCATCGTCCCCGCCCCAACTACGCCCAGTTTCCGAATTCGCATTCGAACGTCTCTCCTCGCCCGGTGCAGCCGCGTCTCTGATGACGGAACGGCACGATTTGCACGCCTGTGGTAAGAGATACTGCCACTCGGAAGGGGAGCGTAAAAAAGGTGAGACGACTGGCAACTTTTTTTGCTCTTTTTCCCTCTGAAATAGGCGCGGATTCGGGTTACCCGGTGAGCCCGCTTTGAGTCTTTGATACGGTCAGTTCTGCGCTGCCGCGAACGACCATCCGCCGGACCTGAGCGACTCTCATGCGCCTATTCGTTCAAAAACACGCCCCATCCCAGACGGGCGTCCGCCCGGCCCATTCTGACATACCACCCGCATCGCCGCGCCGGCTTCGCGCGCGGCGCGGCGTCTCGATCGCCGAGATGGTGGTTGTCCTTGTGATCTCCGGCATCATGCTCAACATCGCGCTCCCGCGGTTCGCCGGGATGCGCGATCGGATGAACCTGCGTTCCGCCAAGCAGGAGTTCAGCACGTTGCTGATGACAACGCGCGCGGCCGCGATCCGCCAGTCGCAGCCGGCGCAGTTTCACCTCTCCATCAACAGCGCGTGGACCACGGTCAGTCAGCCGAATGGTACGACTGCCACCGTGAACCAACGGCTTCGGCTGTTCCGGACGCGCAACGTGACCATCACGATGGGCGGCAGCCCGGTGGTCGACTCGATCGTGTACGATGCGCGCGGGCTCGAAGTCTGGCCGGTCACGCGGCGCACGTACGTGTTGACGCTCAACAACCTCAAGGACTCAATATGCGTCTCTCGCGTCGGTTTGATCGCCCGCAAGTGCGGATGGTGACCCGGCGCCGCGCGGCGCTCGAGTCGCGCGGTGGCTTCACCATCATCGAGCTTGTCGTCGCGATCATCATCATGACGGTCGGCGTCTTGGCTTTGGCCACCGGTGCCGCCGGCGTCGCCAAGCAGATGCGCGACGGCAATCAGGCCGCGCTCGCGGCGGTCGTTGGACAGGCACGCATGGAGACAATTCGCAGTCTCGGGTGCTCATCGCTGTCCAGCAACACCGCGACCACGCGCGGCATGACCGAGAAGTGGAACGTCGTTTGGATTTCGGCGCGCGCGCGTGCGGTGACGGAGACCGTCACGTACGTACCGCGCGCCCGGGTATCCCGCACCGTCGCGTGGCGGTCGGTGGTTCCATGCGCATGAGGCATCCTATGAGACAGCACCGCCGCTCCGGATTCACGCTGATCGAGCTCCTCATCGTGCTCACGCTGCTCGCCATCGTCGGCGGCAGCCTGATGAGCATGGTCTCGAAACAGCAGCGCTTCTATCAGGGCACCTACGACTTGATCGAGCTGCGCAGCCAGCTGCGTCAAGCGGAGGCCGTCGTGAGCAGCGACTTGCGCAGCATGTCGACACCGGGCGGCGACATCGTGTCGATGACCGATTCGTCGATGGACTTCCGCTACACGATTGGAAGCTCGATCTCCTGCACGACACCGGCGGGCTCCACCATCATCATTCCGCCCACGGCGTCGGCGAACGGCAACACGCTCACGAATTGGCTGACCAAGCCGGCTGCCGGCGACACCGCGTTCGTATTCGACGAGATGGGCAGCGCGGCATCGTCGGGCGATGACGAGTGGAAGGCGTACGAGATCACCACGCTGACGACGGGTGCCGCTAACTGCGCCGGCGCGTACAACGCGCCGTCCGCCGGATACGCCCTCGTCGCTACGGGGAGCATCTCCCCCACGATCCTTCAGGGAGCGCCGATCCGGTTCGTCCGTCGCGCCCACTACAGTCTCTATCAGTCGGGCAACGACGGGAACTGGTATCTCGGCTACTCGTGCTCGTCCTGCGGCACGACGACCGTGCAACCGATCGCCGGTCCGTTCAAGGCGTACACGGACGCGGGCGGCACTGATACGAGCGGCATTCGCATCACCTACTTCGATTCGACGGGCGCAACCACGACGGCCACGAATCAGGTGTCGCGCATCAGCATCGTGCTGCGCGGGCAAACGCGCAGCGCGCTGAACGTCTCGGGTCTCAAGCGAGGCGTGTATATGGATTCGATTCGCATGAACATCGCACTCCGCAACAGGAGCTGATTCCATGACAACGAGCCGAGAAAGACGCAGCCGGCCGCGGGCGGGATTCGCGCTACCGATCGCGCTCGGATCCATGGTGGTGATCGGAATGATTCTCGCCGGCGTTTTCTTCGCCGCGACGCAGGAGAACCGCGTCGGCCGCAATACGGTGAATCAGGAAAAGGCTTTCCGCGCCGCCGAGTTTGGCGTCAACAACACCTATGGGTCGTGGTCCAACGGGACGATGAAGGCGCTGGCGATCGGCGGTGTCAACACCATCGTTCACGACTCGTCGGCGAAAGGGTGGATCGACACGGTGCGCGTCACGCGCCTCAACGACAATTCCTACTGGATCGTCTCGACGGCGTATGCCGGCTCGGGTTTCGCACAGGCGCGCCATCGCACGACGTCCGCGATCCGCATCGGTTACCCGCAAATCAACTTCCTCGCCGCGCTCACGGTGCATGGCGCGATCAAGATCGGCGGTAGCTCCCTCACCACGGGAGTGGATACGCCGCCGCCAGGGTGGGCGTGCCCCCCTCCCGTCGCGACACAGCCGGGGATCGCTACAGACAACCTCGCTAACATCGACCCATCCGGCTGCAATAACCTCAGTTGCATCGTCGGGAATCCGCAGGTCCAGGTGAGCTCGGCGGTTTCAGACACCAACACGTTCTTTACGTACGGGGCAGACGCGAACTGGGCCACGCTGACGTCGGCGGCCACCCTCAACTATTCCGGCAATTGGACGCTGAACAACATCACGCCTGCCTACACCGCGAGCGGTACGTGCAACACGGCATTGCTCACAAACTGGGGCGACCCGAACCGCGCCTCGCCGGCCGGCAAGTGCGAGGACTACTTCCCGATCATCTACTTCGCCGGCACCGGCTCGACGGTCCACATCACCGGTGGCGTCGGTCAGGGCATCCTGCTCATCGACGGCGACCTTGAAGTCGAGGGCGGCTTCCAGTGGTTTGGCCCGGTCATCGCTCGCGGCCACGTGACGACACAGGGTACTGGCGGCCACTTCAACGGCGGCGTCATGGCCGCCGACGTGTCGCTCGAGCAGAACACCGTGCTCGGTAATGCGGTCATCGACTACTCGAAGTGCGCCATCGACGCCGCGCTCGTCGGCGCCGGCATCCCGAAACGGCTCAGGGGCCGTTCCTGGGCAGAGATGTTCTAATTGTCATCCTGAGCGAGCAACGCGAGCGAAGGACCTACTTTCCCAATCGAGTAAGTAGCCAGGGTCAGTAGGTCCTTCGTCGCTTCGTTCCTCAGGATGACGCTGGTCAACCGGGTTCGATGCCGAACGGGTCTCCCGGCGGCGCGACGAGCGATGGTGACATTTTCGGTAGTTCGCGCTTCTCGATCCACCGAGTGAAGTCATTCACGAGCGACAACCAGTGAGCCCGCTCCTCGTCGGCCTTTGCGCTTGCGAACCGGGCGCGCGCGCGTGACCGGAGGTCGGCGAGCTTGAGCTCCGCCATCGCGCGCACCTCGGGCGTCGCCTCCGAATCCGCCGCGAGCAGCAGCAGCTTATTGGCGACCACGCGCTGCGTCACGCGCTGAATCGCCGCCAGCTTCGGCGTGCCGGGCACCGCGGCCGTCCACGTCGCGCCGACGAGATTGTCGATCGTCGCCGCCAGTGTGAGGTGAGGACCAGCCCCCCGAGTGGCGAACTCCACCAGCCGCGCCGCGCGATCGCGCTGGAGGATCATGTCCACGACCATCTGTGAGAGCGTCTGCGCCGCACCAAGCTCGTCGAACGCCGGCCGCGTCCGGCTGGCGAACAGCTCCACGTTGGGCGTGACCGCGTTGGCGCCCGGCGCCATGAGCGTGAGCACGGTGTCTGGAATCGCCAGCTCGTCGGGCCTCAGGGCGTCGAGCATCGCCTTGAGCGCCGCGCTCTGCTGTGCGTAGGCCACGGGCCGCGTGGCTTGCTGAGCGTCCCCGCGCACCGCGTTGCTGTACTCCATTCCGCCGATCGCCTTCGACGTGCCGTTCAGCGCGAAACGATGCATGAAGTACACAGGCGCGAAGCGCTCCTGCAGCAGCACGATCGGCTCGCCTCGCCGAATGTTCCGCTCGCCGAAGTTCCGTATCGCCGTTCGGCGAACCGCGCTCTGCGTGACGAGGAAATCGACCGGCGTTTTGGCGTCGTCCCACAGGTTTACGCGCGGATCGGAGCCATACTCCGGCCGAGCGTCCGCGTCCGACAAGTACAGAAAGCCGCGGCGAAGTCCGTCGGCGACGATGGCGCGAAGTGAGTCCGACTCGGCCGCCGGCGCGAAAACGCCGTAGCCCCAGTGAATCGCCCAGATGTCGTAGTCACCCGGCCCGACAGCGTACGCCTGCGACAGGTCGATCCGACCCGTGCTGTCGAGGCGGACACGTGGCGGAGGATAGTCCATCACCGACCCGCGCTCGTAAGTCGAAGCGATATAGTTGTGCGCCAACCCGAGGGTATGGCCGACTTCGTGCGCGCTCACCTGACGCACGCGGGCGAGCACGAACGCGGTATCCGCCGCCGATGCGTCCGCGCCCATGAGTCCTGCATACAGGTTGTAGTCGGTTCGAGCACGATGCGAATCCAGACGTGCCATTCCTTTGATCATTTCGCCCGTCCGCGGGTCGGTGAGCGCCCCGCCCACGGACCAGCCGCGCTCGTTCCGATTCTCCCACTGCACGACGTTGTAGCGGGCGTCCATCGGGTCGACGCCTTCGGGGAGCAACTCCACCTTGAAGCCTCCCCTGAGTCCGGCTCGGTCGAACGCCTGCTCCCACCACCGAACGCCCTCGAGCGTCGCCGAGCGAATGGGTTCGGGGATGCCCCGGTCCACGTAGTAGCGGATGGGTTCCTTGATCGGCGACGACGGGTCGTTGGGGTTCACACGCTCGAGCCGGTGCCGCGAGGCCCATCGAACGGTGAGCGGCTCCTGAACCGGGCGCGCGTAGTCCTTGAACGCGATGCCGAAGTAGCCCACACGGGGGTCGATCGGTCGCGGCCGAAATCCGCCATCCGGCGGCTTGAGGAATGTCAGATGCTGCCGCAGCGTGAACGCGCGGCCATCCGGAACGATGGATTCGACCGTCCCGCCCGGGCGCGCCGTTGCGGCGTACGTCAGCGACACATCCACCTCGCTGTTCTCCGGGAAGGCCTTGGTATACGGGCGGTAGATGCTCGACCGGTCGCGCGCCACCGTATACGCCCCTTGCTGGGTTCGAGCGAGCGTTCCGACGACGTCGTTCCAGTCGCGCATGACGGCGTCGGTGGCGTCGACGAGCAGCTTTCCCGACTCGTCGGCGAGCAACGGGAGCGCGGCAACAGTGCTCGGCGGAAACGCTTCCACGACCGAGCGGGCGTGATTGGGATCACCGGACGAGGAACGGTAGGACCAGTTCTCGAGCACGAGATGGACACGCTCGCCGTCGCGATCGAAGCGAGCGACGTACGTCTCGCCGCTCGATCCCCGATCGATGCCGATCGGATTCGAACCGAGACCCGTTGCCTGGGTAATCATGAGGAGCGCGCGCGTCGAATCGCGAGGCAGCTCGAGCAGGATGCGACCCGACCTAGGGTCGAGATAGATTGGAAGGAATCCGTCCCTTCGTTCGAGGCCCGCGGTGCGGGCGGCGATCGAGGTGCCGACGGCCGGCGGGGGGGGCGCGGGTGTCGCTTGGGCGACGAGCGCCGCCGGCGTCAACGATGTCGCGGCGCCGGCGAGCAGGAACCGCGCGCTAGTAAGTGCTTTGACCATGTGATCGTCTCTACCGCTCCGTGAGGGTTTCAGTGCGCTCTCGTAGAAAACAGTTCGTCGTTCTTACCGGTATTCTCGCCGCGTGCGCCAGTGCGAAGCCGCACGTCTTCGGCGAATTCAACGACCTCGCGCCGCGCGTCGCGCCCGTGCAGGGAGAACGCATTCCACAGCACCTCACCGTGCAGGTCGCGCGACCCGCCAACGTCGCCGTGTTCTACGTCGTGCCGGGCCGAGGCAGCACGCTGCTCTTTCCGTCGGACTCCACCGCGAGCCAATACGTCGAAGCAGGATCGCATCTCGTCCAGACGGCGCAAGCCAACCTGACGCCGAGCGATACCTCGCGTTTGATGCGAATCCCCGGAGGAAGTGGTGGTGCGCGTCCCCAGGGCGGCAGGACGCAGAATCGCGGAGGATTCGGCCGCGACAGCTTGCCCATGCCGATGTTCAACCAGCGCGGTTACCTCCTCGTCTTCGCGTCGCAACAGCCGCTGGTTTACAAGACCCTCACGTCGCGCGTCGCCGGTATCTCGATCCCGATCGACGACGACGATGCCTTGAACACGGTGATCAAGCTGATTCGCGCGACGACACAGATCAATGGACCGTGGGCGGCGTTTGCTTCCGAGTATCCACCCTGATGGTCGATCGCTGGGGAACTAAAAGGGGCGCCGACAGGCGCCCCTTTCCGCGTCACCCCGTCGTTCCCTTCAGGATTCCCCCCCGGATCCTCGCCGCCTTCGGTGTCGCCGCCGGATCCGGCTCGACCACGGTATCCCCGGGGCCGAATTGCAGCTTGCCGTTGAGCGTGAGCGTATCCATGCCGCGGCGGATCTTGATCGGCAAGGCGGAGCCCTCGGCTGACGCGCCGAATTTCGCGCGCATGCGGGCGCCGAACTGCTGGTCCTCGACCGGGATGTCGCCGACCGAGACGAGATAGTCGCCGGCCTTCACGCCGGCGGCGGCGGCGGAGCTTCCCTCCTGCACGTTCATGACGACGATGCCGTTCGCGTCCTGCTGCGTGAGGACGCCGAGCCTCGGAACCTTGGTCAGCCGCGCGCGCAGGCCGGCCATCGGTAGGAGGCTGTCCCAGGGGAAGGGCTCGCGACCGTCGATGTACTTCGAGCTGAACGAGGCGAACGACTTGCCGCCGGCGGCCGCGCTCACCGCATTCCACCAATCGGTGGCGGTGAACCCGCGGCCGCGCTTGTAATGGCTCTGATAAAGATTCCTCATCACGTCGTCGAGCGACTTCTTGTTGTCGCTCGCGTCACGGATGAGAATGTCGAGCATGAAACCGGCGAGCGATCCCTTGGGATAGTAGATGTAGCCGGTGCCGTCCACCGGATGGACCCATGTGTTGACCGATGCGTCCTCGAGTGACACGGGCGGCGAGGCGTTGACTTCGTTGATCTTCTCCGCCGTCAACGCATAGAAGCCGTGCTCGTCGATCACGCCGCCCCGCACTTCGGCCAGGTCCGCGTAGTAGTCGGTGATGCCCTCAGACACCCAGAGCCACGGCGTCGGCTGAGGACGCGAGTAGACGTACGGCCACATCTCCGACGGACGCAACCGCTTCACGTTCCACGAATGGAAGATCTCGTGCGCGTACAGCGACGGCTGGAACTCGCTGCCGACGTACGACGGCGCGAGCACGTCGACGTGTGAGCTCTGGTGCTCCAACCCGCTCGCGCCGCCGAACGACGAATCCACGATCTGCATGACCGTGTAGTTCTCCCACGGCGCCTCGCCGAACACCGCGACCTCAGGGGGAATCACTTTCTTGAGCTGATCCCACGCCGTGCTGCGTACGGCACCCGCCACCACGCCGGCGGGATACGTCGCGTAGCGGATCCACTTGTTGGCGATTCGCGCGCTGTCGACGTCATACCGGCCGACGAAAAACGGCATGTCGACCAGATCGTGATAGCTGCTCGCGGTGTAGGTGCGGCGCTGCGGCGTCGGCGCGAGCCCTGTCGTCACGCCCCACTCCGGCTCGGTGTGCACGGCCACCGTCGCGGCGAAGTCGAGCGATTGTCCTTCGGGGTAGAGAAAGAGATTCGTCCCGTTGAACAGCAGGAACTCGGGCCGCGCCCACGCCATCGCGTTGTCGAGCGTGTCCGCGGCATATCGGAACGAGACACGTATGGATTTCGCTCCGGCGGGACGAATCCGCCACGTGTCATAATCCAGCTTGTCCCACGTCAGGGGCTTTCCGTCACCGGTCGCCTCGAAGCCGACGACCCAGCGAGAGAAGTTGCTGATCTCGTACGCGCCCGGCGTCCAGGCGGGGAGCGACAGCACGACCGGCGACGTCCCCGTCCCCGAGGGAACGAACGTCATCGCGACCTCGACGCTTCGCTGCTGCGCGTTGGCGCGCGTGTACGTCACGTCGTAGTGCACGTCGCGTATCGGCGCCGACGTGCTATCGTTGCGCGCGGTTTGCGCGGCAAGCACGGTGGGAAGAAGCGCGACCAGGACGAAAGAAACGGATCTCATTTCGATTGGATTTGTTGAGTGCCTGGCATCATATTGGCGCGTCCACATCGTGCTGTCATGACTCAAGGTACACGAACGGACGAGGTCGTACACTCTCCGTACACTCCGGCAACACGAGAGCCAGCGTCGGCGCGGCGCCACGTTTCCGCCGCTCGAGTCTCTATGTGCGCTGGCATCGTCGGGCTGCTCGCGATCGCGCCGGCCGTTGGCGCGCAGCCGCGGGTCGGCGCGGTTACCGGCGTCGTCAAGGACAGCGGTGGCATCGCGCTCAGTAACGTCGAGGTCATGGTGATGCGCACCGGTCGCACGGTGCGCACCGATTCCGCCGGTCATTTCCTGCTCGCCGCCATCCAGTCCGGAACGACCGACATCGGGTTCAGGCGAGTGGCGTTCGAACCCGTCATCGTCAGCCTGCGAATTCCAGCCGACGATACGACGGACGTCGAGGTTCGCCTCGGCGGCATCACGCCCCTGCTCCCGGCAGTCATCGTCAACGACCAGGTCGAGCGAAGCAGGGTCCTCGAGCAATTCGAGGCGCGCCGGAAGCTCGGCGTCGGCCACTTCGTGACGCGGGCCGACATCGAGCGCCGCAGGCCGAGCATGCTGAGCGACTACATGCGCATGGTTCCCGGCGTGCGGATCGTGACGCTCGACAATGGGCGCAGCGCGCTCCGCTTCGCGAGAAACCCGCGCGGTAATTGTCCACCGCAATACTTTGTGGACGGCATCCCGGCGAGCAACTTCGACATCGATGAGGTCTTGCCCGGCGACGTGGAAGCCGTCGAGTTGTACTCCGGCGCGGCCGGTGTTCCACCGCAGTACAATCGGTTCAACGGCACATCGATTTGCGGCACCATCCTCATCTGGACCCGCATTCCCGGCAAGGAGAACGAAAAATCCTGACCACGCGAGCCGCCTGCCTGCTGGCTACCGCCGCGGCACTCGGCCTTCCTCACACGATCAGCGCCCAGCGCAACGCGAGTCTCTCCCCCTCCCCCGCTGATCTCATTGTCACCAATGCCAGGATCTACACCGTAGACGACAGCCACCCGTTCGTCTCGGCGATGGCGGTGCGCGACGGCAAGGTGCAGTTCGTCGGATCGGTGCGGGAAGCGATGCTCTTCCGCGGCCCGTCCACCAAGGTCCTCGATCTCACCGGGCGAACTGTCGTTCCCGGGATGGTGGATGCGCACGCGCACCTCTTCGGCCTCGGCGATTTCCTTCGCAACATCGATCTCACCGATACGCGATCGTTCGACGAGATCGTCTCGCGCGTCGCAAGCCGAGTTGCCGAGTCGCCGAGCAGCCGTTGGATCCAAGGTAGGGGCTGGGATCAAAACAAATGGGGCGACACCCGCTTCCCGACACACGATGCTCTCTCGCGCGTGTCGCCGAACAATCCAGTCGTCCTGACGAGAATCGACGGGCACGCGATTCTCGCCAACGCCGCGGCGATGCGCGCCGCCGGTGTGACCGCGGCGACGAAGGATCCGGCCGGCGGCCGGATCGAGCGCGGAGCGAATGGGGAGCCGACAGGCGTGTTCGTCGACAACGCGATGAGCATCGTCGAGCGCGTCGTTCCGAACATGTCGCACGACGAGATGCGCGCCGCGACGCTGGCCGCGATCGCCGAAGCGAATCGATGGGGGCTCGTAGGCGTTCACGACGCCGGCGAGCCGCGCGACGTCCTCGACGTGTTCGAGGAGCTGGCCAAGGCGGGGAACTTCAACCTGCGCGTCTACGCCATGATCGGCGACGACAGCGCGGCGATCGCGCACTACTTCCAGCGCGGCCCGCAGGCCGGACTCTACGACAACAAGCTGTGGATTCGGTCCATCAAGCTCTACGCCGACGGCGCGCTCGGATCGCGCGGCGCGGCGCTTCTCGACCCGTACGCCGACGACCCGAAGAACAACGGTTTGTTGCGCTCGACCCCCGACCACCTGCGCGACGTCGCCACGCAAGCGCTTCGCAATGGCTTTCAGGTCGCAACGCATGCCATCGGCGATCGGGGCAATCGCGTCGTGCTCGACGCGTATGAGGCCGCGCTGAAGGCAGTCCCCGTGGCCGACCACCGGTTCCGCATCGAGCACGTGCAGGTCCTCGATCATGCCGACGTGCCACGATTCGCACAGCTCGGAGTCATTCCGTCGATGCAGGCGGTCCACCAGACGAGCGACATGTACTGGGCATCGACTCGCTTGGGTTACGCACACACCCTGGGCGCGTACGCCTGGCGGTCGCTTCTGAATACCGGGGTCATCATTCCTGACGGAAGCGACTTCCCGGTCGAGCGCGTCAACCCGCTGTACTCGTTCCATTCGGCAGTGTCTCGCCAGGATGAGCACGACTGGCCGCCGGGTGGGTGGTTCCCGGAGCAGCGCATGACCCGCGACGAGGCACTCAAGGGCATGACGATCTGGCCGGCTTTCGCGGCTTTTCAGGAGCAGACGATGGGCTCGCTGACGCCGGGAAAGCTTGCCGATTTCGTGATCCTCGACCGCGATATAATGGTCGTGCCCGAGTCGCAAATACTCGGCACCACCGTAGTCGCGACATATATTGGGGGACGGGCCGTTTACGAGCGCAGCCGATAGGCGGTCCGGTCATTCTCAGGCGGTTTCTTATGGTTCCCCCGATGGCGGAGCTCGGCCCGCCGGCACGCGCCGCCGAGGTGCGATACCCATGGCTTTCCCCTGACCGACTCACTCGAGTCCGGGCGATTTTGCTTGGCGTGTCCCTCTTCCTCGGTCTCGCCGTCTATGTGTTTCACACGCTGGGTGCTTCGCATCTGGCGCAGCCCGTTCTCGTAAAGAAGTTGCGCGGCGTCGGCGTGCTGACCTGGCTTTACGCGCTCGTGCAGATGATCGATCTGCGCTTCTACAACAGCCGCTGGGCGCAACGCCGGCGAACGGCGATCGGGATCCCGGACAGCCTGCACGGATGGCTGTTCGGGCAGATGCTGACCTGGTTTGGCATCCTATACTATGGGCTGACCGAGGATCTGCGGTGGTACGTCGCGGGGCTCGTCATTCAGCTTTTGAGCTTTCTGGCGTTTCCGATCCGGAAAGACGCGGCGTAACGCCGCGGCACGATCGTTCGTCACCGCAACATGCTCAGCGAGTCCTCCATTGCGTTTCTGAAGCGGCTCCTCGACACGCCCGCGCCGTCGGGGTTCGAAGGGCCGGCCGCCAAGGTTTGGCGGGACGAAGCCTCCAAATTCGCCAAGAACGTCACGACCGACGTCGCCGGGAACTCGATGGCCGAGATCAATCCCGGGGGCTCGCCGACGATCATGCTCGACGGCCACATCGACGAGATCGGGCTGATCGTGCAATACGTCGACGACGACGGCTACGTTTATCCGTCGCCGATCGGGGGCTGGGACCCGCAGGTGCTCGTCGGGCAGCGGATTCGCTTCCTCGGTCGCGGCGACGACGTCGTCGGTGTGGTCGGCAAGAAGCCGATCCACCTCATGAAGACAGCGGACCGCGACCAGGCCTCGAAGATGACCGACCTCTGGGTCGACATCGGCGCGACGAACAAGGCTGAAGCGGAAGAGCGAATCGCCGTCGGCGATCCGGGCGTGATCGACTCGAAGACAATCGACTTCCCGAACGGCCGTATCGTGTCACGCTCGATCGATGACCGCATCGGAGCCTTCGTCGTGCTCGAGGCGCTGCGCCGCTACGCCGAAAAGCCGGGAGCGGCGCGCGTCGTCGCCGCCGCGACCACCCAGGAGGAGATCGCCTGGCACGGCGGCGGGGCTCTCGTCTGCACGAACTGCGTCAATCCGCAAATGGCGATCGTCATCGACGTCACCTTCGCCACGGACCACCCGAACATCGAGAAGAAAGAGATCGGCGATCACCGTATCGGCGGCGGCCCCGTGCTGAGCCGCGGTGCGATCATCTCGCCGGTCGTCTTTTCCCTGCTGCGCGACGTCGCCGAACGAGAGCACATTTCGTATTCGGTGCACGCCGCCGGGCGAGACACGGCGACCAACGCCGACGCGATCCACATCGCGCGGGAAGGCGTGGCGACCGCCCTCGTCTCGATCCCCAACCGTTACATGCACTCCCCGAACGAGCTCGTGAGCCTCGAGGACGTGGACCGCACGGCGACGCTGCTCGCCGAAGCGTGCCGCGCCGTGACCGACAAAACGGACTTTCGAGCGCGCTGATTCTGGGGATATTTAGAGAATACTGATGTCAGTTTCAAAACGCACCACGTGCCTCGCCGTCGGGGCATTCGCGCTTGCCATTGTCGGCTGTGCCGCACCGGCCCACCCGGCGCCGGCGCCCGGTTCGGATTCCGCGTCGATCGCCGCCGACATCGCTTACCTGGCGAGCCCCGCGCTCGCCGGACGCCTCATCGGCACGCCCGGGAACGACAGCGCCGCGGCCTACATCGCGCGCCGATACCGGACGCTCGGCTTGCGCGCGCTCGCCGCCGGCTACAAGCAGCCGTTCGTGGCGCACCCGCCTGTGCGAGAAGGGCCGCGCCCTTCAATAGCCACCCAGAATGTTTTTGCGTTGATTCCGGGTCGCGATGATGCATTGCGCGGCGAGTATGTCGTCATCGGCGCGCATTTCGATCACCTCGGCGCGTCCACCGACGGTGCCCTCGACCCGGAGGCTCGCGGTGTTCGACGCGGCGCGGACGACAATGCGTCGGGGACCGCGGCCGTTCTCGCGCTCGCCGCGCGCTTCGCGCGGCAGCCGGCGCGCCGCTCGATCATCGTGGCGAATTTCTCGGGCGAGGAGCAGGGATTGCTCGGCTCGTCGTACTTTGTGGACCATACCCCTGTGCCGGTCGACAGCATCGACGCGATGCTCAACTTCGACATGGTAGGTCGGCTGCGAAACGACAAGCTCCTCGTGTTCGGCGTCGCCACGGCGAACGAGTGGCCATCCATCGTCGAGGCGGCAAACACCCAGCCGAGGCTCGCGATCGCCGCGCAAGGCGACGGCTTCGGTCCGTCGGATCACAGCTCGTTCTACGCGAAAAACGTCCCCGTGCTGCATTTCTTCACCGACCAACACGAGGACTATCACAAAGTGACCGACGTTCCGGAGCACATCAACGCCGGCGGCGAAGCGCGGATCGTCGCGCTCGCCGAGCGGATCGCGCGCGATGTCGCCGACCGTCCGGTACGTCTCACCTTTGTTCGCGCGGCGGTATCGCAGTCGTCGAGCACTCGCACAGGTTCGGGTGTGTACCTCGGTTCGATTCCGGACATGGCCGGCGGCGACGTGCCGGGACTCAAACTCACCGGTGTAACGGTCGGAAGTCCGGCCGACGTCGGCGGCCTCAAGGCGGGCGACATCATCGTAGAGCTTGATGGAAAGGCAATCAAAGATCTCTATACCTATTCGGACGCGCTGTACGCCCACAAACCCGGCGACGAGGTGACGATCGTGTTGCTCCGCGAGGGCCAGCGTCTCACGCGCCGCGTCACGCTCGGCAAGCGCGGCGGCTGATCGGGCCGGTACGTGATGGCCCTCCACGCCTGGTCCAGCGCGAAATACTCCTTTCCGCTTCCCGAAGGCCACCGCTTTCCGATCGCGAAGTACGCGCTGCTGCGCGACAGAGTCATCGCCGACGGGATCGTCGATCCCGAGCACCTGCACGATCCGGCGGCGATCTCACGTGCGGATCTTCTGCTCGTTCACACCGCGGACTATGTCGACCGCTTCACGAGCGGTCGCCTCTCCCCGGACGAGGAACGGCGCCTCGGCTTCCCCTGGTCGCCGGCGCTCGTCGAGCGATCGTACCGCGCGGCCGGTGGAACGCTCGAGGCGGCGACGTTCGCGACGGAGCACGGGATCGCCATGAACCTGGCGGGCGGAACGCACCACGCGTTCCCGTCGCACGGCGAGGGCTTTTGCGTTTTCAACGACACCGCGATCGCGATACGCGCGCTGCAGCGAGACCGCAGAATCCGACGCGCGCTCGTCGTGGACCTCGATGTCCACCAGGGGAACGGGACCCACGCGGTCTTCGCCGGCGACGAGAGCGTTTTCACGTTCAGCATGCACGGCGGCAAAAACTACCCGTTCCACAAAGTCGCTGGATGCCTCGACGTCGAGTTGAGCGACGGGACCGGTGACGACGCGTACCTCGAGCTGCTGACCCGATCGCTGCCGGACGCCATCGCGGCGTCGCGAGCGGATCTCGTTGTGTACCTGGCCGGCGCCGATCCCCACGAGAGCGATCGCCTGGGTCGCCTGGCCCTCACCTTCGATGGCCTGGCGCGCCGAGATGCGATTGTGCTCCAACAGACTCGCGAGGTGGGCCTGCCTGTCGTGGTGACGATTGCCGGCGGCTATGGCCGCGATATCGAAGACACCGTCAGGATCCACGCGAGAACCGCCCGCATCGCCGCGGAGTACGGCGTATAACTCCGCGAGAAAGGCCTCTCGCACATTGCAGGGGACTATGGCAAATGGCTGGCTAATGGGCCACAAAATGTTGGTTGCCAAACTAGTTAACTCTTTGCTATCAAAGGAGATACTAGCATGAACAGATGAGGCCCCTTCCTTGCCATTCAGGTGCTCCGAGTTCGACCCCCATCTCTTCCGCACGCTACAGGGTCGACGACGACCCAACCACCCAAGGAGCATTCATGCTGCGCAATCGTAAGGGCTTCACCCTGATCGAACTTCTGATCGTTGTCGTGATCATCGGCATCTTGGCCGCGATCGCGATCCCGAAGTTCGCCAACACGAAGCAGAAGGCGTACATCACCGCGATGAAGTCGGATCTTCGTAACCTCGTGACGTCTGAAGAG
>DATMHK010000369.1:0-8912 GCA_035554995.1 Gemmatimonadaceae bacterium
AGCGCCGTCAGCGCCGCGCGCACGAATTCAACCGACGTGCCGCGCAGGATCTCCAGCGTCTCGAGAATCGGTTCGCCCGCCCGGTCGACCACGAACCGGAGCACCGTCTCCGTGGGAAGGCCTTCGCGTCGTTCCGTCTGCGGCAGGTCCGCGCTGGGGCTTCCGGATTGCACCACGGCGTCCGTGACCGGCATTCGCGGGAAGGTCGTCGAAACGAGTCGTTGCACCGTCCAGCCGGGCCCACCAACTGAATCCGTCGAGAACCGGAAATCGATCGTCGCCAAGGGCGTTCCGTCTCGAGGCGCGAACAATCCCTTGGTATCCCCGGCCGCCTTGATCGCCGTCATCGCGGCCGAGTCGAAGCCGGGCATGAGTGAAGCACGGATCGTCTCGACAGTCGCCAACGTGCCCTTGGAGCCGACCGTCGCGCGATATGCTCCCGTGAGCGTCGGTGAACGAAGCACTGCCTCTGCGCTCGCCGAGATCCGCCGAAAGCTCGGAGTCATCACCGGCCCGGAGAAAACCGTGAGTCTGAACGGAATCGGCGGCACGAACGCAGCGCCCGTGATCAGCAACATGTCGGTGATTTGCGCCGTCGCCAGCTCGCCGCCATCGACGCGCTTCACGCCGAGAAAGAGTCCGCTCGCCACGCCGTCCACACGCGACGCCGCTACGATCGAGTCGCAGCGCGCGTCCGAGATGTGTGTCGTACTCGTATCTTGCGCCGCGAGTCCGGTCGCGACGCACTCCGAGCAGGCGACGAACGCACTGATCATGAGCCGCCGAATCCTCACGCCGCGCACTCGGATCATTTCGGAGGCCACTGCTGAACGACGCGCGCCGTCTTGATGTAGTCCAACTTCGGCCAGCCGGCGTTCAAATACGCGTTACCACGCGCGCCGATCGAATCCTGATCCGGACCTTCGCGCCCGTACTGCGGACCGCTGCGCGGCGCCGAGTCGCCGTATCCCGAGTACAGCGAATCCACGACGTCCATACCCGAGACCACTTCGCCGATTGGCGGAAACCCAAAACCGCTCAGACTATCGAGTACGGGATTGTCGGTGAGATTCACGAACAGTTGAACGGAGCGTGTGCCCGGTCCGCCGCGCGCGAACGAGACGGAGCCGCGCGAGTTGGAGTGTTGCACCGGTTCGTCGGCCATGCAGCGACGCTGCCAGTCCTGCGTCGCCTTTGGGTCTCCGGACATGCCGAACTGCGCGACGAATCCCTTGACGACGCGGAAGAAGCGAACGTCGTCGAAATACTTGGTCTGGACGAGCGTATAAAAACGATCGACGCCGATCGGCGCCCACGCCTTGCGCGCCATGACGTCGAACTTTCCCTTGCTCGTCTCGAAGGCGACGCGGAAGCTATCGGGCGCCGGCTTCTTCGGATCGGGCGCTTCCTGCTGGCAGCTGAAACGCGACGCGAGCCCACACGACGTCGCGCCGGTCGCGATGACCATCAGCATCAATCGTCCGGCGGCTCTCCTCATCGACGCATCTCTCCGTCCGGGGGAAGCCTCATGGCGCGGTGGGTTGCGGAGCGCCCGCGGTGAGCGCGTCCGACACGCGCTCTCGCAGTCGATCGTTGATGCTGCTGAGTAGTCCAATCAGATTCGCGTTCTCTATCAACGTACGCTCGCGTCGCAACGTCTGCTGACCGGTGGCTCCAACCAGCGTGGAGCGATCGAGCTTAGCGCCGTCGGCGATTCGCGCCGCCGAATCGGCGTAAAGAAAGACCTCGAGCTGCGATGCCGTTCCGAATCTGATCAGGAGTGCCCGACCCGTGAGCGACTTCTCGCCCGCCACGCCGGTCGAATCGACGTGCGGCGCCAGCCCCGAGCGCTCCAATCGATAGAGAACGGAGCACTCCGCCCAAAGCCCGGTCGCTGGACAGCGAGCATCGCCGGGCATGGCCGCAACGGGAGCCGGACCCGCTTTCGTCTCCACTGAGGGATCTTCTTTGGCCGGCTTGTCGCACGCGACGAGCGCCAGGAATAACGTGAACCACCGGCCAGACATTGCGACGTCACGCATCGGCGGATGATGCTTCCTCGAAGGTGGGCTCCGCAACGCCCCATCCACCGACCACAGTACCGACCACGAGATCGCCGGTGACGTTGGTCATCGTCCCCATCAAATCGGGAATCGTGTCGGCGGCGAGCAGTAGACCAACTCCCTCCGCCGGAATTCCGTAACTCGTCAGCACGGGGGTGAGGAGCAGCAACGCACCCTGCGGAACACCCGGCAGCGTCAAACTGAGCGCGGCGGCCGTTGCCGCCACGGACACTAACGCCGGCGTCGAGAGCTCGACCCCGTACAATCGGGCAAGAAACAAGACTCCCATCATCCACGTGATCGGCGTCGCCACCTTGAACGTCGAAACGGACAGCGGTAGGACGAATCCCGTGACCGACGTCGGGAGACCGAGCGCTCGCGCGCTCTCAACCAACGCCGGCAACGACGCCAGCGACGAGCTGGAGCTCAGCGCGACCGCCTGCGGCGGAACCGCCGCCCGCGTGAACCATCCGAGAGGAACGCGGCCGACCATCGCCGCGATGGGATAGAGAAGCAGCGCGAACAGCGCGAGCAGCGCCGAGATCGCGATGATGTAGTACGCCAGCGCGCCGGCGAGGGCGATCCCCGCTCGGCTCGCCGCCGCCACGACTAAGGAGAAGATGCCCACCGGCGCCGCCCAAATGATCCAGTCGACGACGGTGGTCATCGCACCCGCCACCGCGCCGAAGAAATGCAGCAACGCAAGTCGGAGCGACGATTCGATCCGGCGCGCGGCGAGCCCGAACAACAACGTGAAGACGATGACGGGAAGCATCGCGCCGTCCGCCGCGGCTTTCACGACGTTGGCGGGGACGAGCGACGTGACCCACGACGCGAATCCGGGAACTTGGGCCGCTTGTGCGGTCGTCTTCGCCGCACCCGCGCCGGCGGTGGCTCGCAAACTCGCGATGGCGTCCGCCGACAACTTCATGTCGGCCATGAGCGGCGGCCCGAGAAGCAGCGCGACCAGCGCGGCGAAAATCAGGAGCGCCACGAAAGTCACCGCTGTTACCGCTCCGATCCGCCCGAACCGCTCACCGTCGTCGTGACCTCGCCCCGCGACGCCGGCGAAGAGGAGTGAGATCACGAGCGGCACGACGGTCATACGAATCGCGCCAACCCACAGCTGCCCGAGCGGTTCGATGACCGATACAAGACGAAGCGCGATCGGACCCGGGTGGGTACCGATCGCGCTTCCAAGAATCAAACCCGCAATTAGGCCTAGAACTATGCGACGCGGGCGCATCGGCCCGAACGACTATCGACGTTTCGTCGACTTGGCGCGGACCACCGGTCGCTTCGCCCGCGCCGGCGTCCGTTTCTTGGTCGCGCCCTTTTTCGCCGCCGCGACTTTGGCTCGGGTAGGCGTCGCCCGCTTGGCTGCGACGCGAACCTTTCGCGACGATGCTTTCTTCGCCGGTGCGGCCTTCACGGCTGCCGGTTTTACCGCCGCGACAGCAGTCGGCTTCTTTGCCGGAGCAGCCGCCACCGCGACCTGTTTGGCCTTCGCCGCAGCCGCGGCAGCCGCCTGCGCGGGAGTTTGCGGATTGGTCCGAGGACGGCCGCCTTTTCGCGCTAACTGAGCGTCTGCCAACATCTTGGCAAAGGCCTCCTTCGCCTCCGCCATGAGCTGCGCGTGAGAGATGCGACGCTCCTGAAGCGCACGCGCCTTCTCCTCACGATAGAGTGCAAGAGCTGCCGAGCCGTCCATTTGTAATGGGGCCAAAGGTTCGAAATGGCTTTTCGGAATACGCGCGTAATCTAGCGACCGGAGCCGCCTCCTGCGAGCCATTTTCGTTCCCGAAAGGCGACCTTTGGCCTATCCCTACCCTAAGCTCCCGGCTCGGCCCGCTCGGCGGACGTGGTTCACCCGGTTTATCAGCATCGCCAGCTCGGGCTGCGTCTCCGGATTCTCCCGTATGACATCGTCGAGCAGTGCCGACACTTCGCCATCCTTGACCAGCGTCGGCTGAGCGGAAAACCGCCGGTTGTTCATGTGGCGCAACGGGTCGATCGCCACCGGGTGCACGAGCACGATGTCGTGCGACTCGAACTGGAGCCGGACGGCGTAGAACTTCTTCCCCGTCTTCTCCATGTACCAAACGCGCACGCCGTCCACCGTCTCCGGCCAAGTCGGGAGCGGATGAGTCTCGCCTGAAGTTGTTCGATAGGTGTCTATGCTCGCGCCGAGTCCGTCGTAGTTGAGCTCGAACGAGCCGCCATACATGTAGCCGTGATGCATTCCCATCTCCAAGTCGCCTCGCATGCGGCACACGAGCGAGGCATGTCGTTTGTCCGATGCGCCATAGGGCGCACCTCTTGCCAATGTCGCGCTGCGCCCCCCGAGTGCCAAGCGGGGAGCCGAAACCGACATGCGAACTTCCTCTATTCGGTGCGTCGCTGCGACGCTTTTTGTTTCAATTTTGGCGGCGACGGCTGATGGTCAGTCGAAGCTCAGCATACTCGGAACCAACCTCAAGAACTCGGCGGGCGACGCGTGGGATGTGTGGACGTCACCGTTTCGAGGACGAGGAGACGATTGGCTCCTCGCTTTGGGTGCCGTCGCGGGATCCGCCGCCGTCTCGCTCGCCGACGCAAGCGTCGATCAGTGGGCAGTCAAGCAACAAAACGATGCCACCTGGTCGTTCCTGAAACCGTTTCGCGAAGGCGGCATCGCCTTTTCCGGACGCGTGCTGACTCCGGTCGCGTTGGCAGCACTCGGCGTTGGTGTCGTCACGCGTAACAGCCGGTTGCAAGAAGGCCTGCTCGGCTGCGCCGCCGCCTACGCCGCGTCGAGCGCGGTACGCACTTGGGTCATCTATCCGGTCCTCGCGCGTACGCGGCCCGACAGCTCGCGTGACCTCGCCACGCCACCGGCACAATTCGGCGACCAGTATAACCTGAACATCCCAGGCAGCGGCAATTGGGGGCGCCACTCCTTTCCTGGCGGCCATCTCGTCAACGTCACGTCCTGTGCTGCCTTTCTCACGCGCCGCTACTCCATGGGAGCGGCGGAGGCAATCCCATGGACAGTCGTTGGCAGCGTCGGCCTCGCGAGAATCCTCGACCGGCGGCACTGGCTCTCCGACCAGGTCATCGGCGCCGCGTTCGGCTATGCGGTCGGCAAGCAATTCGCGGTGCGCTCCTCACATCGCGCGAACCGCGCGGCGACGGACAACACCCCGGTGAGCCGGGACGCTTTTCTCCTCGGACCACAAACCGGCCGCCTGCAACTGACGTGGAATATGACGTTCTAGGTCGAGCGGCCTAGTCGCGCCCGCCGATCCGCTCGGAATCCACCCACTCGCGCGGATTCCATGTCACCGGAACCGCACCGACCCGCTCGAAGCGAATACGGGGGTCGTCGGACTGAACGAGCGCGAGCAGGCGCCGGCCCGTCAGCAGAAAGCGCCGCGACGTACATTCGATGCTATCGAGGATCGTCTGGGCCAAGTGCTGCTGCGCCTTCGCGAAAACGTCGAAGCGACGGAAGACCAGCACCGTCCCGCTCTCATCGGGAACGTGCAACTCCGCCAGACAATCGATCCACGACGCCAGGTTCTTCGTGTAATAGTCCGGAAAACCCAGCGCACGCTGCACGTCGGTGTGAAAGGCCGCGGGGGAGTCCCACGCCGTGCCGTTCATTTCGTGCACGACGTATTTCGCCTGCCGAAACCAGCCGAGGTCTGCCGAAAGAACCGAGGACTTGTAATAGAGCGCGATCGCCCCGCGCTCGAGCAGTCGCCAATCGAGCCGCTGTGGTTCGGTCGGGACCTTCTCTTTTCGCTTGAAGAAAACCATTGGTGAGATTCGAGTCGCGAACAATTTAGCCAACGACACCGACCGGGCGCGGCGATTACGCGTAGTAGCGCCGAATCGCCGCCGCGACGCCATCCAGGTCGGGAAAGAGCCGGCGCTCATCAATGCCGACCAGATCGAGCTGGTCGAGAATCTGTCCGACGCACTCCGCGGGAAACACGAACTTCGTCAGCGTGCTGGCGAGTCCGTGCGACGCCAGGAAATCGTCGAACGAATGCCATTTGTCGGAGCACATGGTGAACACCGCGGCTTGCGCGGCGATGCGCGCGTCGAGGGACGGCGGCTCCACGAGACAGACGAACGGTGCCGCGCTTTGCTGCCGCGCGAACATCTGCCAAGGCGAAGCGTGTCCGCCGGGCTCGAACAACGCGTCGAGATCGCGCGGCAACAGAGCCAATGGCGGGAAGCGAAACGCGCGGTGAACTGCTTGCCAATCCAGGCGCCAAACCGCGCGCGGTCGCTCGTCACCGGCGCACGGTCGCGTCGCGAAAAACGCGGCGACGAGCGGCGAGTACGTCCAGTCGAGCAGACGCGTCGGCACGCCATGGTGCTGCGCCGAGAACAGCTCCTCCCAGTCGTTCGCGGCTGACGCATCCGTATGCGCACGAGCGTATCGGATGTAATTCCGAAGGACGTGCTCCTCGAGGTCCGCCTTGGTGTGGGCAGGGTTGGTCCCGCCGAGGCGGTCGAGAGTCGTGAGCAGTGGAGCGTCGACGTCAGCGGCACCGCGGTACACACCGGTATCGCGCCGTCGTCCGGTCACGCTATCTGGAACATTCGGCGTGACTCGGTCGACGAACTCGCCGAGGGACCGGATCTCAAATTGTTGCAACGGGGCGCGCATTTGCGCGGCGATTGAGCGCGGTCCGCACGTTCACGGCACCGCGGAGCATGAACACGATCGCGAAGAGCAGATCGAGGCCTCGCGAGCCGAGTAGAACTCCGTCGTGGGTCCACAGCGGCCTGAACGCGACGAACAATCCTATCGCGAACATGATCACGCCGAGTACGAGGCCGATAACCCAGCGTGCCATCAGCGGAGAAACCGGCGCGCCAGCTGCTCGAGCCGGTCGTCGCCCGATTTTTGGGCGCGCGCCATGATTCGTCGAACGTCTTCTCGAAGCGCGGGCTCGCCCCAGTAGTAGCCTGTCGCCTGCTCGGCGCTCGACGTGTCGCCTTCGCGCGCCGCCTCGAGCAGGGCTTCGGCTGCCGCCGCGTTAAAGGCGGGATCATCACGCGGCGGGAGAATGAACCGTCGGGATGAGCCCGGCGAACCGGCGTCTTCGTTTACGAATGCACGCGACATGAGAGGGCTGACTATTCGACCCAGCCGATCTTTCGCCAGGCTTCGTAGCCTTGGCGGGTTACGCGGCTCAGCTCGGACATGAGCTCCGGGTCACGCTTGGTGAAATTGAAGCACGCTTTGCCCTGCATGCGTTTTTTCAATGCAGGCGACATACCTTTGATCGCGTCGCCGTAAACAGGCATGAAATAGTAGCTGACGTAGGCTTTCCCAATCCGGGCGGCGGCGAACATGATCGGCTTCTTGTTCTTGCCGATTGTATGGGTATCGAGGTAATAGTCCCCGGGCTTGTCGTGGACGACCTTGAGCTTCGGGGCATAGTCCATCAAGATGGCCCGGAGTTCGGCGAAAACCGCCTCGAATTCGGCTCGGTCCGGCATAGGTCCCTCCGGTGGCGAATGGGCGGGGGGGGACGCCGAAACTACCAGCGCGGAGTCCGCCCCGACAGCCTGGTCCCCAAAAAAGGTTTGCGCTCGAGCCGGCAGAGCATTACCTTGCCACACGCTAGATTGCGCGAATACGTTCCGGGACGAACATTGGGGCTTTCGCATGCGCGAGAGCCTCTTTTTAGTTTCGAGCCGCGCCGGTGGTCGAGGTTGATCACCGAAACGTACCCGTCGTGAGGGAGTTCACGAGTAACTGTGGGTCGGTGTGTACGGCATGTTCCGCTACTCCGACGACACAACAACATTCTTAGGAGTTCGACATGGCTCGTACGACCGGCACCGTGAAGTGGTTCAATGACGCGAAGGGCTTTGGCTTTATCACGCCCGAAGGTGGTCAGAAGGACTGCTTCGTCCATCATTCCGCGATTCAGGGCGGTGGCTTCCGCACGCTCGCCGAGGGTGAGCGCGTTGAGTTCGACATCGTCCAGGGTGCCAAAGGCCCCGCGGCCGAGAACGTCGTAAAGATCGGCCGCTAAGGCTGGCTTTCAGCAGTGCAAGAACGCCGGTCCACTCAGTGGACCGGCGTTTTTCTTAGCAATAAACGGCGTAGTAAAAAGCTGCCTTACGTTCTTCGCCTCGCCTGCCTGATCTTCTTCATCAGCGTCGTCACCACGATCAGCGTCAGCACGACCCAAACCGCGACGAACGTCTGCTGCGTCCTTTCCGGACGCAGACTGATGGAGAACCCGTAGTACAACCCCATCATGATCGCGTCGAGCACCGCGACGCCGGCGACGAGCTGGATGAGGTACTTCTTGACCTCTCGCGTGACTGGTCCGGGCATGCGATGGATGGTAGTTGCTAGGTTCGTTGGTATCCATGTCTCGATCCGGCCGAACCCTCCCCGCCGTCCTCTTTGATCTCGACGGAACGCTCATCGACTCGATCGAGCTGATCCTCAATTCCGCCCGCTACGCGTTCGAGAAGCTCGGCCGCGTAACTCCGCCGGACGAAGAGTGGCTGGCCGGCGTCGGAATCCCGCTCTTCACGATGTTCGGTCGCTATGCCCGCGACGATGCCGATAAGGCCGCGCTCATCGCGGCATACCGTGAATACCAACTCGAACACCACGACCGGCTCGTCCGCTGCTACGACGAGGTCGTTGACACGGTCACTGCGCTCCGCTCACGCGGTCACGAAATAGCCATCGTCACGAGCAAGTCCGAGTACTTGGCACTTCGCGCTCTCGCCCTGGTCGGGCTCGCCAGGCACATGGACACCATCGTCGGCTGCGACGCCACGAGGCGACACAAGCCCGATCCCGAGCCCGTACGGTTAGCG